>NZ_PSTP01000005.1:0-208701 GCF_002930935.1 Rathayibacter sp. AY1A2 | reverse complement strand
CCGTAGGCCTGTCCCCGGAATCGTCGTCCGTCCTCGAGGACGAGGACGGCGGCCCCGACACGACCCAGAAGGGCTCCTAGTCCGTGCCAACGACACGCCTCAGCACCGAACCCACCGCCGTCCTCGTCCTCGAGGACGGACGACGATTCCGGGGACAGGCCTACGGCGCCCGAGGCCGCACCCTGGGCGAGATCGTCTTCGCCACCGGCATGACCGGCTACCAGGAGACGCTGACCGACCCGAGCTACGCCGGCCAGATCGTCGTGCAGACCGCGCCCCACATCGGCAACACCGGGACCAACGACGAGGACATGGAGTCGCGCCGCATCTGGGTCGCCGGCTACGTCGTCCGCGACCCCTCCCGCGTCGTCTCCAACTTCCGCGCGCAGCGCTCCCTCGGCGACGACCTGGAGACCGACGGCATCGTCGGGATCTCCGGCGTCGACACCCGGGCGATCACCCGCCACATCCGCTCGGCCGGCTCGATGCGCGCCGGCGTGTTCTCCGGCGAGGACCTCGCCCTCCCCGAGGAGGAGCAGCTCGCGCTGGTCCTCGGCGGCCGGCAGATGCAGGGGCTCAACCTCTCCTCCTCGGTCTCGACCGTCGAGCAGTACACGGTGCCCGCCCGCGGCGAGCGCGTCGGCTCGGTCGCGGTCATCGACCTGGGGGTGAAGACCTCGACGGTCGACTACCTCGCGGAGCGCGGCTTCGACGTCCACGTGCTGCCCGAGTCGGTGACCGCCGAGCAGGTGCTCGCGCTCGACCCGTCCGCGCTCTTCTTCTCCAACGGCCCCGGCGACCCCGAGGCCTCGGACCGCCACGTCGAGCTGCTGCGCACCACGCTGCGCGCCGACCTGCCGTTCTTCGGCATCTGCTTCGGCAACCAGCTGCTGGGGCGCGCTCTCGGCTTCGGCACCTACAAGCTCCCGTTCGGCCACCGCGGGATCAACCAGCCCGTGCTCGACAAGCTCACCGGCCGCGTGGAGATCACCTCGCAGAACCACGGGTTCGCCGTGGACGCGCCGATCGAGGGCGAGCTGGACTCGCCCGAGGGCTTCGGCCGCGTCGAGGTCAGCCACTACTCCCTCAACGACTCGGTCGTGGAGGGCCTGCGCTGCCTCGACATCCCCGCCTTCTCGGTGCAGTACCACCCGGAGGCGGCGGCCGGCCCGCACGACTCCAACCACCTCTTCGACCGCTTCCGCGAGATGGTCGTGCAGCGCACGGCCGGGCGCGGGGCCTCGGAGCCCACCGACATCCCCACGACCAGCAGCATCGGAGAGCAGAAGTAATGCCGCGCAGGGAAGACATCCAGAGCGTCCTGGTCATCGGCTCCGGCCCGATCGTCATCGGACAGGCCGTCGAGTTCGACTACTCCGGCACCCAGGCCTGCCGCGTGCTGCGCGCCGAGGGGGTGCGCGTGATCCTCGTCAACTCCAACCCGGCGACGATCATGACCGATCCCGACTTCGCCGACGCCACCTACGTGGAGCCGATCACGCCCAAGGCGATCGAGGCGATCATCGCCAAGGAGAAGCCGGATGCGATCCTGCCGACCCTCGGCGGGCAGACGGCCCTGAACGCGGCCATCCAGCTGCACGACCTCGGGATCCTCGAGAAGTACGGCGTCGAGCTCATCGGCGCGAGCTTCGAGGCGATCAACCGCGGCGAGGACCGCCAGATCTTCAAGCAGCTGGTGCTGGACGCGGGCGCCGACGTCGCGAAGTCCTACATCGCGCACACCGTCGACGAGGCGATCGAGTACGCCGAGGACCTGGGCTACCCCCTCGTCATCCGCCCGTCGTTCACCATGGGCGGCCTGGGCTCCGGCTTCGCCTACACCCGCGAGGAGCTGGTGCGGATGGTCGGCGACGGCCTGCACCAGAGCCCCACCACCGAGGTTCTCCTGGAGGAGTCGATCCTCGGCTGGAAGGAGTACGAGCTCGAGCTCATGCGCGACACGGCCGACAACACGGTCGTCGTCTGCTCGATCGAGAACGTCGACCCCGTCGGCGTGCACACGGGCGACTCGATCACCGTCGCACCGGCGCTGACCCTCACCGACCGCGAGTACCAGAAGCTGCGCGACATCGGCATCCGGATCATCCGCGACGTGGGCGTGGACACCGGCGGCTGCAACATCCAGTTCGCGATCGACCCGGCGGACGGCCGGATCATCGTGATCGAGATGAACCCGCGCGTCTCCCGCTCCTCCGCCCTCGCCTCCAAGGCGACCGGCTTCCCGATCGCCAAGATCGCCGCGAAGCTCGCCATCGGCTACCGCCTGGACGAGATCCCGAACGACATCACCAAGGTGACGCCGGCGAGCTTCGAGCCGACGCTGGACTACGTGGTCGTGAAGGTCCCGCGGTTCGCGTTCGAGAAGTTCCCGGCCGCCGACAAGACGCTGACCACGACCATGAAGTCGGTGGGCGAGGCGATGGCGATCGGCCGCAACTACGCGCAGGCGCTGCAGAAGGCGCTCCGCTCGCTCGAGAAGCGCGGCTCGTCGTTCCACTGGGGCGCGCAGGAGCGCTCGGTCGAGGAGCTCCTCGAGATCGCGAGGACCCCGACCGACGGCCGCATCGTCACCGTGCAGCAGGCGCTGCGCCTGGGAGCCACGGTCGAGCAGGCGTTCGAGTCCACGAAGATCGACCCCTGGTTCCTCGACCAGATCGTTCTGATCAACGAGATCGCCGACCTGGTGCACGAGCACGACGGCCTCGACGCCGGACTCCTCCGCCTGGCGAAGGACCACGGCTTCTCGGACGCGCAGATCGCCGAGCTCCGCGGTCTCGACGAGGCGGAGGTCCGCCGCACCCGCTACGCGCTGGACGTGCGCCCGGTCTACAAGACCGTCGACACCTGTGCGGGCGAGTTCCCGGCGCTCACGCCGTACCACTACTCCTCGTACGACGAGGAGACGGAGGTCGTCGCCGCCGACCGCCGCAAGGTCGTCATCCTGGGCTCCGGTCCCAACCGCATCGGCCAGGGGGTCGAGTTCGACTACTCCTGCGTGCACGCCTCGTTCGCGCTCTCGGACGCGGGCTTCGAGACGATCATGATCAACTGCAACCCCGAGACGGTCTCGACCGACTACGACACCTCGGACCGCCTCTACTTCGAGCCGCTGACTCTCGAGGACGTGCTCGAGGTCATCCACGCGGAGTCGCAGTCCGGCGAGCTCGTCGGCGTCGTCGTGCAGCTGGGCGGCCAGACGGCGCTCGGGCTCGCCGCGGGCCTCGAGGCGGCCGGCGTGCCCATCCTCGGCACCACCCCCGCGAACATCGACCTCGCGGAGGAGCGCGGCGCGTTCTCGCGGATCCTCGACGAGGCGGGGCTTCTCGCTCCGCGCAACGGCACCGCGACCGACCTCGACGGCGCCCGTGAGGTCGCGGTGGAGATCGGCTACCCGGTCCTCGTCCGTCCGTCGTTCGTCCTCGGCGGGCGCGGCATGGAGATCGTCTACGGCACGCCCCAGCTCGAGGACTACTTCGAGCGGATGGCCGGCGAGGGGATCATCGACGAGGCGCACCCGCTGCTGGTGGACCGCTTCCTGGACGACGCGATCGAGATCGACGTCGACGCGCTCTTCGACGGCGAGCAGCTCTACATCGGCGGCGTGATGGAGCACATCGAGGAGGCCGGCATCCACTCCGGCGACTCGGCGTGCACGCTCCCGCCGGTGACGCTCGGCCGCCGGCAGATCGACCAGGTGCGGGAGGCGACCCTCGCGATCGCGCAGGGCGTCGGCGTCCGGGGACTGCTGAACGTCCAGTTCGCGATCGGCCAGGGCGTGCTCTACGTGCTCGAGGCGAACCCCCGGGCCTCGCGCACCGTGCCGTTCGTGTCGAAGGCGCTGGGCATCCCGCTCGCGAAGGCCGCGTCGCGCCTGATGGTGGGCGAGACCATCGCCGCGCTGAAGGCCGAGGGCCTGCTGCCCGAGCGCGACGGCTCCGACGTCCCGATGGACTCTCCCATCGCGGTGAAGGAGGCGGTCCTGCCGTTCAAGCGCTTCCGCACCAAGGAGGGCCAGATCGTCGACTCGCTGCTCGGGCCCGAGATGCGCTCCACCGGCGAGGTCATGGGGATCGACCGCGACTTCCCGCGCGCCTTCGCGAAGAGCCAGGACGCCGCGTACGGCGGCATGCCGGCGAGCGGGACCGTCTTCATCTCGGTCGCCGACCGCGACAAGCGCTCGATCGTCCTGCCCGCGCTGCGCCTGCGCCAGCTCGGCTTCGACATCCTCGCGACCGAGGGCACGGCCGAGGTGCTGAACCGCAACGGGATCCAGGCCCGCGTGGTCCGCAAGTACAGCGAGACCGCCGAGGGCGACGCGCCCTCCATCGTCGAGCTGATCGCCCGCGACGAGGTCGACGTGGTGATCAACACGCCCAGCGGAGGAGCGACCCGCGCCGACGGCTACGAGATCCGCGCCGCCGCGGTCGCCGCGGACAAGCCGCTGTTCACCACGATCGCCCAGCTCGCGGCCGCGGTCGCCTCGCTCGACGCGGCGAACGAGCCCTTCGAGGTGACGAGCCTGCAGGACTACGCCCTGCGCCGCGCGGAGCGCACCGCGTGAGCGGCGGCGCGGCGGGCACCGCCTCCTTCGGCTCGCGCCTCGAGGCGGCGTTCGCCGCGCACGGCCGGCTCTGCGTCGGGATCGACCCGCACGCGTACCTGCTCGACGCGTGGGGCCTCGCCGACGACGCGGCCGGGCTCGAGAGCTTCGGCCGCACGGTCGTCGAGGCGGCGGCCGGCCGTGTAGGCGTCGTCAAGCCGCAGATCGCCTTCTTCGAGCGGCACGGCTCGGCGGGCTACGCCGCGCTCGAGCGCGTGCTCGCCGACGCCCGCGAGGCCGGACTGCTGGTGATCGCCGACGTCAAGCGCGGCGACATCGGCACGAGCGTCACCGCCTACGCCGAGGCGTGGCTCCGGCCCGGCTCGCCGCTCGAGGCGGACGCCATGACCGCCGCGGCCTACCAGGGGCTCGGCTCCCTCGAGGGGATGCTGACCCTCGCGGAGGAGGCGGGCAAGGGCGTGTTCGTCCTCGCAGCCACCTCCAACCCCGAGGCCCGTCCCGTGCAGCGCGCCCTCGTGCAGGACGGCGGCCGGGCGGGATACACCGTGGCACGCGCGGTCGTGGCGGACGTGGCATCCTGGAACGACGCTCACGCTCGCGCGTCGATCGGCTCGGTCGGCGTGGTGCTCGGCGCCACGGTCGCCCTGGGCGACTTCGGCATCGGCATCGACGAGCCGCTGCACCCCGCACTCCCGGTGCTCGCGCCCGGCTTCGGCCACCAGGGCGCGGCCGTCGCGGACGCGCAGCGGCTGTTCGGCGCGCTGAGCGCCGCCACCATCGTCAGCGAGTCGCGGAGCGTGCTCGGCGCCGGCCCCTCGGGGATCGCGGCCGAGATCACCCGCCGCGCGACCGACATCCAGGAGACCCTTGTCCGCTGAAACCGTCAGCCCCGATCCCGGCGCCTCCTCGCGCCCGGAGGCCGTGCGCCGTCCCTCGCCGCCCGAGGTCGACCGGCGCGCCGCCTCCGAGGCCGCGATCGCGGCGCGCCGTGCCCGCGCCGCCGTCAAGAAGGCCGTTGCCGCCGGACGCCGCCCCGCGACCGCCGTGCTCGCGGCGGCCCAGGCCGAGCCGCTCGGAGTCGAGGGGCGGATGCGCGTCAGCGAGCTGCTCCGCGCCGTGCCCGCACTCGGCGTGGTGAAGACGCCCCGGGTGATGGACCAGCTGCGGATCGCCGAGTCGAAGCGCCTCGGCGGGCTCGGCCGGCGCCAGGTCGAGGGCCTGTCGTCGTTCCTGGAGGAGCGGGAGTCGCGGCAGCGCCGCCCCGGCCGCAACCGCCTGCTCGTCCTCGCCGGTCCGACCGCGGTCGGCAAGGGCACCGTGTCGACCTACATCCGCGAGAACTACCCGGACGTCCTGCTCTCGGTCTCGGCCACCACCCGGGCCCCGCGTCCGGGCGAGGTGGACGGCGTCAGCTACTACTTCGTCGACGACGCCGAGTTCGACCGGATGGTCGCGGCGGGGGAGTTCCTCGAGTACGCCGTCGTCCACAACGCTCACCGCTACGGCACGCCCCGCGGCCCCATCGACGCCGCGCTGGAGCAGGGCCGGCAGGTGATGCTCGAGATCGACATCCAGGGTGCCCGCCAGGTGCGCGAGCGGATGCCGGACGCGCGGCTGGTCTTCCTCCTGCCGCCGAGCTGGGACGAGCTGGTCCGCCGCCTGGTCGGCCGCGGCACCGAGAGCGCGGAGGAGCAGGAGCGCCGTCTGGCCACCGCGAAGGTGGAGCTGGCCGCGCAGGACGAGTTCGATTTCGCCGTCGTCAACAGCACCGTGCCCGAAGCGGCCCGCGAGGTCGTAGAATTGATATCGCCTCGTGCCGACGGTGCGCCCGCTGACCCGGGCCGCTGAGACCGGGCCACCGACCACCTCCGGGCCGACGCCCCGGGTCCCACCGGGCACACGCCCCTCGGAGCCCGCGCGCCGTGTTGCTCCGGAGCCGCAGATCGGCGCTGATGCGCCTGCAAGGAGACACCCATGGCCAACAACCTCGGCATCATCGACCCGCCCATCGACGAGCTCCTCTCGAAGGTCGACTCCAAGTACGCGCTGGTGATCTTCGCCTCCAAGCGCGCCCGCCAGATCAACGACTACTACGCCGACCTCCACGAGGGCAGCCTGTTCGACAACGTCGGCCCGCTGGTCGACTCCACCATCGACGACAAGCCCCTCTCGGTCGCACTGCACGAGATCAACGAGGACAAGCTCGTCGCCAAGCCCCTCGCCGAGTAGTCCCCTCCGGGTGGGCTCCTCTCTCGAGGCCGGCCGACGGCTCAACGTCGTCGTCGGCATCACCGGCGGCATCGCCGCGTACAAGGCCGTCGGAGTCGTCCGCGCGCTGGTCCTCGCGGAGCACGACGTGCACGTCGTCGCGACCGAGGCCGCGCTGCGCTTCGTCGGCAAGCCCACCCTCGAGGCCATCTCGCGGAACCCGGTGCACACCGAGCTCTACGAGGGCGTCGCCGAGGTCCGGCACGTGGCCATCGGCCAGGCCGCCGACCTCATCGTGATCGCGCCCGCGACGGCGCACACGCTCGCCAAGCTCGCCGCCGGCCTCGCCGACGACCTGCTCGGCAACACGGTGCTCGCGAGCACCGCCCCGCTCGTGGTCGCCCCCGCGATGCACACCGAGATGTGGGCGAACGCCGCCACCGTCGCGAACACGGCGGTGCTCCGCTCCCGCGGCGTGCACGTCGTCGGCCCCGCGGTCGGCCGCCTCACCGGCGCCGACTCGGGCCCCGGCCGCATGGAGGAGCCCGAGACGATCGTGGCGGAGGCCCTCGCCGTCCATGCCCGCTCCGCCTCCGCCCGCCGCGACCTCGCGGGCGTGCGCGTCCTCGTGACCGCCGGCGGAACCCGCGAGCCCCTCGACCCGGTGCGCTTCGTCGGCAACCGCTCCAGCGGCAGGCAGGGCGTCGCGCTCGCGCTGGCCGCTGCGGCCCGGGGCGCGGAGGTCACCCTCCTCGCCGCGAACCTCGACGTGCCGGCGCCGGAGGGCGTCACGGTCCTCCCGGTGGGCACCGCGCTCGAGCTGCGCGAGGCCGCCCTCGCCGCGGCCACCGGCGCGGACGTCGTGATCATGGCCGCGGCCGTCGCCGACTACCGGCCCGCCGCGGTCGCCGACGCGAAGATCAAGAAGGAGCAGCAGGGCGACCGTCTCGTCCTCGAGCTCGTCAAGAACCCGGACGTCCTCGCCGAGATCTCCGCCTCCCGGCGGGAGGGGCAGATCGTCGTCGGCTTCGCCGCGGAGACCGAGCCGGACCGGGACGCGATGCTCGCGCTCGGCCGCGCCAAGATCGCCCGCAAGGGCTGCGACCTGCTCGTCCTCAACAGGGTGGGCTGGGCCGAGGGCTTCCAGAGCGACAGCAACGCCGTCGTGGTCCTCGATCGGGCCGGCGATATAGTTGGCGAGGCCTCGGGCAGCAAGGCGGAGGTGGCCGATCGCGTCCTCGACGCGGTCGTGCGCTAGCCCCGCCGGTCCGCCCGCCCAGGCGCCGATCGCCTGCCGCCCGGCATCGCGCCCGCCAGGCCACTCCCGGTACGAACGACCCCGGTCCGCACGAGCCGGGACGAGAAGAGAAGCATGACCTCCGGTCCCCTCCGCCTGTTCACCTCCGAGTCCGTCACCGAGGGCCACCCGGACAAGATCTGCGACCAGATCTCGGACCGCATCCTCGACGCCCTGCTCCGCGAGGACCCGCACAGCCGGGTCGCCGTCGAGACGCTGGTCACGACGGGGCTCGTGCACGTCGCGGGCGAGGTCTCCACGAGCGGCTACGTCGAGATCCCCAAGATCGTGCGCGACACGATCGTCGAGATCGGCTACGACTCCTCGGAGAAGGGCTTCGACGGCCGCTCCTGCGGCGTCTCGGTCTCGATCGGCCAGCAGTCGCCCGAGATCGCGGCGGGCGTCGACACGGCGCTCGAGGTCCGCTCCTCCGAGGCGGGCGAGGACGCCTTCGACCGCCAGGGCGCGGGCGACCAGGGCCTGATGTTCGGCTTCGCGACCGACGAGACCCCCGAATACATGCCGTTGCCGAGCTGGCTCTCGCACCGCCTCGCCGAGCGCCTGGCCGCCGTCCGCAAGTCGGGCGAGCTCGACTACCTCCGACCCGACGGCAAGACCCAGGTCACCATCGGCTACGACGGCACGACGCCGTCCACCATCGACACCGTCGTCCTGTCCACCCAGCACGCCGAGCACGTCAGCACCGAGACGATCCACGCGGACATCGCGGCGCACGTCATCCGCCCCGTCCTCGAGACGGTCGACCTCGACTCCTCCGCCGTGCGCCTGCTGATCAACCCGACGGGCCGCTTCGAGATCGGCGGCCCTCAGGGCGACGCCGGGCTCACCGGCCGCAAGATCATCGTCGACACCTACGGCGGAGCGTCCCGCCACGGCGGCGGCGCGTTCTCGGGCAAGGACCCGTCGAAGGTGGACCGCTCGGCCGCCTACGCCATGCGGTGGGTCGCCAAGAACGCGGTCGCCGCGGGGCTCGCCTCGCGGCTGGAGGTGCAGGTCGCCTACGCCATCGGCAAGGCGGCCCCGGTCGGCCTCTACGTCGAGACCTTCGGCACCGGCACCGTCTCCGACGAGACGATCACCGAGGCGATCCGCTCGGTCTTCGACCTGCGCCCGGCCGCGATCATCCACGCACTCGACCTGCTCCGCCCGATCTACGCGCAGACCGCGGCCTACGGCCACTTCGGCCGGGAGCTCCCCGACTTCACCTGGGAGCACCTCGACCGGGTCGACGACCTGCGCTCCGCCGCGGGCCTCTCGTAGCGGGCGCGGCGGCGATGGCGACGAGCGGAGCCGTCGCGCGCGTGCTCCTGGACTCGCCCCTCCCGCAGCTCGACCGGCTCCTGGACTACGCGGTGCCGGAGGCGCTGCGCGGCGAGGTGGTCCCCGGCGTGCGCGTGCGGGTGCCGTTGCGGACCGGAGGCCGGATCGCCGACGCGTTCGTCGTCGAGACGGGGGAGGGGACCGAGCACGCCGGAGCGCTCAGCGGCATCGAGGAGCTGGTCTCGCCGCTCGTCGTGCTGACCCCGGAGGTCTGGGCCCTCGCCCGCCGGGTGGCCGACCGCGCCTCCGGAGGCGCGAGCGACGTGCTGCGCCTGGCCGTGCCGCGCCGCCACGTCCGCGTCGAGAAGGCGCGACTCGCCGCGGGTCCCGCTCCTGCGGCGCCCGCGGTCGAGGCGGGCGGCGTGACGGGCTACCCCGACGCCTCCTTCGTTGGACTCGCCGAGGGGGCCCGGCTGGCGGTCGGCGCCGTGCCGGCTCCGGTGAGGCTCGACTCGGGCGCGTGGGTCGGCGGCTGGGCCGTCACGCTCGCCGAGCTCGCCCGGGACACGCTCGCCGCGGGCCGCGACGCGATCCTGGCCGTCCCCGACTACCGCGACCAGGAGCAGCTGGAGCTCGCTCTCGCCGCCCTCGTCCCCGCGGAGGCGGTGGTGCGCCTCGATGCGCGGCAGAAGGGCGCCGAGCGCTACTCCGCCTTCGTCCGCTGCCTCGATCCCGGGCCGCGGGTCGTCGTCGGCAACCGCTCCGTCCTCTACGCGCCCTCCTCCGCCCTCGGCCTGATCGCGCTCTGGGACGACGGCGATCCGCTCTTCGCCGAGCCGCTCGCGCCCTACGCGCACGCGCGCGACGTCGCCCTGGTGCGGCAGGAGCAGAGCGGCGCCGGCCTCGTCCTGCTCGGCAACACGCGCACGGTCGAGGTCGAGCGGCTCGTCGAGATCGGCTTCGCGACCGAGGTGGAGCCGCGGCCGAGCCGCCGCCCGCACGTCGTGCCGACCGCCCAGCAGTGGGCGGCCGACGAGCACGACGCGGCAGCGCGCATCCCCTCCTCCGCCTGGCGGGAGGCGCGGAAGGCCCTCGACTCCGGTCCCGTGCTGGTCCAGGTCGCGCGCCCCGGCTACGCGCCGGTGGTCGCCTGCGCCCGCTGCCGGACCGTCGCACGCTGCAACCGCTGCCAGGGTCCGCTCGGCGTGCACTCCGAGGGCGGGCGGCCGAGCTGCGGCTGGTGCGGCCTGATCGCGGCCGACTGGACCTGCTCCGTCTGCCAGGCGACGGCTCTGCGCCTCGTCTCCCTCGGCGCGGGCCGCACCGCGGAGGAGCTCGGACGCGCCTTCCCGGGTGCCAAGGTGATCGTCGCCGACGGGCAGCGCCCCGTGCTCACCCTCCCCGACGAGCCCGCGCTCGTCGTGGCCACGCGCGGGGCGGAGCCGCGGGCCGACGGCGGCTACCACGCCGTCCTGCTGCTGGACGGCGAGCGGATGCTGGCCCGCGAGAGCCTGCGGGTCGCCGACGACGCGCTTCGCACCTGGTCGAACGCCGCGGCGCTGGCCCGCCCGGGCGCGCCGGTCCTCCTGGTCGGGGTCGGCGGTCGGCTCGCGACCGCCCTGGCGACCTGGCGGCAGGCGGAGTACCTCCGGGCCGAGCTCCAGGAGCGGCGCGCTCTGCGCTTCCCGCCCGCGGTGCGCCTGGCCACGGTGAGCGGCGACGCGCACGCGGTGGAGGAGGCGCTCGACGCGCTCGACGAGGACGACCGGCACGAGGTCCTCGGTCCTGTCGGGCTCGAGGACGGCTCCGTCCGGGCGATCGTCCGGTTCGACTACGCTCGCGGTGCGGATGTGGCCGCGCGCCTCCGCTCCGCCGTGATCCGCAACGCCACGCGCCGTCGTCGCCCGCCGACCACGCCCGGCCGCTTCCGGCCGGCCCCCCGGCTCCGGGTCCGTCTCGACGACCCCGACATCCTCTGACTCCCCAGGAGACCCCCGTGCGCCTCGTCTTCGCCGGCACGCCCGCCGCCGCCGTTCCGACCCTCCGCGACCTCGCCGCCTCCGCGCACGAGGTCGTCGCCGTGGTCACCCGGGAGGACGCCCCGGTGGGCCGCAAGCGCGTGCTCACCCCCTCGCCGGTCGCCGTCACGGCCGAGGAGCTGGGGATCCCGGTGATCCGGGCGAACCGCCTCGACGAGGACGTGACCGACCGGATCGCGGAGCTCGCCCCCGACCTCGGCGTGATCGTGGCCTACGGCGGCCTCGTCCGGCAGCGCCTGCTGGCGGTGCCGCGCCTGGGCTGGATCAACCTGCACTTCTCCCTGCTGCCGCGCTGGCGCGGGGCGGCTCCCGTCCAGCGGGCGCTGATGGCGGGCGACACGCGGATCGGCGCGAGCGTCTTCCAGCTGGTCGCCGAGCTCGACGCCGGTGACGTGTACGCCGAGCTCGCCGTCGACGCGGGGGAGCGCACCGCGGGCGAGCTGCTGACGGAGCTGGCCGGGAGCGGCGCCGGCCTCACCCTCGGCGTGGTCGACGCGCTGGAGGAGGGCACGGCCGTCGCTACTCCGCAGGCCGGAGAGGCGACCCCCGCTCCCAAGCTCGACGCCGCGGACGGCCGGATCGACTGGAGCCTCCCGACCGCGCGGGTCCTCGCGCTCGTGCGCGGAACGACTCCCGAGCCCGGAGCCTCGACCGCGGTGGGGGACGCGCGCCTCAAGGTGCTCGCGGTCCGCGCGGCCGAGGGGGACCTCGCTCCCGGCGTCGTCCGCCTCGACTCGGGACGCGCCCTCGTCGGCACCGCGGACGGAGCGGTGGAGCTGGTCACCGTCCAGCCCGCCGGCAGGACCCCGATGGCCGGCGCCGCCTGGGCCCGCGGCCTGCGCGAGAGCACGGTGCTCGCGTGAGCGCCCGGCGCGAGGCCGCTCCCGCCCGCCGGGTCGCCTACGACGTCCTGCTCGCGGTGAGCGGGTCGGACGCCTACGCCAACCTGGTCCTGCCCGCGCGGATCAGCGCCGCCGGCCTCTCGCCCGCCGACGCGGGACTGGCCACCGAGCTCTGCTACGGCACCCTGCGGATGTCCGGCTACTACGACCGCGTGATCGCCCTCGCGGCCGGCCGGTCCGTCGAGAGCATCGATGCGCCGGTGCTCGACGCGCTGCGCCTGGGCGTGCACCAGCTGCTCGCGACCCGCGTGGCCCCGCACGCCGCGGTGAACGAGAGCGTCGCGCTCGTCGCGGCCGGCTCCTCGCGGGGAGCGGTGGCCTTCGCCAACGCCGTGCTGCGCGCGGTCTCGCGCTCGAGCGCCGGCGAGTGGCGCGAGCGGGTCTCCGCGGCCGCGGTCTCCGGCGACGACCGGATCGCCGCGCTGAGCTCCCACCCCGTGTGGATCGTGCGCGCCCTGCGACGGGCGCTGGCGGCGGAGGGGGCGGCCGACGAGCTCGACGCGCTGCTCGCCGCCGACAACGCGGCTCCGCGGGTGAACCTGGTGGCTCTGCCGGGCCTGGCGTCTCCCGGCGAGATCGCCGACGCCGAACCCGACCGGTTCTCGCCGGTCGGCATGACCAGCACCGGCGGCGACCCGGAGGCGTTCCCCGCGGTGCACGAGGGCCGCGTGCGCGTGCAGGACGAGGGCTCCCAGCTCGCCGCTCTGGCGCTCTCCCGGGCACGGCCGGTCCGCCCGGGCGAGCGCTGGCTCGACCTGTGCGCGGGACCCGGCGGCAAGGCGGCGCTGCTCGCGGCGGAGGCGCGCGCAGGAGGGGCGGCGCTGCTCGCCAACGAGGTGGTCCCGGGCCGCGCGGGCCTGGTGCGGCAGGCGCTGGCCGCCGTCGACCCGTCGGTCGAGGTGCGCACCGGCGACGGGCGCGACCTGGGCGACGAGCAGCCGGGATCGTTCGACCGCATCCTCCTCGACGCGCCGTGCACCGGTCTCGGTGCGCTGCGGCGGCGGCCGGAGGCGCGCTGGCGCAAGTCCGCGGCCGACGTGGAGCCGCTGGCCGCACTCCAGGGCGAGCTGCTCGACTCCGCGGTGAGGGCTCTCGCTCCCGACGGTCTGCTGGCCTACGTGACCTGCTCGCCGCACCTCGGAGAGACCCGGCGCGTGCTCGCCCTCGCGCAGGAGCGGCACGAGCTCGAGCTCGTCGACACGCCGGCCCTGCTGCGCGCGGTGACGGCGGACCCGCTCCCGCTGCCGGACGGCCCCCTCCACGTGCAGCTCTGGCCGCACCGGCACGGCACCGACGCCATGTTCGTGCAGCTCCTCCGCCGCCGGCCCCTCGAGGCGGCGTCCGGGAACGCCTGACCCCTCCGGAGCGGGAGCGTCCTCGGCCGGGCGGACGCGGAGGACGCTCCGATCTAGGCTGGAGGCATGCCCGCACGGATCAACCCCAGCATCCTCTCCGCCGACTTCGTGAACTTCGAGGCCGAGCTGCAGCGCATCGCCGGAGCCGACCTCGTGCACGTCGACGTGATGGACAACCACTTCGTGCCGAACCTCACCTTCGGGCTGACCATGGTCCAGCGCCTCCAGGACGTCTCGCCCCGCCCGCTCGACCTGCACCTGATGATCGACGACCCCGACCGGTGGGCCCCCGACTACGCCGAGACCGGCGCCTTCTCCGTGACCTTCCACGCCGAGGCCGCGCGCGACGCCGTGGCCCTGGCGCGGCGCCTGCGCGAGATCGGCTCGCGGGCGGGGATCGCGCTCAAGCCGGGCACGATGGTGGACGACTACCTCGACCTCCTGCCCGAGTTCGACCAGGTCCTCGTGATGACGGTCGAGCCCGGCTTCGGGGGCCAGCCCTTCATGCAGGAGACGATGCCCAAGCTGCGCACGCTCCGGAACGTGGTGGACCGCACCGGGCTCGACGTCTGGCTCCAGGTCGACGGCGGGATCGCACCCGGCACGATCGAGATCGCAGCGGAGGCGGGAGCCGACACCTTCGTCGCGGGCTCCGCGGTCTTCGGCGCGGACGACCCGGAGGCCGCGATCGCGTCGCTGCGCGAGACGGCGACCGCTCACCTGCACCGGCACTGAGGCGGCCGCGTCCGGCCGCCGTATAGACTTCCCCGGTGAAAACTTTCGACGACCTCTTCGCTGAGCTGGGCGAGAAGGCCGCCGCCCGTCCCGAGGGTTCGGGCACCGTCCGCGAGCTCGACGCCGGCGTGCACTTCATCGGCAAGAAGATCGTCGAGGAGGCCGCGGAGGTGTGGATGGCCGCCGAGTACGAGGGCGACGAGCGCACCGCCGAGGAGATCTCGCAGCTGCTCTACCACCTGCAGGTGCTCATGCTCGCCAAGGGACTGACGACGGCCGACGTCTACCGGCATCTGTGAGCCCCGCCCCGCTCGCCGGGGTGCGCCTCCGCTCCGCGCCGTCGCGCCCGCACGCTCCCCGAGGAGCCGTGCCGCCCCCTGAACAGCCGTCGAGTCATGAAGGACGTCCCGTGACCACCACCCCCGCCCCGGCGCTCCTGCGCGTCGCCGTCCCCAACAAGGGCTCCCTCTCGGAGACCGCCGGTCAGATGCTCGCGGAGGCCGGCTACACCGGCCGCCGCGACCCGAAGGAGCTGCACGTCGTCGACGAGCGCAACGGGGTGGAGTTCTTCTACCTGCGACCGCGCGACATCGCCACCTACGTCGGCTCCGGCGCTCTCGACGTCGGGGTCACCGGCCGCGACCTCCTGATCGACTCCGGCTCCGAGGCGCGCGAGATCGCGAGCCTCGGCTTCGCGAACTCCACCTTCCGCTTCGCCGGGCCCGCAGGCCGCTACGACGAGCTCGCGCAGATCGACGGCCTCCGCGTGGCGACCAGCTACCCGGGCCTCGTGGGCCGCTTCCTCCGGGAGCACGGCGTCGAGGTGACGCTGATCCGCCTCGACGGCGCGGTCGAGTCCGCGATCCAGCTCGGCGTCGCCGACGTCATCGCCGATGTCGTCGAGACCGGCACCACGCTCCGCAAGGCCGGCCTCGAGATCTTCGGCCCGGTCATCCTGGACTCGACCGCCGTCCTGGTCTCCGCCGCAGGGGAGCCCGAGGGCATCCCGGTGCTGCTGCGCCGCCTGCAGGGCGTGCTGGTCGCCCGCGAGTACGTGCTGCTCGACTACGACTGCCCCGTCGCGCTCCTGGAGAGCGCCACGGCGATCGCGCCGGGCTTCGAGTCCCCGACGGTCTCGCCGCTGCACGACGCCGAGTGGGTGGCCGTCCGCGTGATGGTGCCGCGCGCGGACATGAACCAGGTGATGGACCGCCTGTACGACCTGGGCGCCCGCGCGATCCTGGTCACCTCCATCCACGCCGCGCGCCTGTAGAGGGGGAGCCGATGAGTCTCGCCGTCCGCGTCATCCCCTGCCTCGACGTCGCCGCCGGCCGCGTCGTGAAGGGCGTCAACTTCCAGAACCTTCGCGATGCGGGCGACCCCGTCGAGCTCGCCCGCCTCTACTTCGAGCAGGGCGCCGACGAGCTGACCTTCCTCGACGTCACCGCCACGGTCGACGACCGCTCGACCACCTACGACGTGGTGCGGGCGACCGCCGAGCAGGTCTTCATCCCGCTCACGGTCGGCGGAGGCGTGCGCAGCGCCGAGGACGTCTCGCGACTGCTCGCGCACGGCGCCGACAAGGTGGGCGTCAACTCCGCCGCGATCGCCCGGCCCGAGCTCCTCGGCGAGATCGCCGACGTCTTCGGCGCGCAGGTGCTCGTGCTCTCGCTCGACGTCAAGCGGAGCGACGCCGCGGCGTCCGGCTTCGTCGTCACCACTCATGGCGGACGCCGCGAGACCGAGCTCGACGCCCTGGCCTGGGCGGCCGAGGCCGTCGAGCGCGGCGCCGGGGAGCTGCTGGTCAACTCCATCGACGCCGACGGCACCAAGCAGGGCTTCGACCTCGAGCTGATCGCCGCGATGCGCGAGCTGAGCTCCGTGCCCGTCATCGCCTCTGGAGGCGCCGGTGCCGTCGAGCACTTCGCTCCGGCCGTCGGCGCGGGGGCCGACGCCGTGCTCGCCGCCTCCGTCTTCCACAATCGCGAGCTGACGATCGGCGACGTCAAGCGCTCGCTCGCGGCCTCCGGGATCGAGATCCGATGACCCCCGCCGAGCTCGACGCCGTCCTGGACCGCGCCGCCTTCGATCCGACCGGGCTCCTGCCCGCGATCATCCAGCAGCACGACACCCGCGAGGTGCTCATGATGGGCTGGATGGACCGCGAGGCTCTCCGGCGCACCCTCACCGAGGGCCGCGTCACCTTCTGGTCGCGCTCGCGCCAGGAGTACTGGCGCAAGGGCGACACGTCCGGGCACGCGCAGTACGTGCGGGGTGCCGCCCTCGACTGCGACGCCGACACCGTGCTGGTCCAGGTCGAGCAGATCGGCGCAGCCTGCCACACGGGCGAGCACGCCTGCTTCGACGTCGACCCCCTCGTGCCGTTCACCGGCCTCGGCCCGGCGGAGTGAGCATGAGCGGACGGCGGCTGAAGTACACGGCGATCCTCGGGGTCGTGCTGCTCGCCGCGCTCGAGCTGACCGCCTCCACCCAGACCTGGTCCACGCTGACCCTGGCCGCGATCGAGGGGGAGGGCCAGCGGATCGACGTGGCCGGGACCGTCGCCGCGCCCGCGCTCTCCGCCCTGGCGCTCGCGGGCCTCGCTCTCGCCGCGGCCCTCGCCATCGCCGGCCCCGTCTTCCGGATCGTGCTCGGTGTGCTCCAGGCCGTCCTCGGCGCCTCGGTGGTGCTCGCGGCCGCGACGGCACTGGGCGACCCCGTGCGCGCCGGCGCCTCGCTGGTCACGGAGGCGACCGCCATCGCGGGGGAGCAGTCCGTCGCCGCGCTCGTGGCCTCGTCCTCCGCGACGGCCTGGCCCGTCGTCGCCCTGGTCTGCGGCGTGCTCACCGCGCTGCTCGGGATCGGCGTCCTCGCGACCTCGCGCCGCTGGCCGGGAGCGGCGCGGAAGCGCGCGTCCCGCTTCGAGCCCGCCGACGGCTACGGCCACGGCGCGTCGACCGTGCAGACGGACGACGGCGACATCGACCCGGTCGTCTCGTGGGACGAGCTCTCGCGCGGCGACGACCCCACCTCGGGCCGCTGACACCGGCCGGGGTCGTGTCCGGCGGTCCGGCATCCCCGCCTCCTGCAGGCGGCTGCACAGGCGAGTCCGGGGCCGGGCGCTCAGGCGCCTCACGCTAGACTGCTCTGGTCCCGATGCACCCCCAGGAGGAGACCCATGAGCACCGAGCACGACGACGACAACCACGGCCACTCGCCCGCAGCGTGGACGGCCGTCGTCATCATGCTGGTCGGATTCACGATCGGCACGATCGCGTTCTGGTTCGACGTGCCCCTGGTGGTCTGGCTCTCGGCCGGCCTGGTCGTGGTGGGTCTGCTCGTGGGCATGGGCATGGCCAAGGCGGGCTACGGCGTCAACGGCGCGAAGGCGAACCCGAAGGCGCGCGCCTAGGTGCTCGCCGACCTCACCGCCGGCGCCCTGGCCGACGCGGCCCGGCGCCGCGAGAGCGCCCCGCTCGAAGCCGTCGAGCGCCGCGCGCTCGCCCAGGCGCCCGCCCTCGACGCCCTGGCCGCTCTGGCCCCCGCCGAGCGCGTCAGGATCATCGCCGAGGTGAAGCGCGCCAGCCCGTCGCGCGGAGCCCTCGCCGACATCCCCGTCCCCGCCGAGCTGGCCGGACAGTACGAGCTCGGGGGAGCGAGCGCGATCAGCGTCCTCACCGAGGAGCGCCGCTTCAAGGGGTCCCTCGCGGACCTCGAGGCGGTCCGCGAGCGCGTGTCGATCCCCGTCCTGCGCAAGGACTTCGTCGCCGAGCCGTACCAGGTCCTCGAGGCCCGCGCGGCCGGAGCCGACCTGGTCCTCCTCATCGTCGCCGCGCTCGAGCAGCCCCTGCTCGCCGAGCTGCACGCCCTCGTGCTCGAGCTGGGGATGACCCCGCTCGTCGAGACGCACTCGGCCGACGAGCTCGAGCGGGCCGCCGACCTCGGCGCGAGGCTCATCGGCGTGAACGCCCGCGACCTCTCCACCTTCCAGCTCGACCGCGACCTCTTCGGCCGCCTCTCCGAGCGCTTCCCCGACGACGCGGTGAAGGTGGCCGAGTCGGCCGTCCTCACCGCCGACGACGTCGCGCACTACCGCGGCTCCGGAGCCGACGTCGTCCTCGTGGGCGAGGCTCTCGTCACCGGCGGCGACCCCGTCTCCACCCTCGCCGGCTTCCTGGCGCACTGACCACTCCGATAGGCGGTACCCCCATGGCACTCCGGGATGAACTCGGCCCCTACTTCGGCGAGTTCGGCGGACGCTACGTCCCCGAGTCCCTCGTCGAGGCCCTCGACGAGCTGAGCGCCGAGTACGAGCGCACGAAGGTCGACCCCGCGTTCGCGGCCGAGCTGATGGAGCTGCACCGCAGCTACACCGGCCGTCCGTCGATCATCACCGAGGTGCCGCGGTTCGCCGAGCACGCCGGCGGAGCGCGGATCATCCTCAAGCGCGAGGACCTCAACCACACCGGCTCGCACAAGATCAACAACGTGCTGGGCCAGGCGCTGCTCACCAAGCGGATCGGCAAGACCCGCGTCATCGCCGAGACGGGAGCGGGCCAGCACGGCGTCGCGACCGCCACGGCCGCCGCCCTGTTCGGCCTCGACTGCGTGGTCTACATGGGCGAGGTCGACACCGAGCGCCAGGCCCTCAATGTCGCCCGCATGCGCCTGCTCGGCGCCGAGGTGATCCCCGTGACGACCGGCTCGCGCACCCTCAAGGACGCGATCAACGACGCGATGCGGGACTGGGTGACGAACGTGGGCACCACGAACTACATCTTCGGCACCGTCGCGGGCCCGCACCCGTTCCCGGCCCTCGTCCGCGACTTCCAGAAGATCATCGGCGAGGAGGCGCGCGAGCAGGTCCTCGAGCTCACCGGCTCGCTGCCCACCGCGGTCACCGCCTGCGTCGGCGGCGGCTCCAACGCGATGGGGATCTTCCACGCCTTCCTCGACGACCCCGAGGTCCGCCTCGTCGGCTTCGAGGCCGGCGGCGACGGGATCGAGACCCCCCGCCACGCGGCGACCATCAGCAAGGGCCGCCCCGGCGTCCTGCACGGCGCCCGCAGCTTCCTCCTCCAGGACGAGGACGGCCAGACCGTCGAGTCGCACTCGATCTCGGCCGGCCTCGACTACCCGGGCATCGGCCCGGAGCACGCATGGCTCTCGAGCATCGGCCGCGCCGACTACCGCGCGGTCACCGACTCGGCCGCGATGGACGCGCTCATGCTGCTCAGCCGCACCGAGGGGATCATCCCGGCGATCGAGTCCGCGCACGCGCTGGCCGGCACGCTGGAGCTCGGGCGCGAGCTCGGCCCCGAGGCCACCATCCTGGTCAACCTCTCGGGCCGCGGCGACAAGGACATGACGACCGCTGCGCACTACTTCGGCCTCATGGACCAGGGCGCGGTGCAGTCGTGAGCGGCCGCGGACCGAGCGTCGCCGAGACCGTCCGGCGCCGGAACGAGGAGGCGGCGGGCGCCCTGATCGGCTACCTCCCCGTCGGGTTCCCCGACCTGCCGACCAGCATCGACGCCGCCGTGGCCATGGCGGAGAACGGCGTCGACGCGATCGAGCTCGGTCTGCCCTACTCCGATCCGGTGATGGACGGACCCGTCATCCAGGAGGCGACCCAGGCCGCCATCGCGGGCGGCTTCCGCCTCCGCCACGGCTTCGAGGCCGTCCGCGAGATCCGGGCGCGCGTCGACGTGCCGGTCCTGGTGATGACCTACTACAACCCCGTCCTGCAGTACGGGGTCGAGCGCTTCGCCACTGATCTGGCCGAGGCCGGCGGGTCCGGCCTCATCACGCCCGACCTGATCCCGGACGAGGGCGCCGAGTGGCTCGCGGTCTCCGAGCGGCTCGGACTCGACCGCGTGTTCCTCGCGGCGCCGTCCTCGACGGACACGCGCCTGCGCCAGGCCGTCGACTCGAGCCGTGGATTCGTCTACGCGGTCTCGACGATGGGCATCACCGGCGCGCGCACCGACGTCGACTCCGCGGCCCGCACCCTGGTCGACCGCCTCCGCGCCGCCGGCTCCGAGAGCGCGTGCGTCGGCCTGGGCATCTCAACCGGCGAGCAGGTCGCCGAGATCCTCGCCTACGCGGACGGCGCCATCGTCGGATCCGCCCTGGTGCGGGCGCTGGCGTCCGGCGGGGTCGACGCGGTCGCCGAGACCTCCCGCGGCCTCGCCGAGGGCACCCGCCTGCGCTCCGCGCGCTGACACCCTCCCGCTACAATCGGGATGCCCACCGGGGCGCGGCAGAGCCGCGCCCGGGGGACCCCCTCCTTCGAAAGGTCGAGTACCGGTGTCCGTACCGCTGAGCATTCCGAGCCCCCCCGACGCGTGGAGTCAGTACGACCTCACGATCGGCACCTTCACGCTCGCGATCCACACCTACGCGCTCTGCATCCTCGCGGGGATCATCGTGGCGACGATCATGACGAACCAGCGCCTCAAGCGCCGCGGCGCGGAGCCGTGGGTCGTGCTCGACATCATCATCTGGGCCGTGCCGCTCGGCATCGTCGGCGCCCGCGCCTACCACGTGCTCACCCACCCCGGCGACTACTTCTACGACGGCGCCGACCCGTGGGAGGTCGTCCGCATCTGGAACGGCGGCAACGCCATCTTCGGCGGGCTGATCGGAGGCGCGGTCGGCGCGTTCATCGGCTGCCGCTGGACAGGAGTGCGGTTCTGGACCTTCGCCGACGCCCTCGCCCCCGGCATGCTCGCCGCGCAGGCGCTCGGGCGTCTGGGCAACTGGTTCAACCACGAGCTCTTCGGCCTGCCCACGACCCTGCCCTGGGGCCTCGAGATCGAGACCACCAACCCGGCCTTCCCCGTCGGCCTCCCGGCGGGCACGCTCTTCCACCCGACCTTCCTCTACGAGATCCTCTGGAACGTCGTCGGCATCGCGGTCATCCTCCTGCTCGAGCGCCGTCTCAAGCTGCAGTGGGGCACCGTCTTCGCCGCCTACCTGATCTGGTACGGGATCGGCCGCGTCTGGTTCGAGTCCATCCGGATCGACCCGAGCGAGTTCTTCTGGGGCATCCGCACCAACGTCTGGGCCGCGCTCATCGCCGTGGTCATCGGCCTGGTCCTCGTGGTGATCCAGAAGCGCGAGCACCCGGGCGCCGAGCCCTCGGCCTACCGGCCGGGTCGCGAGTGGACGCCCGCTCCGGCTGCGGTAGAATTCGAGGACGTCGAGTCCGACTCCGACGACACCACCACCCCTGCTTCCGGCACCGACGCCGAGAAGCCGGCGGTCTCCCGCACCTGACGGAGGTCGCGGAGCCTCCGCGACCGCCTCCCGGGTGCCCGACACCTCCACGACCGCCCCATCGCGGCGCAGCCACGAGCGCTGCCGCGGGCGGGTCGTCGTGCAGGCACCGCCGGCGGCGCGCGACGCTCGCGCCACGGCAGAACCCTGCGGCCCTCCCGATCGGGGAGCCGCTCCTCCTCCACCACCGCGGGCCAGTGACGTCCCGATCAGCCATCACCCCCGTGAGGACGGTTCCCATGGCCTCCGCCCAGCCCTCGACCCCGGCCCGCGCCGTGCCCTTCCTGGGCATGCCGCCGGCGCAGGGGATGTACGATCCGGCCGCCGAGAAGGACGCGTGCGGTCTCGCGATGGTCGCCACCATGCGCGGCACCGCCGGCCACGACATCATCGACGCCGCGCTGAACGCGCTGCGCAACCTCGAGCACCGCGGCGCCGTCGGCTCCGACGCGGGAACGGGCGACGGCGCGGGGATCATCACGCAGATCCCGGACGAGTTCCTCCGCGCGGTCGCTCCCTTCGAGCTCCCGCCGCTGGGCCAGTACGCGGTGGGCAACGCCTTCCTCCCGGTGGACGTGTTCGAGCGCGAGCGGGTCAAGTCGACGATCGCCGACATCGCCCGCGAGGAGAACCTCGCCGTGGTCGGCTGGCGCTCCGTGCCCGTGCAGCCCGACGAGATCGGCACGCTCGCCCGGGCCGCCATGCCGGCGATCGAGCAGCTGTTCATCCGGAGCGAGCTGACCGACGAGAGCGGCACGCCCCTCTCCTCCGTGCGCCTCGACCGTCTGACCTTCCGCCTGCGCAAGCGCGTCGAGCGCGAGCTCGAGGTCTACTTCATGTCGCTCTCGAGCCGCACGCTCGTCTACAAGGGCATGGTGACGACGCTCCAGCTGGAGCCGTTCTACCCGGACCTGTCCGACGAGCGCTTCGCGTCGAAGCTCGCGCTGGTGCACTCCCGGTACTCCACCAACACCTTCCCGTCGTGGCCGCTCGCTCAGCCGTTCCGGATGATCGCGCACAACGGCGAGATCAACACGGTGCAGGGCAACCGCAACTGGATGCGCGCGCGCCAGTCGCAGCTGAAGAGCCGCGAGCTGGGCGACCTGGCCCCGCTGTTCCCGATCGTCTCGCCCGGCCGCAGCGACTCCGCCTCGTTCGACGAGACCGTCGAGCTGCTCAACCTGGCCGGCCGGTCGCTCCCGCACGCGGTCATGATGATGGTGCCGGAGGCCTGGGAGAACCAGGACGGCGCGCTCGACCCGAAGCGCCGCGCGTTCTACGAGTACCACTCGATGCTCATGGAGCCGTGGGACGGCCCGGCCGCGATCGTCTTCACCGACGGCGAGCTCGTCGGCGCCACTCTCGACCGCAACGGGCTCCGCCCCGGCCGCTACGTCGTGACCGACGACGGGCTCGTGGTGCTCGCCAGCGAGATCGGCGTGCTCGACATCGACCCCGCGAAGGTGGTCCGCAAGGGACGCCTGCAGCCCGGCCGCATGTTCCTGGTCGACACCGAGCAGGGCCGCATCGTCGAGGACGAGGAGATCAAGGGGCAGCTCGCCGCCTCCGGTCCGTTCGAGGAGTGGCTCGAGAAGGGCCGCATCAACCTCAAGGACCTCCCCGAGCGCGAGCACATCGTGCACACGCCCGCCTCGGTCAACCGCCGCCAGCGCACCTTCGGCTACACCGAGGAGGAGGTCCGCCTCCTCCTGCTGCCGATGGCGCGCGCCGGTGCGGAGCCGCTCGGAGCGATGGGCTCGGACACCCCCGTGGCCGTCCTGTCCAAGCGCCCCCGCCTGCTCTTCGACTACTTCACGCAGGCCTTCGCGCAGGTGACGAACCCGCCGCTGGACTCGATCCGCGAGGAGGTCGTGACCTCGCTCCGCCTGGGCCTCGGCCCCGAGCGCAACCTGCTGACCGCCGGTGCCGAGCACGCGCGCCAGGTCGTCCTCGACTTCCCGGTCATCGACAACGACGAGCTCGCGAAGATCCAGCACATCGCGCCGCGCCCGCTGAGCCACATCACCACGACGATCCGCGGCCTGTACCGCGTCGACGCGGGACCCCGCGCGATGCAGGACCGCATCGACGAGATGTGCGACGAGGCCGACGAGGCCATCGCCGCGGGAGCGCAGTTCCTGGTGCTCTCGGACCGCGACTCCACCAAGGACCTCGCGCCGATCCCCTCGCTGCTGATGCTCGCCGCCGTGCACCACCACCTCATCCGCACCGAGAACCGGATGCGAGTGGGGCTCGTGGTCGAGGCGGGCGACGTCCGCGAGGTGCACCATGTGGCGACGCTCATCGGCTACGGCGCCTCCGCGGTCAACCCGTACCTGGCGATGGAGACCTGCGAGGACCTCGTCCGCAGCGGCATGCTGTCGGACGTCTCGCCGGAGAAGGCCGTGAAGAACGTGATCAAGGCGCTCGGCAAGGGCGTGCTGAAGATCATGTCCAAGATGGGCATCTCCACCGTGTCGAGCTACGCCGGGGCGCAGACCTTCGAGGCCGTCGGCCTCAGCCAGGCGTTCGTCGACCAGTACTTCACCGGCACCGTCTCGAAGCTCGGCGGCATCGGCATCGACGTCGTCGCCGAGGAGAACGCCGCGCGTCACCGCGCCGCGTACCCCGAGGACGGCGCGATCGTCGCGCATGAGCGCCTGGCGGTCGGCGGCGAGTACCAGTGGCGCCGCGACGGCGCCCCGCACCTGTTCAACCCGGACACGGTGTTCCGCCTGCAGCACTCGACGCGCAACCGCCGCTACGACGTCTTCCGCGAGTACACGAAGATGGTCGACGACCAGGCGAGCTCGCTGATGACCCTCCGCGGCATGTTCAAGCTCGACACCGCGGGGCGCACGCCGATCCCGATCGACGAGGTCGAGCCGGTCGAGGCGATCGTCAAGCGCTTCTCGACGGGCGCGATGAGCTACGGCTCCATCTCGCCGGAGGCGCACGAGACGCTCGCGATCGCGATGAACCGCCTCGGCGCCAAGTCGAACACCGGCGAGGGCGGCGAGGACACCGAGCGGCTGCTCGACCCGGAGCGCCGCTCCGCGATCAAGCAGGTCGCCTCGGGCCGCTTCGGCGTCACGAGCATGTACCTCACCCACGCGGACGACATCCAGATCAAGCTCGCCCAGGGCGCCAAGCCCGGCGAGGGCGGTCAGCTGCCGCCGACGAAGGTGTACCCGTGGATCGCGCGCACCCGGCACGCGACCGCCGGCGTCGGCCTGATCTCGCCGCCGCCGCACCACGACATCTACTCGATCGAGGACCTCAAGCAGCTGATCTTCGACCTCAAGCGGGCGAACCCGTCGGCGCGCATCCACGCGAAGCTGGTCAGCCAGTCGGGCATCGGAGCGGTCGCCGCCGGCACCGCGAAGGCCCTCGCCGACGTGATCCTCGTCTCGGGTCACGACGGCGGCACCGGCGCGAGCCCGGTGAACTCGCTCAAGCACGCGGGCACGCCCTGGGAGCTCGGCCTGGCCGAGACCCAGCAGACGCTGATGCTCAACGGCATGCGCGACCGCGTGGTCGTGCAGGTCGACGGCCAGATGAAGACCGGTCGCGACGTCGTCATCGGCGCGCTGCTCGGAGCCGAGGAGTTCGGCTTCGCGACGGCTCCGCTGATCGTCGAGGGCTGCATCATGATGCGCGTCTGCCACCTCGACACCTGCCCGGTGGGCGTCGCGACGCAGAACCCGGAGCTGCGCCAGCGGTTCTCCGGCAAGCCCGAGTTCGTCGTCAACTTCTTCGAGTTCATCGCCCAGGAGGTGCGCGAATACCTCGCGCAGCTCGGCTTCCGGAGCGTCGACGAGATCGTCGGCCACCGCGAGCTGCTCGACGTCGACCAGGCGATCGAGCACTGGAAGGCGAGCGGGCTCGACCTGACGCCGATCCTCGTCGGACCGGTCTTCACGGCGGAGGAGCCGCGCCGCCACGGCCGCGCGCAGGAGCACGAGCTCGAGCACCACTTCGACAACGAGCTGATCCGCCTCGCGGCGAACGTGCTCGACCACCGCGGCACCGTGCGGATCGAGCGCGAGATCAAGAACACCGAGCGCGCCGTCGGCACCATGCTGGGCCACGAGGTCACTGTCCGATTCGGCGAGAACGGCCTGCCGGCCGACTCCATCGTCGTGTCGCTCCGCGGCTCGGCCGGGCAGTCGCTCGGAGCGTTCCTCCCCGCCGGCATCACGCTGCGGCTCGAGGGAGACTCCAACGACTACGTCGGCAAGGGCCTCTCGGGCGGCCAGATCATGGTGCGGCCGGACCGCCGCAGCACCTTCGACGCCTCGACGAACGTGATCGCGGGCAACGTGATCGGCTACGGGGCGACCCAGGGCACGATGTTCATCCGCGGGATGGTCGGCGAGCGCTTCCTGGTCCGCAACTCCGGCGCCACCGCGGTGGTCGAGGGAGTGGGCGACCACGCGCTCGAGTACATGACCGGCGGCCTGGCGGTGATCCTCGGCGAGACCGGGCGGAACCTCGGCGCCGGCATGTCGGGCGGCACGGCCTACATCCACGGCCTGCGCCGCGAGCTCGTGAACCGCGACGCGATCGCCTCCGGCGAGCTGACCCTCTCCGAGCTCGGCAGCGCCGACGTGGAGATCCTGCGCGACCTGCTCGAGCGGCACGTCGCGGAGACCGAGTCGACCCTGGCCCAGGGGATGCTCGACGATTTCGACGGAACGGTCTCGCGTTTCGTCAAGGTACTGCCCCGCGACTTCGCCGCGGTGCTCGCGACGCGCGCATCCGCTGTGGAGGAGGGGCTCGATCCCGACGGCGACGTCGTCTGGGGACGGATTCTGGAGGTGACCGGTGGCTGATCCCAAGGGGTTCCTGAAGGTGCAGGACCGGGAGCTGCCCAAGCGGCGTCCCGTGTCCGTCCGCCTGATGGACTGGAAAGAGGTCTACGAGCAGGGCGACTCCGCCGTGCTGCGCCGGCAGGCGGGCCGCTGCATGGACTGCGGCATCCCGTTCTGCCACAAGGGCTGCCCGCTGGGGAACCTGATCCCCGAGTGGAACGACCTGATGTGGCGCGGCGAGGGCCGCCAGGCGATCGAGCGCCTGCACGCGACGAACAACTTCCCGGAGTTCACGGGCCGGCTCTGCCCGGCGCCGTGCGAGTCGTCCTGCGTGCTCGGCATCAATCAGCCCGCCGTCACGATCAAGCAGATCGAGGTCTCGATCATCGATCAGGCCTTCGGCAACGACTGGGTGCAGCCGCACCCGCCGGAGCGCCTGACCGGCAAGACCGTCGCGGTCGTCGGCTCCGGCCCGGCGGGGCTCGCCGCCGCTCAGCAGCTCACCCGCGCCGGGCACACCGTCGCGGTCTACGAGCGCGACGACCGCATCGGCGGCCTCCTGCGCTACGGGATCCCGGACTTCAAGATGGAGAAGAAGCACCTCGAGCTCCGCCTGAACCAGATGAAGGCCGAGGGCACCCGGTTCCGCGCGGGCGTCGACATCGGCTCCGACATCACCTGGGACGACCTGCGGGCGCGCTACGACGCGGTCGTGGTCGCCACCGGTGCTCTCGTGCCGCGCGACCTGCCGATCCCGGGTCGCGACCTCGACGGCGTGCACTTCGCCATGGAGTACCTCGTGCAGTCGAACCGCGCGATCGCGGGCGACCGCGTCTTCGAGCAGATCTCGGCCGAGGGCAAGCACGTCGTCGTCCTGGGCGGAGGCGACACCGGAGCGGACTGCATCGGCACCGCCCACCGCCAGAAGGCCGCGTCGGTCACGAACCTGGCGATCGGGCAGCAGCCGCCGTCGCAGCGCCCGGACAGCCAGCCCTGGCCGATGGACCCGACCGTGTTCGAGGTCTCGAGCGCCCACGAGGAGGGCGGGGAGCGGATGTTCCTCGCGTCGACCGTGGAGTTCCTCGCGAACGAGGGCGGCGAGGTCCGCGCGGTGCGCGTGGCCGAGACCGAGTACCTCGACGGGCGCCGCGTCCCCAAGGCGGGCACCGAGCGCGAGATCCAGGCCGACCTGGTCCTGCTCGCCCTCGGCTTCACCGGCCCGGAGGCGGACCACCTCGGCCGCCAGCTCGACGTCCCCTTCACCGAGCGCGGCAACGTCGCGCGCGGCGACGCCTTCGAGACGACCGTCCCCGGCGTCTTCGTGGCCGGCGACGCCGGGCGCGGCCAGTCCCTGATCGTCTGGGCGATCGCCGAGGGCCGCTCCGTCGCGGCCGAGGTCGACCGCTACCTCGAGGGCACGACCCAGCTGCCGGCGCCGGTCGGCCCCAACGACCGGGGCTTCACGCTCTAGTCCCCGGGACGCGATAGTCTCGGCCCGCCAGCAATCAGCTCACCCTCCCCGCTAACGACGCGCCTCCGGGCGCAGAACAACGGAGCACCCCCTCAATGAGACGAGCGAAAATCGTCGCCACCCTCGGCCCGGCAACGTCGTCGTACGAGACCATTCGTGCGATCATCGACGCCGGCGTGGACGTGGCCCGCATGAACCTCAGTCACGGAAGCTACGACGTCCACGAAGGCATCTACCGCATCGTGCGGAAGGCCGCGGACGACGCCGGGCGCGCGGTCGCGATCCTCGTCGACCTGCAGGGTCCGAAGATCCGCCTCGGCAAGTTCGAGGGCGGCCCGTACGCCCTCGCCGAGGGCGACGTCTTCACCATCACCACCGAGGACGTCCTCGGCACGCGCGAGCTCTCGGGCACCACGTTCAAGGGCCTCCCGGACGACGTGAACCCGGGCGACATGCTCCTCATCGACGACGGCAAGGTCGCTGTCCGCGTCACCGCCGTCGAGGGCCCCCGGGTCGTCACCGAGGTCGTCGTCCCCGGCAACGTCTCGAACAACAAGGGCATCAACCTGCCCGGTGTCGCGGTCAACGTCCCCGCCCTCTCCCAGAAGGACGAGGACGACCTCCGCTGGGCGATCCGCCTCGGCGCCGACATCATCGCCCTCTCCTTCGTGCGCAACGCCAGCGACATCGAGCGCGTGCACGAGATCATGGCGGAGGAGGGCCGCAAGGCTCCCGTCATCGCCAAGATCGAGAAGCCGCAGGCGGTCGACAACCTGCAGGAGATCATCGACGTCTTCGACGGCATCATGGTCGCCCGCGGCGACCTCGGCGTCGAGCTGCCCCTCGAGGCGGTGCCGATCGTGCAGAAGCACGCCGTCGAGCTCGCCCGCCGCTGGGCGAAGCCGGTCATCGTCGCGACCCAGATGCTCGAGTCGATGATCGAGAGCCCCCGCCCCACGCGGGCCGAGGCCTCGGACGTCGCGAACGCCATCCTCGACGGCGCGGACGCGGTCATGCTCTCGGGCGAGACCAGCGTCGGAGCCTGGCCCGTCGTCACCGTGCAGACCATGGCCCGCATCGTCGAGTCCACCGAGGAGCACGGCCTGGAGCGCATCCCCCCGCTGGGCAGCAAGCCCCGCACCCAGGGCGGATCGGTCACGCTGGCCGCCGCCGAGGTCGCGGAGTTCGTCGAGGCGAAGTTCCTCTGCGTGTTCACGGAGTCGGGCGACTCGGTCCGCCGCATGACGCGCCTGCGCCACGGCATCCCGATCATCGGCTTCACCCCCGAGCCGGCCGTCCGCCGCCGCATGGCGCTGAACTGGGGCGTCCAGTCCTTCGTCACGCCGCGCGTCAACCACACCGACGCGATGTTCGCGCAGGTGGACGCGGTGCTGCTCCGCGAGGGCCTCGCCCAGGCGGGCGAGACCGTGGTCGTCGTCTCCGGATCGCCCCCCGGGCGCGCCGGCACGACGAACGACATGCGGGTGCACATCGTCGGCTCGTCCAGCTCGGCCGACAGGGCCGAGAACTGGGACCACTGAGTCCAGCACCCCCGGAGGGCCCGGTCGCGAGAGCGGCCGGGCCCTCCGGCGTTCCCCGGCGGTCCGCGTGGCGGGACGCGCCTCCGCGGGCGGATACCGTGGACCCATGCGACTCGGCGTGCTCGACATCGGCTCCAACACGGTCCACCTGCTCCTCGTCGACGCGCACCCCGGCGCCCGCCCGGTGCCCTACCGCTCGCACAAGCGGAGCCTCGCTCTCGTGGCGCACCTCGACGAGGCGGGGGAGATCACCGAGCGTGGCCAGCGCGAGCTGATCGCGTTCGTGACCGAGGCCGCCGAGGTCGCCCGCGAGCACCGCGCGGAGGACCTGCTGGCGTTCGCGACCTCGGCGATCCGCGAGGCCGGCAACGGCGCGGCGGTCCTCGACCGGGTCCGCGCCGAGACGGGCGTGCACCTCCAGGAGCTCGGCGGCGAGGCGGAGGCGTCGGCCACCTTCCTCGCCGTGCGCCGCTGGTTCGGCTGGGGCGCGGGCTCGATCCTGGACCTCGACATCGGCGGTGGCTCGTTCGAGCTCTCGATGGGCGTGGACGAGGTGCCCGAGCTCGCCGTGTCGGTCCCGCTCGGAGCGGGGCGGGTGACGCGGGACCTGCTGGTCGGCGATCCCGCCTCGGCCACGAGCGTGAAGGCCGCCCGGCGTCACGCCCGCGAGGTGCTCGCGGAGCCCGTCCGCGGCTTCCTCGCCCTGGGGCGCCCCGACCTGGTCGCAGGCACGTCGAAGACCTTCCGGTCTCTGGCGCGGATCACCGGCGCCGCTCCGAGCGCCGCCGGTCCGCTGGTGCGCCGCGAGCTGCACCTGGTCGACCTCCGGCTGTGGTCCGCCCGCCTCGCCGCGATCAGCGCGGCCGATCGCTCAGCGCTGCCCGGCGTCTCCGCTCTGCGGGCTCCGCAGCTGCTCGCGGGCGCTCTCATCGCGGAGGCGGCCATGGACGCCCTCGGCATCGAGACGCTGGTGATCTGCCCCTGGGCCACCCGCGAGGGGCTGATCATCCGCCGCTTCGAGCTGCTCGACGCGCAGATCCAGCGTGCGGACGTTCAGCTCAGCGCGATGCTGTAGGGCAGCGACCGCCGGCCGCCCGGCTCGAGGACGATCTGGCGCGGCTTGTCGACGATGTCGCCGTCCCAGCCCTCGGGGGTCGGGACGCTCCGCCACGGCTCGAGGCAGACGAACGGGGCCCCGACGGGCTTCCACACGCCGACCACGTCGAAGTCCCCGGTGTCGACGACGATCGCGCGGGCGGCGCCGTCGGCCTCGAGCCGGAGGGTCCGCCGGCGCGGCTCGTCGAAGATCATCACGCCCTCCTCGAAGTGCGCGTCGTCCACTGTCAGGACCCCGTCCTCGAGCGGCGCCGGGTGGCGCGCCTCGAGCAGCAGGTTCTCCGGAGCGCGGCGGTACCCCTCCGGCTCGGGCTGCGCGAAGCGGATGCGGTGCTCGCCGCGGCCCTCGGGCAGCGGCAGCGCGAAGGCCGGGTGGTTCCCGAGCGAGAAGCCCAGCGGAGAGGGACCCCTGTTCTCGACGGTCTGGGTGATCCGGAGCGAGGCGCCGGTCACGGCGTAGGCGATGAGGAGCGTCCAGTCGAAGGGGAACACCGCGCGCGTGGCGTCGTCGCTCCGGAGCCGGAACACCGCCTCGTCCGCCGAGACGCCCGCGAGCTCGAAGACCCGGTCCCGCGCGAAGCCGTGCTGCCCCATCCGGTGGTCCGCGCCGTCGTGGTGCAGCGTGTCGCCGGGGAGGCGCCCGATGATCGGGAACAGGACGGGAGCGTGCCGGCGCCACTCCGGGCCGGCCTGCCACAGGTACTCGCGGCCCTCGTCGTCGCGGAGGGACGTCATCTCGGCCCCGGCGGTCGTCAGGGCGAGGCGCAGGCTCTCGCTGCCGAGGGTGAGGACGGTGGGCGCGGGGGAGTCGCTGCTGGTCATCCTCCGATTCTGCCCGTCACGCGGTGCGGGCGGGGGTGTCGGCGGCGCGTGGCAGCATGGGGCGGTGCCTCCCGAGTCGACCCCCTCCTCCTGGCGCGCCCGCGTCGGCGAGCTCAGCGGACCCCCCGAGGCCGAGTCGCCGACCGTCCTCACTCCGATCGGGCTGCAGTTCGAGCTGCGCCGGCTGGTGCGCCGGGCCGACGATCCGTGGCGGGCGCCGGCGAGCGAGCGCGTCACGGCGAAGACCTACGACCCCGACGAGCGCCGCGACCACCGTCTGGCCACCCGCCCCGCCGTCCGTGGGCGCGGGGGCGCCTGGAACCGCACCACCCTCACCTGGAAGTCGCTGAACTTCCAGACCCACCGGCTCTCGCTCGACCCCGCTCACCAGCGCTGGTTCGCCGAGTTCGCGGCTCTGCACCGCGCCACGCGCACCGTCCACCTCGGGCAGGACCCCGACTGGATCCACCTCGACGACTACGAGAGCCCGCTGCTCTGGCGGCTGCTCGAGCAGGCGCAGGCCGCCGGGATCCCGCTGCTCGCCCCGGAGAAGGGCGCGGTCCGTCTCGCCGGTCCCGCGCATGTGGCGGTGACGGTCTCGGCGGAGGAGGGAGCGCTCCGGCTGCGGCCCGTCCTGCGGATCGACGGCGCGGAGCACGCGCCCGAGTCGGCGCGTCCGGTCGCCCGGCACGGCGTCTACGCGGTCGAGGGCGGCGATCCGTCCTCGCTCCTGCTCGCGCCCGCGTCCCTGCCCTTCGACGACGAGGAGCTGCGGCTCCTCGACCACCCCGAGGAGACGGAGGTCCCGGCGGAGGACGTGCCCGAGTTCGTCGGCGAGCACCTCCCCGCCCTCCGCGGCCGCATCGCGGTGCGCGAGGAGGGCGTCGACCTCGTCCTGGACGATCCGGAGCCCCCGCGCCTGGTCTGCACGGTCTCGTTCGAGCCGCGGCGCGCCGTCGGCGTGGGCTGGCACTGGCGCCGCTCGGCCGATCGCGCGGGCGAGCTCGACGGCACGGCCGACGCCGCTCTCGAGCGCGCGGTGCTCCGCCGGGTGCGCTCGGTGCTCGGCGAGGCCGGGTCCGCTCTCGTGCCGGAGCCGGGGACGAGTGCGGTCCTGCGCGGGGCCGAGGCGGCGGTGTTCGTGGTGGAGCAGCTCCCGCAGCTGGAGGGGATCGGCGGGGTCCGGATCGAGCGCGAGGGCGCGGCCCCGGACTACCGCCTGCTGACCGGACCGCTCACGCTCACCATCACCGCGGTCGACACCGAGAGCGCCGACTGGTTCGACCTCGGCGTCGTCGTGACCATCGGCGACGCGACCGTGCCGTTCCTGCCCCTCTTCCGCGCTCTGGCCGCGGGCGGCGACCGCATCCGCCTGGTCGACCACTCCTACCTCTCGCTCGCGCACCCCGGCCTCGACCGGCTCCGGGAGCTGCTGACCCGGGCGGACGAGCTCGAGGAGTGGGAGACGGGACCGCGGCTCGGCCGGCACCAGACCGGGCTGTGGAACGAGCTGGAGGAGCTCGCCGACGAGAGCGTCCCCTCCGACGCGTGGCGCGCCGTGCTCGACTCCGCGCTGGCCGCCGGGTCGCCGGAGGACGTGGAGCCGCCGGAGGGCCTGACCGCCCGGCTGCGTCCGTACCAGCGGGCGGGCTACGCCTGGCTCGTGCACCGCCTCCGTCACGGGCTCGGCGGGATCCTGGCCGACGACATGGGCCTCGGCAAGACCCTGCAGGCGCTGGCCATGATGCTCGACGCGGTCGAGGAGGCGGGCCGCGCCGGGATCCGCCGCGCGCCGTTCCTCGTGGTCGCCCCCACCTCGGTCGTGCCGGGCTGGCGCTCGGAGGCCGAGCGCTTCGCGCCCGCCCTGCGCGTCCACGTCGTCGCGAGCTCGCGGGAGGGCGCGCTCGACGCGATCCCGGCCGACGCGGACGTGGTCCTCACCAGCTACGCGGTCCTGCGCCTCGGCGGCGAGCACTGGGCGTCGAGGACGTGGTCGGCGCTGATACTCGACGAGGCCCAGTTCGTCAAGAACCCCGCCTCGCAGACGCACCGGGCCGCCCGCGGGGTCGGCGCGCCCGTCACGCTCGCGCTCACCGGCACACCGCTGGAGAACTCGCTCGACGAGCTCTGGGCGGTCCTCGCCCTGGTGGCGTCCGGGCTCCTGCCGCCGCTGCGCCGCTTCCGCGAGGAGTACACCCGGCCGATCCTGCACGCGGAGGCGCCCGTCGGCATCGCCTCGCCCGATCTGTCCGAGGGACGGACCGTCAGCCACACCGAGGGCGCGCGCCGCCGCCTCGAGAGACTGCGCCGACGACTGCGTCCGTTCCTGCTCCGCCGCACCAAGGAGGCGGTGGCGCCGGAGCTCCCCGAGAAGCAGGAGCAGACGATCGAGGTCGCGCTGACCCCCGCCCACCGGGTGCTCTACGACGGCTACCTCCAGCGCGAGCGGCGGAAGCTCCTGGGTCTGGTCGACGACCTCGACCGGCAGCGCTTCACGGTGTTCCGATCGCTCACCCTCCTGCGCCTGCTCGCGCTCGACGCGTCCCTGGTCGACCCGGCCTACCGGCACGTCCCGTCCGCGAAGCTCGACGTGCTCGTCGAGCAGCTCGACGACGTGATCGCGGAAGGCCGTCGGGCCCTCGTCTTCAGCACCTTCACCTCGTACCTGGAGCGGGCGGGGGAGCGGCTGCGTCGGCGCGGCATCCCGTTCGTGCAGCTCGACGGCTCCACGCGGGACCGCGCGGGAGTGATCGAGGAGTTCCGCTCGGGAGCCGCGCCCGTCTTCCTGATCAGCCTGAAGGCGGGCGGCACCGGGCTCACCCTCACCGAGGCCGACCACGTCTTCATCCTCGACCCGTGGTGGAACCCGGCGGCCGAGGCGCAGGCCGTCGACCGCGCGCACCGCATCGGCCAGGAGCGGCGGGTGAACGTGTACCGGCTGGTGGCGACGGACACGATCGAGGAGAAGATCGTGCGCCTCCAGGAGCGCAAGGGCCGCCTCAGCACGGCGGTGCTCGACGAGGGCGAGCTCTTCGCCCGGGCGCTGTCGGCCGACGACGTCCGCGAACTGCTGGCCGAGTGACCACGGCCCCACGAAGGGTGACAGAACGGCCAGCCGCGGCCCAGGATCCGAGCGCACACTGAGCGGATGAGACGCCGCCGCCCCCGCCCCCGCGCCGACTGGATCGTCGCCCTCGAGAAGGGCGACGACGCCGGGCTCTTCGGACCGGGCAGCGCGGTCTGGGCGGTCAACGGCGGCCTGCCCACGATGATCGCCGGAGTGCGGGCTCTGCTCATGCAGACCCTCCACGCCGGAGCGATGGCCGGTGTGCACGACCACTCCCGCTACCGCCAGGACCCGATGGGCCGCCTCGACAACACGGTCCGCTGGGTCCTGACCACCAGCTTCGGCGACACCGCCGCGGCGAGCGGAGCGGCGCGCTGGGTGACCGGCGTGCACGAGCGGATCGTCGGCTCCTACGAGGACGCCGGCGGGCGTGAGCGCTCCTACTCGGCGCAGGACCCCCGCCTGCTGCTCTGGGTGCACGACGCCTTCACCGACGCGTTCCTCGGCGCCCACGAGATCTGGGGCGGACGGATCCCCGGCGGCCCCGACGCCTACGTGCGCGAGTGGGCCGCCTCCGGCCGGCTGCTCGGAGTGGAGGATCCGCCCGAGAGCGTCGCGGAGCTCCGCGCGCAGCTCGCCGGATTCGCGGGCGAGCTCAAGCCCGACGCACGCGTGCACGAGGCGGTCGGCTTCCTCCGCGACATCCGGCTGCCGGGCGAGGCGGGCGTGGTCTACCCGCTGCTGTTCGCCGGCGCGGTCGCCTCGCTCAGCCCCGAGGTGCGGAGGCTCCTGGGCCTCCGGCGCCCGTGGTGGCCCGCGATCACGGCGAACCGCCTGCTGTTCGTGTTCCTGGGCCGGTATCTCGGCCGGGTCTCGCCGAGCGAGCAGGCCGCGATCGACCGCATCGCCGGCCTCGACCAGGTGCGCACCGGCGCCTGACGCTCTTCCCGTACACCTGTCCGGGAAGTGGTAGACTTACGCCGATGACTCCCGCCCGCCTCGCCTCCGTGCCCGCGGCGGAGTCCCCCTCGGCGCTCGGCTCCGCCGATCCGCGAGCCCGGCGCACCCGCCGCCGCGTGTTCGACGCGGTCGAGCGGCTCGTCATGCAGAGCGACGGCGAGAGGGCCGAGGGCATCGCGGTGAGCGACATCGTGCGCGAGGCCGGGATCAGCCGCAGCTCGTTCTACGCCCACTTCGACGACGCGGCGGGAGTCGCCTCCGCGCTGCTCCGCCAGGACCTCGTGGTCGCCGACGTCGCCGAGGGCGATCCCGCCGACCGCTCCGGAGCCGACGCCCTGCAGCGCGGCTACTCGCGGCTCGTCGAGCGGCTGGTCGACCGCCACGCCTTCCATGCCCGGCTCCGCGCGCGGGCCTCCGCCCGGGTCGCCTCCGACGACGCCGTGCTCGACACGGCGCTCGCCCTGCACCGCGAGGTGCTCGCCCGGGTCGACGTCCCCGCAGCGGTCGACCCCGAGCTCACCGCGGTCTTCGCGGCCGGCGGCGTCCTCTCCGTGGTCGGCGCCTGGCTCGCCGGCTCCCTCGACGGCACCGACGAGGAGCTGGTCGAGCACCTCGTCGCGCTGCTCCCGGCCTGGCTCGCCGCGGCGCCGCTGCGCCCCCTGGACTCCTCACTCCCACCACGCCCCACGACGAAAGGCACGACATGATGACATTCGAGGTCGGCGAGACCCTGGTCTACCCGCACCACGGAGCGGTGACGATCACCGGGCTCGAGAAGCGCTCGGTCAAGGGCGTCGAGAAGACGTTCATGACGATGAACGTGCACACCAGCGAGCTCACCATCACCCTCCCCGTCGAGAACGCCGAGCTCGTCGGCGTCCGCGAGATCATCGACGACGCCGGAGTCCAGGCGGTCTACGACGTCCTGCGCAGCGACGTCGCGGAGGAGGCCAGCAACTGGTCCCGCCGCTTCAAGGCCAACCAGGAGAAGATGGCCAGCGGCAGCGTGTACCGCGTCAGCGAGGTCGTCCGCGACCTGTGGCGCCGCGAGCAGGCGGGCGGCGTCTCGGCCGGCGAGAAGCGGATGCTCCTCAAGGCGCGTCAGATCCTCGTGTCGGAGCTCTCGCTCGCCCTGAAGGGCACCGACGAGGAGGCCTCGGCCAAGCTCGACGAGGTCCTCGCCTCGGCGATCTGACCCCGCGTCGCGGCGGGTCGGCTCACTCGGGCCGGCACGCCGCGATGATCCTCGCGGCGACCTCGTCCTGCGAGGCGGAGCCGTCGATCCGCACCAGGAGCTCGCGCTCGTCGTAGACCTCCGCCAGAGGAGCCGTCTCGCGCTCGTAGACCTCGATCCGGTTCCGCACCACCTCGGGGTCGTCGTCGGCGCGGTCCTGCTCCTGCGCCCGCACGTGCAGCCGTTCGAGGACCACGTCCGCGTCGGCCGTCAGCAGCACGACGCACGAGAGCGGCGTGCCCCGCTCCTCGAGGAGCTCCGCCAGCGCGTCCACCTGGGCGAGCGTGCGCGGGTAGCCGTCGAGGATGAACCCGTCCCGGGCGTCCTCCTCGGCGATGCGCTCGGCGACCAGGGCGTTCGTCAGCTCGTCCGGCACGTACTCGCCGGCCTCCACGAGCGCCCGCAGACGCCGTCCGAGGTCGGTGCCGTCGGCGATGTGCGCGCGGAACAGATCGCCGGTGGAGATCGCCGGCACCCCCAGCTCGCGCGACAGCACGGCCGCCTGGGTGCCCTTGCCCACGCCGGGCGGGCCCATCATGATGACGCGCATCGCTCGTCCTCCTCGGTGTCGTCAGGCGATGCTAGCGGTGCGGAGCGGCGTGGCCGGTGCACACCGCGCCCGTAGGCTGGCGGGACGAGCCGAGGAGGAGCGATGCCCGCAGCACCCGGGGCCGAGCAGGCCGCCGCCGATCTGGCCGCGCTCCTGCGCCAGGTCTCCGCCGAGCTCGACGCCCGCGGCATCGCCGACCAGGCCGTCGCCGAGCTGCGGACGCCGCGCGCGATCCTCGGCTTCCGCCGCAAGCCGGTGATGGCGCCGGTGACCCGCGCGTGGCGCCTCGGCGTGGTGCTCCTCGGACGCGAGGGCGAGCTCCTCGCGACGGGCTCGGTCACGCGTGCCGTCGCTCCGCTGCACGCCAACAACCAGTCCGAGTCGCAGGAGGCGCGCCGCGAGATCCGGCGCGCCGCCTTCGACGGTCCGTTCCAGGAGGGCGAGATCGTCAACTACGGCTGGCGGCGCCTCGCACTGGACGCCGCAGCGCTCGAGTCGGGCCAGGAGCCGCTGGCACTGCGCGGCTCCGAGGTGCTCGTGCGCTGGGCGCCCGGTCTGGGCGAGCAGGGACTGATGCCGCTGCGCAGGTACCTGGCCGACCGCCTCGACCTCCTCGAGGCCGACTAGCGCCGGGTCACTCCTCCTCGGCCACCGGGTGGAACCACGGCGGGTAGACGGCGACGCGGGGAGAGGCGTCGATGCCCTCGAAGAGAGCCTTGACGCGGTTGCGGGCGGCGACCGACGCCACGCCGACCGTCGCGACGCCCTCGAGCGGGAAGCGCTCGGGCACGAGCGCCTCGGCGCTGCGCAGGGCCGGCTCGTCGACCAGGAGGCGCGCGAAGGTGCGCACGAGCGCGTCGCCCTCGGTGAAGCGCGTGAGGACGTGGGAGGCATCGCCGTCGCTCAGCACCGGGGCGGAGGCGAGCGAGCCCACCAGGACGACGTACTGCGAGGCGGTGGTCTCGTGGGCGCTCGGCGACCAGTGCGGAGCGACCCGCTCGCCGCGGAGGTCGGCCCAGAGGGCGGCGTCGGGGGAGAGGAAGAAGGGCACGAAGCCGGCAACGCTCACGCCGTCCTTCACCTGCACGGCACGGCGGTGCTCGCGGGTGGTCTCGGCGCTGACGTCGATCGCGGGGCGCTCCTGGAGCTGCTGGTCCGCCAGGATCGCGCCGGCGGCGACGATCGCCTCGAGGTTGTCGAGGTGGGTGACGTGGTAGATCCGCTGCGCGGCGATGTCGACCTTCGGCAGGGGCTTCTCGCGCGCCGTGCCGCGGGCGGCGGCGCGGGCGGTGGCCGCACGGGAGGTCCCGGGCACGCGCGCGGGGGCGCGGGTGGCACGGCCGACCTGCTCGGGGAGCTTCTTCGGGGTGCAGACGTCGCAGAGCGCGATGTCGAGGCCGTGGATGCATTCGGTGGGCACTCTGGATTCCTTCTGCGCGCGGGCTCGGGGTTCCGCCGCAGGGACGACGTTACGCGACCGGGGCCCCCGCGCGTCCCGGCGGCGGGGATCTGCGGAGCCGCGGCGTCCGCCCGGGCATCCTCTGGGAGGCGCCGGAGCACCGCTCCCCGCCGCGTAGCGTGAGCGGGATGAAGCGCGTGCCGCCCGCCGAGGGCCAGGAATCCGTCTGGGACTACCCGCGACCCCCGAGGGTCGAGACCACCACCGAGCACGTGGTCGTGCGGCTGGGCGGCGTCGTCGTCGCCGAGTCCCGCGACGCTCTCCGCGTCCTCGAGACGAGCCACCCTCCCGTCTACTACCTCCCCGTGTCCTCGTTCGCGCCCGGGGCGCTCGAGCCCGCGCCCGGCCGCAGCATCTGCGAGTTCAAGGGCGCGGCCTCCTACCTCACCGTGCGCGGGGGAGGAGGAGCGGTCGCGGAGGCGGCGGGCTGGACGTACCCCGAGCCGATGGCCGGCTTCGAGGCCCTCGTCGACACCGTCGCCCTCTACCCCGGCCGGATGGACTCCTGCACGGTCGACGGCGAGACGGTCCAGCCGCAGCCGGGCGACTTCTACGGCGGCTGGATCACCTCGCGTGTGGTCGGTCCGTTCAAGGGCTCGCCGGGCACGATGTTCTGGTGAATCAGACAGGGGAGGGCGGACCGAGCGGGTCCTGGACGAGGACCGCTCGTGCGGCGTCGATCCCCGAGGCCTCCAGCGTCCATTCCGGCCGCACCAAAGTCTCCGGCGTGACGCGGAACCGCAGCTCCTCGACCGGCGCACCGTCCGGACCGACGATCCGGTGCGTCCCGTTCGGCCGGTAGCCGAGGGCCTCCGAGACGCGGATCGAGCGGGTGTTCCAGGCGAGAGCGGCGCTCTCGGCGACCTCGGCTCCGAGGTGGTCGAAGGCGAGGAGGAGGACGGCGGCGCGCATCTCCTGCCCGAGGCCGCGGCCCTGCGCCGAGCGGGTGAGCCACGAGCCCGAGGTCAGGGTGCGGGTGGCGGCGAAGGACTCGGCGACCACGTCCTGGCAGCCGACGACCCGGCCGTCCTCGACCACGGCGAACGCGACGCGCCACGACTCCCGCGTCGTCTGCGCGCGCTGCGACCAGTGGAAGCGGGCGAGCTCGCCGGGCAGGCGCTCCGCCGGCGCCTCGGCCCAGGGGGAGGGGAACGGCGAGCGGCCGATCTCGTGCACGCCCGCGAGGGCTGCCTCGGCGAGAGGGCCGAGGTCGGCGTCGCGGACCGGATGCAGCTCGAGCCGCGGCGTGCGCAGCTCCAGCGAGAACAGGGGCCAGGGGTCGGTGCTCATCCGACGACGCTATCGAGCGGAGGCGCGCACCGCGCGACCAGGCGGGTACCGGTGGTGGGACTCGAACCCACAAGCCCTCTCGGACAGAGCATTTTGAGTGCCCCGCGTCTGCCATTCCGCCACACCGGCTCATCACCAGCCCGTCGAGAATACCGTAGGCTCATCGGCGTGACTGACCAGGAACCCTCGTCGACCGCACCCCGTCGGGTCGTCGTCGCCGAAGACGAATCCCTCATCCGCCTCGACATCGTGGAGATCCTCCGCGACAACGGCTTCGAGGTCGTCGGCGAGGCCGGCGACGGAGAGACCGCTGTGGCCCTCGCCACCGAGCTGCGCCCCGATCTCGTCATCATGGACGTCAAGATGCCCCAGCTCGACGGCATCTCGGCGGCCGAGCGCCTCTCGAAGGCGCACATCGCGCCCGTCGTCCTGCTCACCGCCTTCAGCCAGAAGGAGCTCGTCGAGCGCGCCAGCGAGGCCGGAGCGCTCGCCTACGTCGTGAAGCCCTTCACGCCCAACGACCTGCTGCCCGCGATCGAGATCGCCCTCTCGCGGTACGCCCAGATCCTCACCCTCGAGGCCGAGGTCGCCGACATGGTCGAGCGCTTCGAGACCCGCAAGCTCGTCGACCGCGCCAAGGGCCTGCTCAACGAGAAGATGGGGCTCACCGAGCCCGAGGCGTTCCGCTGGATCCAGAAGGCCTCCATGGACCGCCGGCTCACCATGCACGACGTCGCGCAGGCGATCATCGAGCAGCTGAGCACGAAGAAGGCGTAGCGCGAGGCCGGGCCCGAGGGCCCACGGCCTCAGGGCCAGAGGCGGGTGCGCTCCCACGGGGAGCCGCCCGCCTCCGTCGTTCCCGGGCGGTACTCGAGACGGGTGTGATCCTGCTCCGGCGCGGTCGAGCCCTGCCAGAACTCGATGCGCTCGGGCACGACGCGGTAGACGGCCCACTCGCGGTCGAGCGTCGCGGGCGAGCAGCCCACGGCGACGCTCGTCTGGAGCGTGACGAGGCCGAAGTCCTGCGCGCTGCGCATCGGCTCGCTCTGGCGTCCGACGAGCAGGGCGGTGCGAGCGGCCTCGGAGCGGCGGCGGAAGTCGTCGGCCGACTCCTGCGCGGAGGCGCGCTCGACCCGGCCCTCGACCCGGACCTGACGGCCCTGGACCGGCCAGAAGAAGGTCAGCGCGGCGTGCGGGTTCTCCTCCATCGCGCGTCCCTTGGGGCTGGTGGCATGGGTGGAGAACGCCCAGCCCGCCTCGTCGATCTCGCGCAGCACGAGCACGCGCGCCGAGACGGTGCCGTCGTCGGAGGCGGTGGAGAGCGTGGCGCCGTGGGGGAGGAGCTGGCCCGCGTCCTTCGCCTCCTCGAGCCACTGCGCGAACAGCTCGAGAGGATCGGCCGGAGCCGCCTCCGCATCGAACGAGGACAGCTCGGAGGGCATGGACGGGAGGCTCTTGAGGAGATGGCGAAGGCTCATCCGCTCAGTGTCGCCCTTCGGGCACCACCGGGCACAGTCGCGCGCCGTCGCTTGACAGTGCCGCTCGCCGCGGTGCCGGGTCCCCGAGCGGCGCGGCCGACCGGTCGATCCCCCGTCGCTCGCAGGCACGGGCGGTCCCGACGGCGGTCGCGGTCCTGGGCGTGGTCGTCGCCCTCCGCTCCCGCGAGGGGGACCCGTCCGCTCCCGTCAGCGGGCGTCGCGCATGATGTTGGTGATCCGCACGGTGGAGAGGCGGCGCCCCTCCTGGTCGCGCACGACGATCTCGTGGGTGGTGAGGGTGGAGCCCAGGTGGATCGCGTCGCAGGTGGCGATCACGAAGCCCGAGTGGACCGACCGGCTGTGGCTCGCGTTCAGCTCGATGCCCATCGCCAGGCGGCCCGCGCCGGCGTGCACGTTCGCCGCGATCGAGCCCATCGACTCGGCGAGCACGACGTGTGCGCCGCCGTGCAGGATGCCGACCGGCTGCCGGTTGCCCTCGACGGGCATCGAGGCCACCGAGTGCTGCGGGGTGAGCTCGTGCCAGAGGATCCCCATCCGCTCGGCGAGCTCGCCCATGCCGCGGCCGATCCCGGCGACCAGGTCGAGCGCGGGCGGGCGGATCCAGGCGGTCGTGGTGGGGGTCGGCTCGGTCACGTCGCTCCTCGCGCTGGAGCCTCGGAGCGGCCCTGACCGGCGGGCGCGAGCGGGCCGATCCGGTGTCGGAGGCGCTGTGTAGTCTGGCCCTGTGTCAGATCCGGAACAGCCTACCCTCCTGCTCGTCGACGGCCATTCCCTGGCGTTCCGGGCGTTCTACGCGCTCCCGGTCGACAGCTTCCAGACCCGCGAGGGCCAGCACACGAACGCCATCCACGGCTTCCTCTCGATGCTGATCCTGCTGCTGAAGAACGAGAAGCCGACCCACCTCGGCGTCGCGTTCGACATCTCCCGCTACTCGTTCCGCACCCGCGAGTACCCGGAGTACAAGGGCACCCGCGGCGAGACGCCGCCCGAGTTCAAGGGCCAGGTCCCCCTCCTCGAGGAGGCGCTGCACGCCATGAACATCCGGACCGTGTCGAAGGAGGACTTCGAGGCCGACGACATCCTCGCGACGCTCGCGCGCCAGGGGGCCGAGGCCGGCTTCCGCGTGCTGGTCGTCTCGGGCGACCGCGACACCATCCAGCTGGTGACCCCGGACGTGACCCTGCTCTACCCCTCCACCCAGGGCGTCTCGCAGCTCACCCGCTACGACCGCGACAAGGTGTTCGAGAAGTACGGCGTCGAGCCGCACCAGTACCCCGAGATCGCCGCCCTCGTCGGCGAGACCAGTGACAACCTGCCCGGCGTCGACAAGGTCGGCCCCAAGACGGCCGCGAAGTGGGTCAACCAGTACGGCACGGTCGCCGACATCATCGCCCACGCCGACGAGATCAAGGGCGTGGTCGGCGAGAAGCTGCGCGAGCAGAAGGAGAACGCGCTCCGCAACCGCCGCCTCAACCGGCTGGTGACGGACGTCGAGCTCCCCCTCGGGCCGCACGATCTGATGCGCCGTCCGATCGATCCCGACGCGGTCCGCGAGATCTTCAGCCGCCTCGAGTTCAAGACCCTGCAGGAGCGGGTCCTCACGATCGCCGCGGAGGAGGGCGTCGACGGCGCTGCCGCGGCCCTGGCGGGCGACGTGGTCACGACCTCCGCACCCGCCGTCCGCACCCTGGTCGACGAGGAGCTCGCGCACTGGCTCGACCGCGTGTCGGCGAAGGGCACCGCGCCCGTCGCCGTGCAGGTCCTGCTCGGAGCCGGCGGGCTCGAGGGTGTGGGCCTCGCGGTCGAGAAGGAGACGGCGTTCGTCCCGTGGGCCGCCGAGCGGCCCGACTACACCGCGCTCGAGCAGTGGCTGGCCGGGCCCGCCCCCAAGTACTTCGCCGACGCGAAGCCCCAGATCAAGGCGCTGCGGAGGGCCGGACTCCCCGTCGCGGGGCTCGCGTTCGACACCCGCGTCGCCTCCTGGCTGGTGCAGCCCACCGGGCACCCGGCCACGCTCGCGGCGCAGGTCGCGCAGCACCTCGACGAGACCATGGCGCAGGGCGACCCGAACCAGCTGGTCCCCACCGTCGAGCCGATGGGGCCTGCCACCGAGGCCTGGTACGCGTACCGGCTCGTCGCTCCGCTGCGCGAGCGGCTGGGCGAGGGGATGCTCTCGGTGCTCGTCGACATCGAGCTGCCGATCGTCCAGGTCCTCGCGACGATGGAGCTCACCGGCGTCGCGATCGACGCCGACGTGCTGGCGCGCCTCCGCGCCGAGCTGACCGTCTCGGCCGCCGACCTCGCGAGCCGCGCGTTCGCCGAGATCGGCCACGAGATGAACCTCGGCTCGCCCAAGCAGCTGCAGCAGGTCCTCTTCGAGGAGCTCGACATGCCGCGCACCCGGGCCACGAAGACGGGCTACACCACCGACGCCTCCGCCCTCGCAGACCTGCAGGAGTCCCACCCGCACCCGTTCCTCGGGCTGCTCCTCGAGCACCGCGACGCGACCAAGCTCAAGCAGATCATCGAGACGCTCGAGAAGTCGGTCACCGCCGACGGCCGGATCCACACCAGCTACGACCAGACCGGCACGGCCACCGGCCGGATCTCCTCCAACGACCCGAACCTGCAGAACATCCCCGTCCGCAGCGAGGTGGGCCGCCGCATCCGCACCGCCTTCGTCCACGGAGCGGACGCGAGCACCCTCCTCACCGCCGACTACTCGCAGATCGAGATGCGGATCATGGCGCACCTCTCCGGGGACGCCGGGCTGATCGAGGCCTTCCACTCCGGCGAGGACCTGCACCGCTTCGTCGGATCGCGGATCTTCGGCGTCGATCCGGGCGACGTCACCTCGGCCATGCGCAACAAGGTCAAGGCGATGTCGTACGGTCTCGCCTACGGCCTGAGCGCCTTCGGCCTGTCGAAGCAGCTGCGCATCTCGAGCGCCGAGGCCAAGCAGCTGATGACCGACTACTTCGTCCGCTTCGGCGCGGTGCGCGACTACCTCCGCAGCGTCGTCGAGCAGGCCCGCGAGACCGGCTACACCGAGACGATCTTCGGACGCCGGCGTCCGTTCCCCGACCTGCAGAGCGCGAACCGCGTCCTCCGCGACAACGCCGAGAGGGCGGCACTCAACTCGCCGATCCAGGGCTCGGCCGCCGACATCATGAAGCGCGCGATGATCGGCGTGCAGGCCGACCTCGACGAGCAGGGGCTCGGCTCGCGGATGCTCCTCCAGGTGCACGACGAGCTGATCTTCGACGTCGCCCCCGGCGAGGAGGAGCCGCTCGAGGCGGTCGTACGCGGCCGGATGGCGGGTGCCGCCGACCTGAGCGTCCCGCTCGAGGTGCAGGTGGGCCACGGGTCCGACTGGGACGTCGCCGCGCACTGAGCCGGCCGCAGGGCCTGGCTAGGCTCGGAGGCATGAGCACCGACACCCCCCGCGAGCCCACCGCCGTCGACGCCGTCGCCGAGCGCTGGGTCGACACGCTCGTCGACCTCGACCCCACCCTCGGCACCTCGATCGGACGCAGCGGCGCGAACGGCCGTCTGGGCGACTACTCGCCGGCCGGTCTCGAGCAGGCCCGGGCGGCGACCGCCTCGGCCCTCGCCGAGCTCGAGGCCGCCGACCCCGTGGACGACGTCGACCGCGTCACGGCCGCCGACCTCGGCGCCGAGCTCCGGCTCTCCCTGGAGGGGCACGACGCCGGTCTGCCGCTGCGGGACCTCAACGTGATCGCGTCTCCGGCGCAGGAGCTGCGCGACGTCTTCGACCTGATGCCGACGGACGAGGTCGCCGACTGGGAGGCGGTCGCCGAGCGGCTGCTGGCCGTGCCGGCCGCCCTCGAGGGCTACGCGGAGACCCTGCGCGAGGGGATCCGCACCGGCGTGGTCCCCGCCCGCCGCCAGGTCGAGCTCGTCGCCGAGCAGGCGCGGAAGATCGCCGCTCCCCGCGGGTTCTTCGCCGAGCTGGCCGCGGAGGCCGCTCCCGCCGCCGGATCCCTGCCCGCGTCGCTCGCTCAGCGACTGGAGGACGGCGCCCGCCGTTCCTCGGCCGCCTACGGGTCGCTCGCGCAGTTCCTCCGGGGCGAGCTCGCCCCCGCCGCGACCGAGCAGGACGCCGTCGGCCGGGAGCTGTACGCGCTGCACTCCCGCCGCTTCCTCGGCGCTGTCGTCGACCTCGACGAGACCTACGAGTGGGGGATCGAGGAGCTGGCCCGCATGACGTCCGAGCAGGAGGCGATCGCGCGCGAGATCCTGCCCGGCGCCTCCGTCGCCGAGGCGATCGCCCACCTCGAGGCGGACCCGGCCCGCACTCTGCACGGCGTCGACGCTCTGCAGGCCTGGATGCAGGAGACCAGCGACCGCTCCGTCCGCGAGCTCGCCGGCACCGCCTTCGACATCCCGGAGGAGGTGCGCCGCCTCGAGTGCAGGATCGCGCCGACCCAGGAGGGCGGCATCTACTACACCGGTCCGAGCGACGACTTCTCGCGCCCGGGGCGGATGTGGTGGTCGGTCCCGGCCGGAGTCACCGAGTTCGCCACCTGGCGGGAGCTGACCACGGTCTACCACGAGGGCGTCCCGGGCCACCACCTGCAGATCGGCCAGGCCGTCCACAACCGCGCCCGCCTCAACACCTGGCGCCGTCAGCTCGCCGGGACCTCCGGCCACGCCGAGGGCTGGGCGCTCTACGCGGAGCGGCTGATGGAGCGCTTCGGCTACCTCGACGACCCGGCCGACCGCCTGGGCATGCTCGACGGCCAGCGGATGCGCGCGGCGCGCGTCGTGCTGGACATCGGCGTGCACCTCCAGAAGCCGATGCCGGGCTCCGACACCGTCTGGACCGCCGACTCGGCCCTCGACTTCATGCGGGCCAACGTGAACATGGACGACGCGTTCGTGCGCTTCGAGGTGAACCGGTACCTCGGCTGGCCGGGGCAGGCTCCGTCCTACAAGATCGGGCAGCGGATCTGGGAGCAGCTGCGCGACGAGGCGGAGGCGCGCGAGGGCGCCGCGTTCTCGCTCGCGGCCTTCCACCGGAGGGCGCTCGACCTCGGCGGCGTCGGTCTCGACACCCTCCGCTCCTCCCTCGCCGGCTGACTCCGGAACCCGCGCCTGGACGGGCGCGGCGAGATTGCCGTGCGCCTCCCGGGGCGTCTAAGCTGGGGTGTCACATCTGTGGCGCCGCCGTGCCCGCGGCGCGCGAGGAAGGCCGGTCCTCCGGCCGGCCGAGCGCGGCTCCCGGGCCGGAGGCACATCCCTCACCACCGCAGTGGTCACCACTCCGCCGAGCCGCGAGGCCCGCAGGCGGCCGCCGCCCGAGACCCATCCATCCTGGAGCATCCCTTAATGACAACCGCAACGACCGACAAGGCAACCAAGCAGGTCGCGATCAACGACATCGGGTCTGCTGAAGACTTTCTTGCCGCGGTCGAAAAGACTCTGAAGTTCTTCAACGACGGAGACCTCATCGAAGGCACCGTCGTGAAGATCGACCGCGACGAGGTCCTCCTCGACGTCGGCTACAAGACCGAGGGCGTCATCCCCTCGCGCGAGCTCTCCATCAAGCACGACGTCGACCCCTCCGAGGTCGTCAACGTGGGCGACAGCGTCGAGGCCCTCGTCCTCCAGAAGGAGGACAAGGAGGGTCGCCTGATCCTGTCCAAGAAGCGTGCGCAGTACGAGCGCGCGTGGGGCGACGTCGAGAAGATCAAGGAGTCGGACGGCGTCGTCACCGGCTCGGTCATCGAGGTCGTCAAGGGCGGTCTCATCGTCGACATCGGCCTCCGCGGCTTCCTCCCGGCCTCGCTCATCGAGCTGCGCCGCGTCCGCGACCTCACGCCGTACCTCGGCCAGGAGATCGAGGCGAAGATCCTCGAGCTCGACAAGAACCGCAACAACGTGGTCCTGTCGCGTCGCGCGCTCCTCGAGCAGACCCAGTCCGAGAGCCGCACCACATTCCTGAACAACCTGCACAAGGGTCAGGTCCGCAAGGGCGTCGTGTCGTCGATCGTCAACTTCGGTGCGTTCGTCGACCTCGGCGGCGTCGACGGTCTCGTCCACGTCTCCGAGCTCTCCTGGAAGCACATCGAGCACGCCTCCGAGGTCGTCGAGGTGGGCCAGGAGGTCACCGTCGAGATCCTCGAGGTCGACCTCGACCGCGAGCGCGTGTCGCTCTCGCTCAAGGCGACCCAGGAGGACCCGTGGCAGGTCTTCGCCCGCACCCACGCGATCGGACAGGTCGCGCCGGGCAAGGTCACGAAGCTGGTCCCGTTCGGTGCCTTCGTCCGCGTCGCGGACGGCATCGAGGGCCTCGTCCACATCTCCGAGCTGTCGGGCAAGCACGTCGAGCTCGCCGAGCAGGTCGTGTCGGTCGGCGAAGAGGTGTTCGTCAAGGTCATCGACATCGACCTCGACCGTCGCCGCATCTCCCTCTCGCTCAAGCAGGCGAACGAGAACGTCGACCCCGAGGGCACCGAGTTCGACCCGGCGCTCTACGGCATGGCCACGGAGTACGACGACCAGGGGAACTACAAGTACCCCGAGGGCTTCGACCCCGAGACCAACGAGTGGCGCGAGGGCTTCGAGTCGCAGCGCGAGGCCTGGGAGCAGGAGTACGCCGCTGCTCAGGCGCGCTGGGAGGCCCACAAGGCCCAGGTGGCCAAGTCGCAGGAGGAGGCGGCCACCGTCTCCGAGGGCGTCTCGGTCGGCGCCGGCTTCACCAGCGAGTCGACCACCGGCGGCACCCTCGCCGACGACGAGTCGCTCGCCGCGCTCCGCGAGAAGCTGTCCTCGAACAACTGATCGCGAGCACATCGCATCGAACGGCCGGTCCCCTCGGGGGCCGGCCGTTCGGCGTTCCGGGCGACGGCGCTGGGTAGGGTGGCCGGGTGCATCTCGTCGCCCTCACCGGAGGCATCGCCTCGGGCAAGTCCACCGTCGCCCGCCGTCTCGCCGAGCACGGAGCGGTGGTGGTCGACGCCGACGTCCTCGCGCGCGAGGTCGTCGAGCCGGGGGAGCCGGCGCTGGCGGCGATCGCCGAGCGCTTCGGCCCGTCCGTGATCCGCGCGGACGGCGCGCTGGACCGCCCGGCGCTCGGCGCGATCGTCTTCTCGGACGCGGCGGCCCGCGCCGACCTCAATGCGATCACCCATCCGGCGGTGACGCTCCGCTCGCAGCGGCTGTTCGCGGAGGCCGCCGAGGCGGACCCGGCCGCGGTGGTCGTCTACGACGTCCCCCTCCTCGCCGAGGGCCGTGGAGCGGGGGAGTTCGACGAGGTGGTCGTCGTGCACGCGCCGCAGCACCTCCGCATCGAACGTCTCGTCGCCCTCCGGGGACTGACCGAGGAGGAGGCTCGTGCGCGGGTCTCGTCGCAGGCGAGCGACGAGGAGCGCCTCGCCCTCGCCGACGTCGTGATCGACTCCTCCGGCACGCTGGAGGAGACGCTCGCTCGGACCGACGCGCTGTGGGAGCGTCTCGCCCGCTGACGGTCCGTCCCGGACACCCGCCCTCGTGGCCGAGCGGCCCGGTCGGGGAGCGCACCCCCGTTCGCCGCCAGCGCACGCGCCGTCCGGTGTCGGTGGTCGCGGCTACGCTTCGAACCATGGAGCCAACCCGTGCCGTGCACCCGTTCGAGGTCATCAGCGAGTACAAGCCGAGCGGTGACCAGCCCGGCGCGATCGCCGATCTGAGCGCCCGCATCAACGCCGGCGAGACCGATGTCGTCCTGCTGGGCGCCACCGGAACCGGCAAGTCCGCGACCACGGCCTGGCTCGTCGAGGCCGTGCAGCGCCCCACGCTCGTGCTCGCGCACAACAAGACCCTCGCCGCGCAGCTCGCCAACGAGTTCCGCGAGCTGTTCCCCAACAACGCCGTCGAGTACTTCGTCTCGTACTACGACTACTACCAGCCCGAGGCCTACGTCCCGCAGACGGACACCTTCATCGAGAAGGACAGCTCGGTCAACGCCGAGGTCGAGCGGCTGCGCCACTCCACCACGAACTCGCTCCTGAGCCGCCGCGACGTGATCGTGGTGTCGACCGTCTCGTGCATCTACGGCCTCGGCCAGCCCGAGCAGTACCTCGAGGCGATGGTGGCGCTCCAGGTCGGCCAGCGGGTCGACCGGGACCGCCTCATCCGCAAGTTCGTGTCCATGCAGTACGCGCGCAACGACGTCGACTTCGCCCGCGGCACCTTCCGGGTGCGGGGCGACACGATCGAGATCATCCCGATGTACGAGGAGCTCGCGATCCGGATCGAGATGTTCGGCGACGAGATCGAGGCGCTCTACACGCTCCACCCGCTCACCGGCGACATCGTCCGGAAGCTCGACTCCGTGTCGGTCTTCCCCGGCTCGCACTACGTCGCCAGCCAGGACGTCATGCACCGTGCGATCGACACCATCCAGCAGGAGCTCGAGGTGCGCCTGGCCGACCTCGAGAAGCAGAACAAGCTCCTCGAGGCGCAGCGCCTGCGGATGCGCACGACCTTCGATCTCGAGATGATGCAGCAGATCGGATTCTGCTCCGGCATCGAGAACTACTCCCGCCACATCGACGGCCGCGAGTCGGGCGAGGCCCCGCACTGCCTGCTCGACTACTTCCCGGACGACTTCCTCGTCGTGATCGACGAGTCGCACGTGACGGTGCCGCAGATCGGTGCGATGTACGAGGGCGACGCGTCCCGCAAGCGCACGCTGGTCGAGCACGGCTTCCGCCTGCCCTCGGCGATGGACAACCGGCCCCTGAAGTGGGAGGAGTTCAAGTCTCGCGTCGGTCAGACCGTCTACCTCTCGGCGACCCCGGGCCGCTACGAGATGGGCATCGCCGACGGCATCGTCGAGCAGATCATCCGCCCGACCGGCCTGATCGACCCCGAGATCGTCGTCAAGCCGACGAAGGGCCAGATCGACGACCTGCTCGAGGAGATCAAGCGCCGCACCGAGCGCGACGAGCGCGTGCTCGTCACGACGCTGACGAAGCGCATGGCCGAGGAGCTCACCGACTTCCTCACGGAGGCGGGCGTCCGCGTCCGCTACCTGCACTCCGATGTCGACACCCTGCGCCGCGTCGAGCTCCTCTCGGAGCTGCGGGCGGGCGTCTACGACGTCCTGGTCGGCATCAACCTGCTGCGCGAGGGGCTCGACCTGCCCGAGGTCTCGCTCGTGGCGATCCTCGACGCCGACAAGGAGGGCTTCCTCCGCTCGTCCACGTCGCTCATCCAGACGATCGGCCGTGCGGCGCGCAACGTCTCGGGCGAGGTCCACATGTACGCCGACAAGGTGACGGACTCGATGCGGCTCGCGATCGACGAGACCGACCGCCGACGCGAGAAGCAGGTCGCCTACAACCTCGACCACGGCATCGACCCGACGCCGCTGCGGAAGAAGATCGCCGACATCACCGACGCCCTCGCCCGCGAGGGGGCCGACACCGCCAAGCTGCTCGCCGGGCGCGACGCCAAGAAGAAGAGCCCGACGCCGAACCTGCGCCGTCAGGGTCTCGCCGCGAACGGCGGCAACGACCTCGAGGCGATCATCTCCGACCTCAACGGGCAGATGCTCCAGGCGGCGGGCGAGCTCAAGTTCGAGCTCGCGGCCCGGCTGCGGGACGAGGTCCAGGAGCTCAAGCGCGAGCTCCGCCAGATGGAGAAGGCCGGGCACCTGTCCTGATCGGAGGCGCTGATCCGCAAGGGGAGGGGCCCGCGGATCAGCGCCCAGCGAACGCCACGGGCGATGTCGGTGGCTCCGCATACACTTTCGGAGTGTCGATCCTGAACGCCGTTACGGACCCCTCCTCCACCCCCTCTCCCTCCTTCCACCGCTTCGTCTCCTCGCTCGACGAGTCGTCCTCGAAGCTGGTGGTGAGCGGCGCGCGGGTGCACAACCTGCAGAACGTCGACCTCGAGATCCCGCGCGACTCGATGGTGGTGTTCACCGGTCTCTCGGGCTCGGGAAAGTCCTCCCTGGCCTTCGACACGATCTTCGCGGAGGGCCAGCGGCGCTACGTCGAGTCCCTCTCCGCGTACGCCCGCCAGTTCCTCGGGCAGGTGGACCGGCCGGACGTCGACTTCATCGAGGGCCTCAGCCCCGCGGTCTCGATCGACCAGAAGTCGACGAACCGCAACCCGCGCTCCACCGTCGGCACGATCACCGAGATCTTCGACTACATGCGTCTGCTGTGGGCGCGCATCGGCGTCCCGCACTGCCCCATCTGCAGCGAGCGGATCTCCGCGCAGACCGTGCAGCAGATCGCCGACCAGCTGATGGAGCTCGAGACCGGTACCCGCTACCAGATCCTCAGCCCCGTCGTCTCGCAGAAGAAGGGCGAGTTCGTCGACCTCTTCAAGGAGCTGACCGCGGGCGGCTACTCCCGCGCCATGGTGGACGGGAAGCTCGTCCAGCTGAGCGAGCCGCCGGTGCTCAAGAAGCAGTACAAGCACGACATCTCCGTCGTGGTCGACCGGCTCGTGGCCGGCCCCGACATCCTCGGGCGCCTCACCGACTCGCTCGAGACGGCCCTGCGGCTCACCGACGGCATCGTGCAGATCAACTACGTCGACGGCGAGGGCGACGGCGCCTGGACCACCTACTCCGAGAAGCTGTCCTGCCCCAACAACCACCCGATCTCGCTGACCGAGATCGAGCCGCGGACCTTCTCCTTCAACGCGCCCTTCGGCGCCTGCCCGGAGTGCTCGGGCCTCGGCACGCGCATGTCGGTCGACGACGAGCTGCTGCTCGGCGACCCCGACCTGAGCATCGCCGAGGGCGTCATCATCCCCTGGACCACCCAGGGCAAGGGCCTGTTCCAGTACTACGAAAAGCTGCTCGACGGCCTCTCCCGCGACCTCGGCTTCACGCTCACCACCCCGTGGAAGCGCCTCAGCACCGAGGTGCAGCAGGCCGTCCTCCACGGCGACAACTTCGAGGTCAAGGTCAAGTGGAAGAACCGCTACGGCCGCGAGATGAGCTACACCTCGGGCTTCGAGGGCGTCGTGCCCTACATCGAGCGCCAGTTCGTCCAGGCCGAGACCGACGTCCAGCGCACCCGCTGGTCCGAGTTCCTTCGCGAGGTGCCCTGCCCCGTGTGCAAGGGCTCCCGCCTGAAGCCCGAGGTGCTCGCCGTGCTCGTGCACGGGGCGAGCATCGCGGACGTGGCCGACCTCAGCCTCGGCGACGCCCAGGACTTCATGAGCCGGCTCGAGCTGACCGACCGCGAGGCGCACATCGCCGCGCAGGTGCTGCGCGAGATCCGCGCGCGCATCGACTTCCTCATCGAGGTCGGGCTCAACTACCTCAACCTCTCGCGCGCCGCCGCCTCCCTGTCGGGCGGCGAGGCGCAGCGCATCCGCCTGGCGACCCAGATCGGCTCCGGGCTGACCGGCGTGCTCTACGTGCTCGACGAGCCGAGCATCGGCCTGCACCAGCGCGACAACCGCCGCCTGATCGACACCCTCATCAAGCTGCGCGACCTGGGCAACACGCTGATCGTGGTCGAGCACGACGAGGACACCATCCGCACCGCCGACTGGATCGTCGACATCGGCCCGGGCGCCGGGGTCAACGGCGGCAAGGTCGTGCACTCCGGCTCCTACGAGTCGCTGCTCGAGAACACCCACTCGCTCACCGGCGACTACGTCTCGGGCCGCAAGGCGATCGAGGTCCCGAAGAAGCGGCGGAAGATCGACCGCAAGCGGATGATCAAGGTCGTCGGGGCGAACGCCAACAACCTCCGCAAGGTCGACGCGGAGTTCCCGCTCGGCACGTTCGTCGCGGTCACCGGGGTCTCCGGCTCCGGCAAGAGCACCCTCGTGAACGACATCCTCTACCGCGTGCTCGCCAACCAGCTCAACGGCGCCCGCAAGGTGCCGGGCAAGCACACGCGCGTCACCGGCCTCGAGAACCTCGACAAGGTCGTGCACGTCGACCAGAATCCGATCGGCCGCACGCCGCGCTCGAACCCCGCCACCTACACGGGCGTGTTCGACCGCATCCGCAACCTCTTCGCCGAGACCACCGAGGCGAAGGCGCGGGGGTACCTGCCCGGCCGCTTCAGCTTCAACGTCAAGGGCGGCCGCTGCGAGGCCTGCTCGGGCGACGGCACCATCAAGATCGAGATGAACTTCCTGCCCGACGTCTACGTGGCGTGCGAGGTCTGCGGGGGAGCGCGCTACAACCGCGACACCCTGACCGTGCACTACAAGGGCAAGAACATCGCCGAGGTGCTCGACATGCCGATCGCCGAGGCGGCCGACTTCTTCGAGCCCATCACGGCGATCCACCGCTTCCTCCGCACGCTGGTGGAGGTGGGCCTCGGCTACGTCCGCCTCGGCCAGAGCGCGACCACGCTCTCCGGCGGCGAGGCGCAGCGCGTCAAGCTGGCCACCGAGCTCCAGCGCCGCTCCAACGGCCGCAGCGTCTACGTGCTCGACGAGCCGACGACGGGCCTGCACTTCGAGGACGTCCGCAAGCTCCTCCTCGTCCTCAACGGCCTGGTCGACAAGGGCAACACGGTGATCACCATCGAGCACAACCTCGACGTCATCAAGTCCGCCGACTGGCTGATCGACATGGGTCCCGAGGGCGGCGCCGGCGGCGGACAGGTGGTCGCGGTGGGCACCCCCGAGCACGTGGCGAAGGTCGAGGGCAGCCACACCGGCATGTTCCTCGCCGAGATCCTCGGCTGACGCGAGCGAGAGGCATGGCGCAGACAGTCGACTTCCGGCCGAAGCCGGGTGAGATCCCGACCCTCCCGGGCGTGTACCGCTTCACGGACGCCCGGGGGCGGGTGCTCTACGTGGGCAAGGCCAAGAACCTCCGCGCGCGGCTGAGCAACTACTTCGCCCCGCTGCCGAGCCTGCACGAGCGCACCCGGCGGATGGTCACCTCGGCCTCCGGCGTCGAGTGGACCGTCGTCGGCACCGACGTCGAGGCCCTGCAGCTCGAGTTCACCTGGATCAACGAGTTCGATCCCCCCTTCAACGTCAAGTTCCGCGACGACAAGTCCTACCCCTACATGGCGGTGACGCTCGGCGACGAGGCCCCGCGGGTGATGGTCACGCGGAACGCCAAGATCAGGAAGGCCCGCTACTTCGGGCCCTACCCGAAGATCTGGGCGATCCACGAGACGATCGACCTGATGATCAAGGCGTTCCCGATCAGGACCTGCAACGACTCCAACTACAAGCGCGCCATGCAGAGCGGCAAGCCCTGCTTCGCGTCGCAGATCGGCCGCTGCGGCGGGCCCTGCTCCCACCGCGTCACCTTCGCCGAGCACCGCGAGATGGTCGACCGCTTCGTCGCCTTCATGGGCAGCCACGACCGCCGGATGATCGGCGAGCTCGAGAAGGAGATGCGCGAGGCCGCCGCCGCGATGGAGTACGAGCGCGCGGGGAAGCTGCGCGATCAGGCCGCCGCTCTCGACGCGGTCCTCGCCAAGAGCGCGGTCGTGCTCAAGGACAATGTGGACGTCGACCTCTACGCGATCGTCCACGACGAGCTCGCCGCCTCCGTGCAGCAGTTCCGGGTCCGCGGCGGGCGCATCCGCGGCGAGCGGGGCTGGGTCGTCGACAAGGAGCTCGACATGAGCACGGCGGAGCTCGTCGACACGGCCCTCCAGGCCGCCTACGAGACCGGCGACGTCCCGCCCCGGGAGGTCGTCGTGCCGGAGCTGCCCGAGGACACCGAGGCGCTCGAGGAGTGGCTGAGCGGACTGCGTGGCACGAACGTGCGCCTCCGAGCGGCCCAGCGCGGAGACAAGGCCGCCCTCCTCGAGACGGCGACGCAGAACGCGAAGCACTCGCTGATGCTCTACAAGACCCGCCGCTCCGCCGACTTCACCGCTCGGACGCAGGCTCTGGAGGACATCCGCGACGCCCTCGGCATGAGCGAGGCGCCGCTCCGGATGGAGTGCTACGACGTCTCCCACCTCAGCGGCACCAACATCGTCGCCTCGATGGTGGTCTTCGAGGACGGGCTCGCGCGGAAGGACCAGTACCGGCGGTTCTCCATCGCGGAGTCGACGGACGACACCGAGTCGCTGCACCAGGTGCTCACCCGCCGCCTCGCCTATCTCCGCGAGCCGGTCGAGCCCGCGGCGGTCGACCCCGAGACCGGCGAGGCCAAGCGGCGCAAGTTCTCGTACCCCCCGCAACTGCTGATCGTCGACGGCGGCCAGCCGCAGGTCGCGGCGGCGCAGCGCGCGCTCGACGAGTCCGGGGTGACCGGCATCACCCTCTGCGGGATCGCCAAGCGCCTCGAGGAGATCTGGCTGCCGGACTCCGACTTCCCCGTCATCCTGCCGCGCAACAGCGATGCGCTCTTCCTCTTCCAGCGCATCCGCGACGAGGCGCACCGCTTCGCGATCACCCACCAGAGGACGCGTCGCAAGCGCGACATCTCGTCGCAGCTGGCCGAGGTGCCCGGGCTCGGAGGCACGCGAGTTCGCGACCTGCTGAAGCACTTCGGATCCGTCGCCCGGCTCCGCGAGGCGGGCGAGGCCGAGATCGCCGAGGTCAAGGGCATCGGCCCGACGCTGGCGGGCGCGATCCACGCGCACCTGCATCCGGACGGGTCCGCCGTCGGGGGCACGCCCTAGGCTGGAGGCCCGCGCTCCGGGGGAGAGCGGCCGGTGCCCGGCACCGAGGACACGAGCAGACACGAGCACGGAGAGCGCATGAGCACGGAGAGCGAGCAGCAGGACGTGCTGATCGTCACGGGGATGTCCGGAGCGGGCCGGTCCACGGCCGCGAACGCGCTGGAGGACCTCGGCTGGTACGTCGTCGACAACCTGCCGCCGCAGATGCTGCGCCCGCTGGTCGACCTGGCGCAGCGTGCAGGGGACACGCTGCCGAAGATCGCGGCTGTCGTCGACGTCCGCGGACGCGACTTCTTCGAGGACCTCGGCGACATCGTCCGCGAGCTGCGCGCCGGGGTCGACCTCCGCGTGGTGTTCCTCGAGGCCACCGACGCCGCGCTCGTCCGCCGCTTCGAGCAGGTGCGCCGTCCGCACCCGCTGCAGGGCCGGGGGACCCTCCTCGACGGCATCTCCGCCGAGCGGACGCGCCTCGCTCAGCTGCGGGAGTCGGCCGACATCGTCATCGACACCTCGGACCTCAACATCCACCAGCTGGCCACCAGCATCACCGAGCGCTTCGCCGAGGCCGGCCGCGCGGGCCTCCAGGTCACGGTGATGAGCTTCGGCTTCAAGTACGGGCTGCCGACGGACGCCGACATGGTGGCCGACGCGCGGTTCCTGCCGAACCCGTACTGGATCCCTGAGCTGCGTCCGCACACGGGTCTCGACGAAGAGGTGAGAGACTACGTGCTGGCCCAGCAGGGCGCCGAGGAGTTCATCGACTCCTACTCCCGGGCCCTGCGCCCCGTGCTCGACGGCTACCAGCGCGAGAACAAGCGCCACGCGACCATCGCGATCGGCTGCACGGGAGGCAAGCACCGCTCCGTCGCGGTCGCGGGCCGTGTCGCGGCCCGTCTGGCCGAGCTGCCGGGCGTCGCCGTCAACGTGGCGCACCGCGACCTCGGCCGAGAATGATCCCCGCGCGCTCAGCCGCGCACCCGACGTAAGGAAGACTCCGTGGCCCTCACCGCAGACGTCAAGGGCGAACTGGTCGCGATCGTCTCGCGCAAGAACACCGTCCGTGCCGCCGAACTGGCGACCATCCTCCGCTTCTCCGGAGGACTGCACATCATCTCCAACCGCCTCGCGGTCGAGGTCGAGCTCGACTCCGCCCCGCTCGCGACCCGCGTGCGCCGCGACCTCGCCGAGCTGTACGGCGTCCGCAGCGAGGGCAGCATCGTCTCGGCCGGCGGATCCCGGAGGACCACGAGCTGGCTGGTGCGCGTCGTCGAGGGCGGGGACACCCTCGCCCGGCAGACCGGCCTCCTCGACCAGCGGGGCCGGCCCGTCCGCGGCCTGCCCAACCGCCTCACGACCGGCTCCCGCGAGGAGCTCGCCGCCCTGTGGCGCGGCGCCTTCCTCGCCCAGGGCTCGCTGACCGACCCGGGCCGCTCCGCGGCGCTCGAGATCATCTGCCCCGGCAACGAGGCGGCCATGGCGATCGTCGGAGCCGCCGGACGCCTGGGAGTCCAGGCCAAGTCCCGCGAGGTGCGCGGCGTCCACCGGGTCGTCATCCGCGACGGCGAGAGCATCAGCGCGATGCTCACCCTGATGGGCGCGACCGCGACCGTCGCGAGCTGGGAGGAGCTGCGCCAGCGCCGCGAGGTGCGGGCGACCGCGAACCGCCTCGTCAACTTCGACGACGCGAACCTCCGCCGCTCCGCCCAGGCCGCCGTCGCGGCGTGCGCCCGCGTCGAGCGCGCGATGGAGATCCTGGGCGACGACATCCCCGAGCACCTCCGCTACGCCGGGCGCCTGCGCCTCGCGCACCGCGACGCGAGCCTCGACGAGCTCGGCCACCACGCCGATCCGCCGATGACGAAGGACGCCGTCGCCGGCCGCATCCGCCGCCTCCTCGCGATGGCCGACAAGCGCGCGTCCGACCTCGACATCCCGGGCACCGACGCGAACCTCCCGGCAGAGCTGCAGGACCTGTAGGCCCGGCCGCACGGCGCGCCCCGCCCGGCGAACGCTGAGTGTCTCCTGGTCGAACAACGCAAGCCCTCCGAACGCGGAGGGGCCCCCTCGCTAGACTGATCGGGTCGCTCAGGACACTCCCGGCCCTCCTCCTCCGCCTCGCGGAGGACGCCGAGACGCCGGCGGGTCGCACGGGAGCGACGACCACGAACAGGAGATCGCACATGGCTGACTACACGCTCGCCGAACTGCCCTACGACTACTCGGCCCTCGAGCCGAACATCAGTGGGCGGATCATGGAGCTCCACCACGACAAGCACCACGCGACGTACGTGGCCGGGGCGAACACCGCCCTCGCCTCGCTGCAGGAGGCTCGCGACAGCGAGAACCTCGCGAACGTGAACAAGCTCCAGAAGGACCTCGCCTTCAACCTCGCCGGTCACGTGAACCACACCGTGTTCTGGAACAACCTCTCGCCGGACGGCGGCGACAAGCCCGTCGGCGAGCTCGCCGCGGCCATCGACGACAACTTCGGGTCGTTCGACAAGTTCCGCGCCCACTTCACCGCCTCGGCCCTCGGCATCCAGGGCTCCGGCTGGTCGATCCTCGCCTGGGACTCGCTCGGCGAGAAGCTCATCATCGAGCAGCTCTACGACCACCAGGGCAACCTCGCCGCGGCGACCGTCCCGGTCCTCCTCCTCGACATGTGGGAGCACGCCTTCTACCTCGACTACGTCAACGTGAAGGCCGACTACGTCAAGGCGTTCTGGAACATCGTGAACTGGGCCGACGTCTCCGCGCGCTTCGAGAAGGCCCGCGAGAAGACTTCGGGCCTGCTGCTACTGTCGTAGCGATCTCGGCGTCCCGGGCCCCGCGTCCGGGACGCCCTGTCGCCGGCTTCCACCCCTCCACTGCACCGTCGAGGTGCCTTTCCTCACCAGGAGATATCTGTGTCCGTCAAGATCGGCATCAACGGCTTCGGCCGTATCGGCCGTAACTTCTTCCGTGCAGCCCTCGCCAAGGGCAGCGACCTCGAGATCGTCGCGGTCAACGACCTCACCGACAACAAGGCCCTCGCGCACCTCCTGAAGTACGACTCCATCACGGGCCGCCTCGACGCGACCGTCGAGCTCGACGGCGACCGCATCGTCGTCAACGGCAAGCCGATCATCGTCCTCGAGGAGCGCGACCCCGCGAACCTCCCCTGGGGCGAGCTGGGAGTCGACGTCGTCATCGAGTCGACCGGCCGCTTCACCAAGTCGGAGGACGCGCGCAAGCACATCACCGCGGGTGCCAAGAAGGTCATCGTCTCCGCTCCCGCCACCGGCAGCGACGTCGCGACCCTGGTCCTCGGCGTGAACGAGAACACCTACAACCCCGCGACGCACGACATCATCTCGAACGCGTCCTGCACCACGAACTGCCTCGCGCCGCTCGCCAAGGTGCTGCTCGACAACTTCGGCATCGAGCGCGGCCTGATGACCACGGTCCACGCGTACACCGCCGACCAGAACCTCCAGGACGGCCCGCACAGCGACCTGCGTCGCGCCCGCGCCGCCGCCGTCAACATCATCCCGACCTCGACCGGTGCCGCCAAGGCGCTCGGCCTGGTCATCCCGGAGCTCGTCGGCAAGCTCGACGGCTACGCCCTCCGCGTCCCGGTCCCGACCGGCTCGATCACCGACCTCACCGTCGAGCTGACCAAGCCCGCCACCGTCGAGGAGATCAACGCGGCGTACAAGGCGGCCTCCGAGGGAGACCTCAAGGGCATCCTCAAGTACACCGAGGACCCGATCGTCTCGAGCGACATCGTGACCGACCCGCACTCGTCGATCTTCGACGCGGGCCTCACGAAGGTCATCGGCAGCCAGGTCAAGGTCGCCTCCTGGTACGACAACGAGTGGGGCTACTCCAACCGCCTCGTCGACGTCACCGAGTTCGTCGCCGGCAAGCTCTAAGGGCTGCGCGCAGTGACGCTCCGCACTCTGGACTCACTGGGCTCCCTCGCAGGCAAGCGCGTCGTCGTCCGCTGCGATCTGAATGTCCCCCTGAAGGACGGAACGATCACGGACGACGGCCGCGTGCGCGCGTCGGTGCCCACGCTCCAGCGTCTGGTCTCCGAGGGCGCCCGAGTCGTGGTCGTGAGCCACCTCGGGCGCCCCGAGGGGAAGCCCGAGGCGAAGTACAGCCTCGCTCCCGTCGCCGCCCGCCTCGGCGAGCTGCTCGACGCTCCGGTGGCCTTCGCCGAGGACACCGTCGGGGAGGCGGCCTCGGCCGCCGTCGACGCCCTCGAGGACGGCCAGGTCGTCGTCCTCGAGAACCTCCGGTTCAACGCCGGCGAGACGAGCAAGGACGAGGCCGAGCGCCGCACCTTCGCCGAGAAGCTGGCCGCCTACGGTGACGCCTTCGTCTCCGACGGGTTCGGCGTCGTGCACCGCAAGCAGGCGAGCGTCTACGAGCTCGCCGAGCTTCTCCCCAGCGCCGCCGGCACGCTGATCGCGGCCGAGCTCGAGGTGCTGGAGCGGCTCACCGAGAAGCCCGAGCGCCCCTACGCGGTCGTCCTCGGCGGCTCGAAGGTCTCGGACAAGCTCGGCGTGATCGAGCACCTGCTGCCGAAGGTCGACTCGATCCTCATCGGCGGCGGAATGCTCTTCACCTTCCTCAAGGCCCAGGGCCACGAGGTCGGCGCCAGCCTGCTGGAGGCCGACCAGGTCGACACCGTGCTCGGCTACCTCGCGAAGGCGAAGGAGCTGGGTGTGGAGATCGTCCTGCCGACGGACGTCGTCGTGGCGTCGGAGTTCGGCCCCGACGCCGAGCACCAGGTCGCCTCGGCCGACGCGATCGAGGGCACGCCCTTCGGTGAGAAGGGCCTCGGCCTGGACATCGGACCGGACACCGCCGCGCACTTCGCCGAGATCATCGCGGCGTCCAGGACGGTGTTCTGGAACGGCCCCATGGGCGTCTTCGAGCTCGAGCCGTTCGCGGCGGGCACCAAGACCGTCGCGCAGGCGCTCACCGAGGTCGACGGTCTCAGCGTCGTCGGCGGAGGCGACTCCGCCGCGGCCGTCCGCGCCCTCGGGTTCCGCGACGACCAGTTCGGCCACATCTCGACGGGAGGCGGAGCGAGCCTCGAATTCCTCGAGGGCAAGCGCCTCCCCGGACTGGAGGTCCTCGGATGGTAGACACCACCGCCCGCACCCCGCTCATCGCCGGCAACTGGAAGATGAACCTGGACCACCTCCAGGCCATCGCCTTCGTGCAGAAGCTGGCGTGGAGCCTCAAGGACGCCGATCACGACTTCGACGGCGTCGAGGTCGCGGTGTTCCCGCCCTTCACGGACCTCCGGCCCGTGCAGATCCTCGTCGACTCGGACAAGCTGCCGCTCAAGTACGGCGCGCAGGACGTCTCGAAGTTCGACAGCGGCGCCTACACCGGTGAGATCTCGGGTCAGTTCCTGAAGCAGCTCGACTGCGACTACGTGATCGTCGGCCACTCGGAGCGTCGCACGCTCCACGGCGAGACGGACGCGGACATCGCCGCCAAGTCGGCTGCGGCCCTCCAGCACGGCGTCGCTCCGATCATCTGCGTCGGCGAGACCGCGGAGGACCTCGAGAAGCACGGCCCGTCGGCCGTGCCGGTCGCCCAGTTGAAGGAGGCCCTCACCGGCCTGCCCGCGGACGCCGACCTCGTCGTCGCCTACGAGCCGGTATGGGCCATCGGCTCCGGACAGGCCGCGACGCCCGAGCAGGCCCAGCAGGTCTGCAAGGCGCTCCGCGGAGTCGTCGCCGACGTCCTCGGCGCCGACACCGCCGCGAAGACCCGCATCCTCTACGGCGGCTCCGTGAAGTCCGGCAACATCGCCGGCTTCATGCGCGAGCCCGACGTCGACGGAGCACTCGTCGGAGGCGCCAGCCTCCAGGTCGACGAGTTCGCGGCGATCGCACGATTCCGGAACCACGTCGGGGTCTGAGCTGCTGCGACGAGAGGGCGGGCCCATCGGGCCCGCCCTCTCGTCGTCCACGCCGCTCCCTGCGCGGCGTGGCGCGGTCGGCTTCGCGACGGGGCGCGGTTCCGGGAGCGGGATGCGTCCGGCTACGTCGATCCGCTGGAACGCGGATCACCGGTTCGCCTCGGAAGATCCCACACCGGCTTCGCGCGTTGGCCGGTGCGGGGCTGTCGGCTCGTTGCGGGGTGTCGTCCGAGAGCGCGGCGCGTTCGGCTCGATCGATCCGAAAGTGCGTGGATCACAGGCTCGCGGTCCGGCGACTGGAGAGGTTGTCGAGGGCACCGCGACGAGGCCACCCGCTGCGCCCCTCGACGGACACTCGTATACATCGCCCCGAACACGGGACGACGCATTCCTCGCGGATTCGCAGGCGCCGTTATACTCGTCGGGGCGCGCAACGCGCCAGAACTTCGAAAGGTACCGCGTGGACATCCTCCAGGTCGTGCTCCAGGTCATCCTGGGCATCACGAGCCTCCTGCTCACCATGCTGATCCTGCTCCACAAGGGGCGCGGCGGCGGTCTGTCCGACATGTTCGGGGGCGGAGTCACCTCCAACCTCGGCGCGTCGGGCGTCGCTGAGCGCAACCTGAACCGCATCACCGTGATCCTGGGCGTCGTCTGGCTGGCCTGCATCGTGGTGCTCGGACTCATCACCAAGTTCACCACCGGAGCATAGGGGTACTCGCAATGGCATCAGGCGGCAGTGCAATCCGCGGTTCGCGCGTCGGCGCAGGACCCATGGGCGAGCAGGACCGGGGCTTCCACGCGGAGCGCGTCGCGGTCTCCTACTGGGACGCTCTCGGCAATGAGACGGTGCGCCACTTCTCGGCGGCCCTCCCCGAGGACGAGATCCCCGAGGTGATCGACTCCCCGCAGTCCGGTCTCCCCGCGGGCCGCGACCGGGCGAACCCGCCCCAGGTCGCGAAGACCGAGCCCTACAAGACGCACCTCGCCTACGTGAAGGAGCGCCGCACCGAGGCCGAGGCGGCTCAGCTCCTCGAGGAGGCGCTGCAGCAGCTGCGCGCCCGACGAGGCACCGCGACCCCGTCCTGATCCTCACCGGACGACGAACGACGGAAGGCCCGCCCCCTCGGGGGCGGGCCTTCCGTCGTTTCCGGACCGTGCTCAGTAGCTCGGAGCGATGAGCGACTCGGGGACCTCGGCCGCTGCCTCCTGGTCGACGAAGAACACCGTGCGCTTGCGACCGAACGCGCCCGACGCGGGCACCTCGTTCGTGCTGGCACCCGCGAGCGCGAGACCCAGGGCCGAGGCCTTGTCGGCGCCGGCGAGCACCATCCAGATGCGGTCCGACTGGTTGATCAGCGGCAGCGTGAGGGTGATACGCTCGGGCGGCGGCTTCGGAGAGTTGCGGACGACGAGGACGCCGGGCGTCGTGGAGCGGATCGCGGAGCGCTCGGGGAACAGCGACGCGATGTGCCCGTCCGGCCCGACGCCGAGGAAGGTGATGTCGAAGCGCGGGTAGTCGCGCCCCTCGGAGGCGTGCTCGCGCAGCTCCGCGTCGTAGGCAGCGGCGGCGCCGTCGAGGTCCAGGCCCTCGTCCGAGGCCGGGTAGGAGTGCACGTTCGCCGCCGGCACATCGAGGACGCTGAAGAGGTCCCCGGCCTGGACGTCGTTGCGGTCCTCGTGGCCGCGGGGCACCCAGCGCTCGTCGCCCCACCAGAAGTGCACGCGCGACCAGTCCACGTTGCCGGCGGCGGAGGAGGAGCCGATCTCCTTGAGCGTGGCGGCTCCCATCGTCCCTCCGGTGAGCACGACGTTCGCCGAACCCAGGTCGTCGAGGACGTCGATCGTCTTGGTGAGGAACCGGGCGGCGACCGAGCCGGCGAGGGTCTGCTTGTCGCGGTGGACCAGCACGCGGCGTTCGGTGGTCATCTCAGGGGACTCCTTCGGGTTCGGGTGCCGATCGGCGGGGTTCGGCTCCGTGTCGGGAAGCTCTGAGGTGCGGGCGCCCTGGACGGGCGCCCACACCTCAGGAGGCGCTGCGGGCCTCGGCCTTCTCAGTGAGCATGTCGACCCCGCGCGAGATCACTTCACCGTACAGGTCATCCGGGTCGAGTCGGCGCAGCTCCTCCGCCAGGCAGTCCCGGAGGCTGCGGCGGGGGAGCGAGATGTCGTGGACCGGCTGATCGGGCTGAGTGAGCGTCGCGACGTTGGGCACCGAGCGCTCGAGCTCGATCACTCCGGAGTCGCGGATGAGCCGCACGCCGTGGATCCCGCTGGACCCGGTGGCGCTGATCGTGAGCTCGTGGTCGACGGGGATGTCGAGCTCGAGCTGCAGCCAGGCGGCGAGCAGGATCGTCGAGGGCGAGTCGGCCGCGCCTGAGACCTCGACGGCCGTGATCGGCTCGTAGGGCGGCTGGTCGAGCACGGCGGCGAGCTGCGCGCGCCAGAGGGTGAGGCGGGTCCAGGCGAAGTCGGTGTCGCCGGGGGCGTAGGTGGAGGCGAGGTGGTGCAGCGCCTCCGCCGGGTTCGACTGGGCCGACGCGTCGGTGATCCGCCGGGTGGCGATCCGGCCGATCGGGGACGCGGAGGCGTTGTCCGGAGCGCTGTTCGGCCACCAGGCCACGACGGGGGCGTCGGGGAGGAGGAGGCCCGTGACCAGGCTCTCCTCGTCCTCGGCCGCGTCCCCGTAGGGACGGAGCACGACGACCTCGCTCGCGCCGGCGTCGCCTCCGACCCGGATCTGCGCGTCGACCCGCGCCGTCGCGTCGACCGGGACCGTGGTGGTGCCGTCGTCCTTCGAGACCACGATGACGCGCATCGGGTGCTCTCGGGACGCGTCGTTCGCGGCTTCGATGGCCTCCTCCTCGTGACCCCGGGAGGTCGCGATGATGAGGGTGAGGACGCGGCCGAGGGCGACGGCGCCGCCCTCCTCGCGGATCTTGACGAGGGTCTTCGAGACCTCGCTCGTCGTGGTGTCGGGCAGATCGACGATCATGGACGCCTCCAGGTGCGGCCGTCGCGGGCGAGGAGCTCGTCGGCGGAATCGGGGCCCCATGTTCCGGGGCGGTACTGCTCGGGCTGGCCCTGCGTGGCCCAGAACTCCTCGATCGGGTCGAGGATCTTCCAGGACAGCTCGACCTCCTCGTGCCGGGGGAAGAGCGGCGGCTCGCCCAGGAGGACGTCGAGGATGAGGCGCTCGTAGGCCTCGGGACTCGCCTCGGTGAACGCGTGGCCGTAGCCGAAGTCCATCGTCACGTCGCGCACCTGCATGCCGGCGCCGGGCACCTTCGAGCCGAATCGCATGGTGACGCCCTCGTCGGGCTGGACGCGGATGACGAGCGCGTTCTGGCCCAGCGACGTGGTCTGGCTCTCGGCGAAGAGCTGCTGCGGTGCCCGCTTGAACACGACCGCGATCTCGGTGACGCGGCGGCCGAGGCGCTTGCCGGCCCGCAGGTAGAACGGCACGCCGGCCCAGCGTCGGGTGCCGATGTCCAGGCGCATGGCGGCGTAGGTCTCGGTGGTCGAGGTGGGGCTCATGCCGTCCTCCTCGAGGAAGCCGAGCACCTTCTCGCCGCCCTGCCAGCCGCCGGCGTACTGCCCGCGGGCGGTCGCGGTGGAGAGGTCGGCGGGGAGGCGGACGGCCGCGAGGACCTTCTCCTTCTCCGCACGGAGGTCGGCCGCGTCGAACGAGATCGGCTCCTCCATGGCGGTCAGGGCGAGCAGCTGCAGCAGGTGGTTCTGGATGACGTCGCGCGCCGCTCCGATGCCGTCGTAGTAGCCCGCGCGCCCGCCCACGCCGATGTCCTCGGCCATGGTGATCTGCACGTGGTCGACGTAGTTCGAGTTCCAGAGCGGCTCGTACATCATGTTGGCGAAGCGGAGGGCCAGGATGTTCTGGACCGTCTCCTTGCCGAGGTAGTGGTCGATCCGGAAGACGGAGTCGGGCGGGAAGACCGACTCGACGACGTCGTTCAGCTCGCGGGCCGTCTTCAGGTCGCTGCCGAACGGCTTCTCGATGACGACGCGGCGCCACTGGCCGTCCTTCTGCTCGGCGAGGCCGGAGCTGCGCAGCTGCTCGGTGACCTGCGGGAAGGACTTCGGGGGGATCGAGAGGTAGAAGGCGAAGTTGCCGTTCGTGCCGCGCTCGCGGTCGAGGTCGTCGACGGTCGTCTTCAGGCGGGCGAACGCCTCGGGGTCGTCGAACTCGCCCTGCACGAACCGGATGCCCTGCGCGAGCTGCGCCCAGACCTCCTCGTGGAACTCGGTGCGGGCGTGCTTCTTCACGGAGTCGTGGACGACCTGCTCGAAGTCCTGGTCGTCCCAGTCGCGCCGGGCGAATCCGACGAGGGCGAAGCCGGGGGGCAGGAGGCCGCGGTTGGCGAGATCGTAGACCGCGGGCATGAGCTTCTTGCGGGAGAGGTCGCCGGTCACGCCGAAGATGACGAGGCCGCTGGGCCCGGCGATCCGGTTCAACCGGCGGTCGAAGCTCAACCTCAGCGGGTTGAACTCGGGGGTGATGTCCACAGACATGTGCAGTGTCCTTCTGTGTGCCGGTGGGACCGGCGCACTGCTATCGGTGAGGGAGGGGGAGGAGCGGGCGGGCCCGGCTGCTGCCCCGGGAAGTGGTCGCGGGACGACCGCGGGCACGCCGCCGCGCGCTCGAGAGCGCAACGGCGGCGTGCCCGTCGGATCAGGTGTTGAGGGCCTCGAAGAGCGCCTCGAGGTCGGCCTCGGGGTCGGTCAGCGTAAGGGTCAGCACCGGCCGGCCGTGCTCGGCGAGCACGCTCGCGTCGCCGGCGGCCTGCGCCAGGATGAGCTGGCCGAAGGTGAACGGGCTGTCCGGGATCTCGAGGTCCACGTCGGAGCGCTCGGTGATCTGGAGGAACACGCCGGTCGGGGCCCCGCCCTTGTGGTACTGCCCGGTCGAGTGCAGGAAGCGCGGGCCCCACCCGAAGGTGACGGGGCGCTGGGCCTGCGCGGCGAGGAGGTCGCGCACGCCCTCGAGCTGCGGGAGCGCGAGGCGGTCGACGTACGCCTGGATCGAGACGTAGCCGCCGTCGCCCAGCTGGGCGAGGAGGCGGTCGACAGCGGCGGCGACGGTCGAGACGCCCTCGGTGACGCTGCTGCTGCCGGTGACCTCGATGCCCGCGTCGGTGAACGCGGGCGCCTCGGGCTCGGGGCGCTTCTCGAGCAGGGCCCGGGTCGCGACCTTCGCCGACTCGACGTCGGGCTGGTCGAACGGGTTGATGCCCATAAGGCGACCCGCGACGGCGACGGCGTACTCCCACGTCAGCATCTGAGCGCCGAGCGAGCCGGAGAGGAGGATCTCGCCCTCGTGGCGGTCGCGCGGGAACAGGTGCAGCGCCGTGGCGTCCTCGACCAGGCGGACGACCTGCACGTCGGGCAGGTCCTCCGAGAGCTCGGGGGCCAGCGTGCCGAGGACGACGGGGAGGATGCCCGTGCAGTCCTTGCCGGTGGACTCGGCGATGAGCTGCTCCGCCCAGTCGGCGAAGCCGACGATGTCGGTCCCGTCGGCGACGATCGCGAGCTTGTCGCGGCGCGGGCTGGTCGCGGCGATCGCCGCTCCGAGGATCAGGCCCGGGTTCTCGGGGGAGTCCACGGCGAGCCCGAGGGAGGCCTCGGCCGCCTCGTCGAGGAGGGCCTCGATGTCGGCGCCGGCGAGCCCGGACGGCACGAGGCCGAACGCGGAGAGCGCCGAGAAGCGCCCGCCGATGTTCGGGTCGGCGTTGAACACGCGGTAGCCGGCCTCGCGGGAGGAGGTGTCGAGGGGCGAGCCCGGGTCGGTCACGATGACGATGCGGTCGAGCGGATCGATGCCCGCCTCCGTGAACGCCTTCTCGTAGGCCTTCTTCTGGCTCGCGGTCTCGACGGTCGAGCCGGACTTCGAGGAGATGACGACCGCGGTCGACGCGAGCCGGTCGTTCAGGGCGGCGAGCACCTGGCCGGGCGCCGTCGAGTCGAGCACGGTGAGCTCGACGCCGGCGGTGCGGGTGATGACCTCGGGCGCGAGGGAGGAGCCGCCCATGCCGCCGAGGACGATGTGGTCGACGCCCTTGGCCTGGAACTCCTCGCGCAGGGCGAGGATCTGGGGGATCAGGGGGCGGGAGACGGTGGTCGACTCGGTCCACCCGAGGCGCTTGGCCGCCTCCTCCTCCGCCGCGGCGCCCCACAGGGTGGGGACCTGGGCGGTGATGCCGGACGCGACCTCGTCGGCGACGAGCTCCGGGACGACGCGGTCGACGGCCTTCTCGGCGTCTCCGCTGACGTGGATCTGGATGGCCATGATCAGGCCTGCGCCTTCGCGCCCTCGAGCGCCGCGGTGACGGTGTCGAGCAGCTCGTTCCAGGAGACGATGAACTTCTCCACGCCCTCCTTCTCGAGCAGCTCGGTGACGTCGGCGTACGAGACGCCCTGCGCCGCGACGGCGTCGAGGACGGCGTTCGCGTCGGCGTACGAGCCGGTGACGGTGTCGCCGGTGATGACGCCGTGGTCGAAGGTCGCCTCGAGGGTCTTCTCGGGCATCGTGTTGACCACGCCGGCCGCGACGAGCTCGGTCACGTAGAGGGTGTCGGGGAGGTCGGTCGACTTGACGCCGGTCGAGGCCCAGAGGGGGCGCTGGCGGTTGGCGCCGGACTCCTGGAGCAGCAGGGCGCGCTCGGTGGCGAACGCCTCGACGAAGACCTCGTAGGCCAGCTGCGCGTTGGCGACGCCGGACTTGCTCTTGAGGGCGCGGGCCTCGTCGGTGCCGACGGCCTCGAGGCGCTTGTCGATCTCGGTGTCGACGCGCGAGACGAAGAACGAGGCGACGGAGTGGATGGTCGACAGGTCGATGCCGGCGTCCTTGGCCTTCTCGAGGCCGGCCAGGTACGCGTTGATGACGGCGCGGTAGCGGGCGAGCGAGAAGATCAGGGTGACGTTCACCGAGATGCCGGAGCCGATGACCTCCGTGATGGCCTCGAGGCCCTCGACGGTCGCGGGGATCTTGATCATCGCGTTGGGGCGGTCGACCTTGGCCCAGAGGGCCTTGGCCTGCTCGATGGTGCCCTGGGCGTCGTGCGCCAGGCCGGGCTCGACCTCGATCGACACGCGGCCGTCGTAGCCGTTGGTCGCGTCGTAGATCGGGCGGAAGATGTCGGACGCCGCGGCGACGTCGTCGGTGGTGATCTCGAAGACGGCGTCGGTCACCGAGGTGCCGGCGGAGGCGAGCTCGCGCACCTGGGCGTCGTAGGACTCGCCGTTGGTCAGGGCCGCGGCGAAGATCGTGGGGTTCGTGGTGACTCCGACGACGTTCTTCTCCTCGATGAGCTTCTGCAGCCCTCCGGTGGAGATGCGCGAGCGGGAGAGGTCGTCGAGCCAGATGCTGACGCCGGCGGCGGAGAGCTCTGCGGTGGGGGTGTTCTCGGTCATGTCTCTTCTTCTTCTGCGTAGGTGGTGCGTGGTGTGAGGGGGAGCCGCTGCTCCGACGGCGAAGGCCGCGTCCGTGGTGGACGCGGCCTTCGGGTCAGGAGGCTGCGAGCGACTCCTTGGCGGCGGACAGTGCCGCCTCGGTGGTGATCCCGAACTCGCGGAACAGGGTCTTGTAGTCGGCCGAGGCGCCGAAGTGCTCGATCGAGACGGAGCGGCCGGCGTCGCCGACGTACTTCTGCCAGCCCAGGCTCAGGCCGGCCTCGATCGAGACGCGCGCCTTCACCGAGGAGGGCAGGACCTTCTCGCGGTACTCGGCGTCCTGCTCCTCGAACCACTCGAGGGACGGAGCCGAGACGACGCGGGCGTTGACGCCCTCGCTCCTCAGGGCCTCGCGCGCCTCGACGGCGATCTGGACCTCGGAGCCGGTCGCGATGAAGATCACGTCCGGGGTGCCGCCCGGCGCCTCGGCCAGGATGTAGGCACCACGGGCGACGTTCGCGGCGGAGGCGAAGGTCTCGCCCTCCGCGTCGCCCTCGCCGCGCTCGAACACCGGGATGTTCTGACGGGTGAGCGCGAGGCCGGCGGGGCCCTCGCGGCGCTCGAGGATGGTCTTCCAGGCGTAGGCGACCTCGTTCGCGTCGCCGGGGCGGACGATGTCCAGGCCCGGGATCGCGCGGAGGGTCGACAGCTGCTCGACCGGCTGGTGCGTCGGGCCGTCCTCGCCGAGCGCCACGGAGTCGTGGGTCCAGACGTAGATGGCCGGCGCCTTCATGAGCGCGGCGAGACGGACCGCCGGGCGCATGTAGTCGGAGAAGATCAGGAAGGTGCCGCCGAAGGGGCGGGTGTTGCCGTGCAGGACGATCCCGTTGAGGATCGCGCCCATGGCGTGCTCGCGGATGCCGAAGTGCAGCACGCGGCCGCCCTTCTTCCCGGTCCACTCGTGGGTCGAGAACTCCGTCGGGACGAAGGAGCCGGCTCCCTCGATCGTCGTGTTGTTCGACTCGGCGAGGTCGGCGGAGCCGCCCCACAGCTCGGGGATCACGCCGGCGAGGGCGTTGATGACCTTGCCGGACGCGGCGCGGGTCGAGACCTCCTTGCCGGGCTCGAAGACGGGGAGCGCCTCCTGGACGCCCTCGGGCAGCTCGCCCGAGAGGACCCGGTCGAGCAGCTCCTTCTTCTCGGGGTTCGCGGACGCCCAGGCGGCGAGCTGCTCGTCCCACTCGGCGTGCTGGGCCTGGCCGCGCTCGACGGCCTTGCGGGTGTGCTCGATGACCTCGTCGGCGACGTCGAAGGTCTTCTCGGGGTCGAAGCCGAGCACCTCCTTGAGTCCGCGGAGCTCGTCGGCGCCCAGGGCGGAGCCGTGGATCTTGCCGGTGTTCTGCTTCTTCGGCGACGGCCAGCCGATGATGGTGCGCAGGATGATGAGCGACGGCTTGTCGGTCTCGCCCTTCGCGGCCTCGATCGCGGCGTGCAGCTCGGCGACGTCCTCGTGGTACTCGCCGGTCTTCTTCCAGTCGACGACCTGGACCTGCCAGTCGTAGGCCTCGTAGCGCGCCTTGACGTCCTCGGTGAAGGCGATGTTGGTGTCGTCCTCGATCGAGATCTGGTTGGAGTCGTAGATGACGACCAGGTTGCCGAGCTTCTGGTGGCCGGCCAGGGAGGAGGCCTCGCTGGTGACGCCCTCCTGCAGGTCGCCGTCGCCGGCGATCACGTAGACGAAGTGGTCGAACGGGGAGGTGCCCGCGGCGGCCTCCGGGTCGAACAGGTCGCGCTCGAAGCGCGAGGCGTAGGCGAAGCCCACGGCGGAGGCGAGGCCCTGGCCGAGCGGTCCGGTGGTGATCTCGACGCCGTCGGTGTGGCCGTACTCCGGGTGGCCCGGGGTCTTCGAGCCCCAGGTGCGCAGCGCCTTGAGGTCGTCGAGCTCGAGTCCGTAGCCGCCCAGGTAGAACTGGACGTACTGCGTCAGCGAGGAGTGGCCGACCGACAGGATGAACCGGTCGCGGCCGATCCAGGTCGCATCGGACGGATCGCGGCGCATGACCTTCTGGAACAGGAGGTAGGCGGCGGGCGCGAGGCTCATGGCGGTTCCGGGATGGCCGTTGCCGACCTTCTCGACCGCATCCGCGGCGAGAACCCTCGCCGTGTCGACTGCCTTCTCGTCAATGGATTCCCATTGCAGTTCTGACACTTGGTACTGACCCTTCTCGAGACGTGGGGCAGACGGGGACCGTCCGCCCTCTCGCATGGTGGAGCACGCCGCATGACGACTTCGACACGATGCTCCGGCGACGACCCTCTCGGCCCCGTGCCGACGATCGTCGGGCGGGCTCGGGTGCGTGCCGGGCGCTCTGGCGAGCAGTCCCGAGTATACGGAGGGGGGTGCGCCGCCGACCGGGGGTTGCGTGGTCGCATATGTCTGCGTCCGATTGGACAAGCGTGCACGCCGGGCCCGGCTCCCGGACGGGCGCATTACACTCGTTCGGGATCATCGAATCGTTAGAGGAGCAATGGACGCAGTCGTGGAGACCACCGCCGTCGAGCGGGACGGGGCGTCGCCGACGACCCTCTCGCGCAAGGTGAAGGCCTTCGTCGCTCTGACGAAGCCGCGCGTGATCGAGCTGCTCCTCGTGGTGACCGCTCCGACGATGATCCTGGCGCAGGGCGGGATCCCCAATCTGCTGCTGGTCCTCAACGTCCTGATCGGCGGCGCCCTGAGCGCCGGGTCCGCGGGCGCGTTCAACTGCTACTTCGACCGCGACATCGACCGGATCATGAACCGGACGAAGAACCGGCCGCTCGTGACCGGGGAGATCTCGGACCGGTCCGCGCTCGTCTTCGCGACCACGATCGGCGTCCTGTCGATCGTCTGGCTCGGCCTCACGGCCAACTGGCTCTCCGCGGGCCTCTCGCTCGCCGCGATCCTGATCTACGTCGTGTTCTACACGCTCTTCCTCAAGCGCCGGACGCCGCAGAACATCGTGTGGGGCGGCATCGCGGGCTGCATGCCGGTGCTGATCGGCTGGGCGGCGGTCACCGGCTCGCTCGACTGGGCCCCCGTCATCCTCTTCTCCGTCATCTTCCTCTGGACGCCGCCGCACTACTGGCCGCTGTCGATGAAGTACCGGGACGACTACCAGGCCGCCGGCGTGCCGATGCTGGCCGTCGTGCGCGGACGCACGATCGTCGGGCTCCAGGTCATCCTCTACGCCTGGGCCACCGTCGCCTGCTCGCTCCTGCTGATCCCCGTCGCCGGCATGGGGGTGCTCTACACGGTGGTCGCGCTCGGCAGCGGAGTCTGGTTCATCGCCGAGACGCACCGCCTCTACAGCCTCGCGATCCGTCACGAGCACGTCTCGCCGATGCGGGTGTTCCACGGGTCCATCGGATACCTCACCCTGCTCTTCCTCGCCGTCGGCATCGACCCGCTGCTCCCCTTCTGATGGTGACGCCGTTCTCCTTGCTCGCCGAGCGGGTGACCCTGGGTCCGCGCGCACTGCGCTGGGGGACCACCGCGGCGCTCGTCGCGAGCATCCTGATCATCTTCTTCGGGGGCGTCGTCCGGCTGACCGGCTCTGGCCTCGGCTGCCCCACCTGGCCGGCGTGCGAGCCGGGCTCGCTCACCTCGACCCCCGAGCTCGGGATCCACGGCTTCATCGAGTTCACGAACCGCGCGTTCACCGGCGTCCTCGTGGTCGCGGTGGGCTGGGCGATCACGGCCGCGCGCCTGCAGAAGCCGCGCGACCGCACCATGACCCGGCTCGCCTGGTCGCAGTTCTGGCTCGTCGTCGCGAACGCCCTCGCGGGCGGCGCGACCGTCCACTCGGGCCTCAACCCGTACATCGTGGCCGGGCACTTCGTTCTCGCCATCGCCCTCCTCACCACCACCGCACTGACGTGGCACCGCGCCCACCGCTCGCAGTCCGTGGCCTTCGAGCCGGACCGCGCGACGCGGGCGCTCAGCATCGGGCTCGTCGGCCTGACGCTCCTCGTGATCCTCGTGGGGACCCTCGTGACGGGAACCGGCCCGCACGCCGGCGACTCCGCGGAGGTGCCCCGCATGCAGTTCCACTGGGAGAGCGTGACCGTCGTGCACGGCGTGCTCGGCACAGCGGTGCTCGTCGTGGGCGCCGCGCTGCTCCTGCGCCTGTCGCGGGCGGCGGGCTCGGAGCTCGCCCGGCGGCGCGTGATCGCCTTCCTCGTGGTCGTCGTGCTGCAGGCGCTGGTCGGGGTCGTGCAGTCGCTCACCGCGCTGCCCGAGACGCTCGTCGCGGTGCACCTCCTCGGCTCGGCGCTCATCTGGGTCGGCGCGGTCCGCGTGCTGCTCGACGTGAACCCGAGGCTGTTCACCGTGCGCGCCCAGCGCCGGGACGCCGCCCAGGAGCTCCAACCCGCCGCCTGACCGCGGGCTCCGGCTCGGCGGAGAGCAGGTGCCGCCGGAGGCGCAGGAGCACGCGGGGGAGCGTCCGCAGCGGGAGGTCGGCCGCGATCGCGCGGGCGAGAGGGCCGAACGCCCGCGCGGGTCCGGTCGGCAGGCCGGCGCCCACCAGTGCGGTCACGAGTCGTGCGGGGATCGGGGTCGATGCGTCGTTCGTCATGGCGGAACCGAATCACGGACCACCGACACCGGTATGGCCATGCGCGTCTGGATGCGCGTCACCGGTGCCCGGCCGACACCCAGGTGCGGAGGTTCCCCTGAACGGCGGACGCCGGTAGAATGAGAAGCTGGTCACGGTTCGACGCACCCTGCGCACGTGATCCGCACACGGCCCGATGGAGCGCCGACGCACACCTCCGGAATCCAGGGACGCACATCATCCGCTCCGCGCATCAGATCGATCGCGCGACCGGCCGGAGAGCACCCGCGGGCCACCCCCGGGGGAATGACTCCGGGACCCGACCGGTTAGCAGTGGGTAGGAAACGAGGTACACATGTCAGACATCCTGATCGACCGCCCCGAGCTCGAGAGCCTGGGCGTCTACGAGTTCGGCTGGTCCGACTCGGACTCCGCCGGAGCCTCCGCACGACGCGGCATCTCGCCCGAGGTCGTCTCCGACATCTCCGCGCTCAAGAACGAGCCCGCCTGGATGCGCGACCGCCGCATGAAGGCCCTGAAGCTCTTCGAGCGCAAGCCCATGCCGACGTGGGGCGCCGACCTGTCGGACATCGACTTCGACAACATCAAGTACTTCGTCCGCTCCACCGAGAAGCAGGCGCAGACCTGGGACGACCTCCCGGACGACATCAAGAACACGTACGAGAAGCTCGGCATCCCGGAGGCGGAGCGCCAGCGCCTCGTCGGCGGTGTCGCGGCCCAGTACGAGTCCGAGGTCGTCTACCACCAGATCCGCGAGGACCTGGAGGAGCAGGGCGTCATCTTCATGGACACCGACACGGCGCTGCGCGAGCACCCCGAGATCTTCGAGGAGTACTTCGGCACCGTCATCCCCGCGGGCGACAACAAGTTCGCGGCGCTGAACACCGCGGTCTGGTCCGGCGGCTCCTTCGTGTACGTCCCCAAGGGCGTCCACGTCGACATCCCGCTGCAGGCCTACTTCCGGATCAACACCGAGAACATGGGCCAGTTCGAGCGGACCCTGATCATCGCGGACGAGGACAGCTACGTCCACTACATCGAGGGCTGCACGGCTCCGATCTACAAGTCGGACTCGCTGCACTCGGCCGTGGTCGAGATCATCGTGAAGAAGAACGCCCGCGTGCGCTACACGACGATCCAGAACTGGTCGAACAACGTCTACAACCTCGTCACCAAGCGCGCGATCGCGCACGAGGGCGCGACGATGGAGTGGATCGACGGCAACATCGGCTCCAAGGTCACGATGAAGTACCCGTCGATCTTCCTGGTCGGCGAGCACGCCAAGGGCGAGACCCTCTCCGTCGCGTTCGCGGGCCCGGGCCAGCACCAGGACGCCGGCGCGAAGATGGTCCACATGGCGCCGTACACGCAGTCGTCGATCGTCTCGAAGTCGATCGCCCGCGGCGGCGGTCGCGCCGGATACCGAGGCGAGGTCCGGGTGGACGCGAACGCGCACCACTCGGCGAACACCGTGCGCTGTGACGCGCTCCTGGTCGACACCATCTCGCGCTCCGACACCTACCCGGCGATCGACATCCGCGTCGACGACGTTCAGCTCGGCCACGAGGCGACGGTGTCGAAGGTCAGCGAGGAGCAGCTCTTCTACCTGATGTCGCGCGGCCTGCCGGAGGACGAGGCGATGGCCATGATCGTCCGCGGCTTCATCGAGCCGATCGCGCGCGAGCTGCCCATGGAGTACGCCCTCGAGCTGAACAAGCTCATCGAGATGGGGATGGAGGGCAGCGTCGGTTGACGCCCGCCTCCCCCCTCGAAGGGGCGCCCGGACGGGGCACCCCGCACCCATCGAAAGGAACCACCGCCAGATGACGGTCCCCACGAGCGCCGCGACCCCCGAGATCGACGGCGCGGCCGCCGCTGAGCGCCTGGGCATCAGCGCCCACTCCGACGGGGCGTTCACGCCCGTGCAGACGCGCTCCGAGCGCTTCGCGTCGGCCGACGTCGAGGCCTTCGAGGCCGTCACCGGCCGCGAGATCGCCTGGAAGCTGACGCCCGTCGCCCGCCTCGGCGATCTGATCGACGGCGCGCTCGACGGCTCGCCCGCCCCCCTCGAGCACGCGGCGGTGGACGGTGTCGACGTCTCGTGGGTCGGCCGCGACGACCAGCGGATCGGCACCGCCGGCCTCCCCGAGGACCGCGCCGCCGCGAACGCCTGGTCGAGCTTCGAGAAGGCCCTCGCCGTCCGCGTGACGGGAGAGGACGAGAAGGTCGCCACCCTCGTCCGCTCGGGCCTCGGCTCCGCACCCCGCGCCGCGCACACGATCATCGAGGCGGCGCCCTACGCCCGCGCCGTCGTCGTGCTGCAGAACGAGGGGGAGGCCTCCCTCGCGGAGAACGTGGAGATCCTCGTCGGCGAGGGCGCGCAGCTCACCGTCGTCACCGTGCAGGAGTGGGCGGACGACGCCCGGCACCTGGCCAACCACTTCGTGCGGGTCGGACGCGACGCGAAGGTGAAGCACATCGTGGTCACCCTCGGCGGCTCCATCGTCCGGGTGAACCCCTCGGCGCACCTCGTCGAGCGCGGAGCGGACGGCGAGCTCTTCGGCCTGTACTTCGCCGACGGCGGCCAGCACCTCGAGCAGCAGGTGTACGTCGACCACGACGCCCCCGACACCCGCAGCCGCGTGACCTACAAGGGCGCGCTGCAGGGCGAGGGCGCGCGCACCGTCTGGATCGGCGACGTCCTGATCCGCAACAGCGCCACCGGCACCGACAGCTACGAGCAGAACCGCAACCTCGTCCTCTCGGACGGCACGCGCGCCGACTCCATCCCGAACCTCGAGATCGAGACCGGTGACATCGCCGGAGCGGGGCACGCCTCGGCGACCGGCCGCTTCGACGACGAGCAGCTCTTCTACCTGCAGTCCCGCGGCATCCGTGAGGACGAGGCGCGACGCCTGGTCGTGCGCGGGTTCCTCAGCGAGATCGTGCAGCAGATCAAGGTCGCCGAGCTCGAGGACCGCCTGCAGCTCGCGATCGAGGCGGAGCTCGCCGGCAGCGCCGGCCAGACCGGCTCCTCCCGCGGAGCGGCGGTCCCCGCATGAGCAACGCCGCGATGATCTGCTCGGTCTCCGAGCTGATCCCCAACCAGGCCATGCGGGTCGAGGTCGACGGAGTCGCGATCGCGGTCGTGCAGGACTCCGCCGGCGAGATCCACGCCATCGGCGACACCTGCACCCACGGCGAGATCTCGCTCTCCGAGGGCTTCGTCGAGGGCGACAGCCTCGAGTGCTGGGCGCACGGCTCCCAGTTCTCCCTCCGCACCGGCACCCCCCTGAACCTCCCGGCCTACGAGCCGGTCCCCGTCTTCGTCGTCGAGATCATCGACGGCGACGTCTACATCGACCCGACCGTCACGAAGGAAGTCTGAATGTCCGTTCTCCAGATCAGCGATCTCCACGTCAGTGTCGAGACCGAGCAGGGGACCAAGCAGATCCTCCGCGGTGTCGATCTCACCATCAACCAGGGTGAGATCCACGCGATCATGGGCCCCAACGGGTCCGGCAAGTCCACCCTCGCGTACACGATCGCGGGACACCCGAAGTACCACGTCGACGGCGGCTCGATCACCCTCGACGGCGTCGAGGTCCTCGACATGTCCGTCGACGAGCGCGCCCGCGCGGGCCTCTTCCTCGCCATGCAGTACCCGGTCGAGATCCCCGGTGTGACCAACACCAACTTCCTCCGCACCGCCAAGACCGCGATCGCCGGCGAGGCGCCCGCGATCCGCACGTGGACGAAGGACGTCAAGTCGGCGATGGCGAACCTCCGCATGGACTCGTCCTTCGCGGCGCGCAACGTCAACGAGGGCTTCTCGGGAGGTGAGAAGAAGCGCAACGAGATCCTCCAGCTCGAGCTGCTCGCCCCGCAGTTCGCCGTCCTCGACGAGACCGACTCCGGCCTGGACGTCGACGCGCTCAAGATCGTGTCGGAGGGCGTCAACCGCGCCCACCAGAGCACCGGTCTCGGCGTGCTGCTGATCACGCACTACACGCGGATCCTGCGCTACATCCAGCCCGACTTCGTCCACGTCTTCGTCGCCGGCCGCGTCGCCGAGCAGGGCGGCAAGGAGCTCGCCACCCGGCTCGAGGACGAGGGCTACGACCGCTTCCTGACCTCGGCGACGGTCTGATCATGGCGGTCACCACTCTCGAGCCGAAGCTCTTCGACCAGGTCGAGGAGGCCCTCAAGGACGTGATGGATCCCGAGCTCGGGGTCAACGTGGTCGACCTGGGACTCATCTACGATCTGGGCTGGGACGACGAGAACGACGCCCTCGTCATCCACATGACCCTCACCTCGGCGGGCTGCCCGCTGACCGACGTGCTCGAGGAGCAGACCGCCGAGTCGCTCGACGGCATCGTCGAGGCGTTCCGGATCAACTGGGTCTGGATGCCGCCGTGGGGTCCCGACCGGATCACCGAGGACGGGCGCGACATGATGCGCGCACTCGGCTTCTCGATCTAGCCGCTGCACACCGACGCCGAAGGGCCGGGAGGAGTCGTCCTCCCGGCCCTTCGGCGTTCCTGTCGTCTTCAGCCTGTCGCAGTCCGTCGTGGAGTCGGAACGGCCGCGCGGGACGGCTCCGGAGTCCGGGGCCGTCGTCGCCCCCGCCGGTCGAGTCGGTGGAGGTGCCCACCGAGGTCGAGCAGGAGGACCGGGCGGCTCGACCTCTGCCGGACGCCCGAAGGGCCGGGAGGAATCGTCCTCCCGGCCCTTCGGCGTCCGTGCGACCGCTCAGCGCGAGCGGCGCGAGAGCATCGCCCAGGTGGTGGGGAGCAGCGCGGCGGCGACCAGCGCCTTGAGCGCGTCGCCGACCAGGAAGGGCACGAGTCCCGCGGAGAGGACGGAGCCGAGGTCGGCGGGCAGCCCCAGCGAGGCGAGGGCGGCGGCCAGCCAGGGCAGGCCGACGAGGTAGATGGTGGCGGTGCCGGCGAGGAAGGTCACCAGCGTGCCGAGGACGCGACGGTCCCACTGCCGCTGGGCGAGCCACCCGGTGACGATCGACGCGAGGACGAAGCCGACGATGTAGCCGCCGGTGGGACCCGCGAGGACCGCCCAGCCGTGCGAGCCCTCGGTGAAGACCGGGGCGCCGAGAGCGCCGACGAGCGCGTACACGAGCATGGAGAGCGCGCCGCGGAGTGCGCCGAGCGTCGTGCCGACCAGGAGGACCGCGAAGGTCTGGCCCGTGAAGGGGACCGGCCACATCGGGATGAACAGCTGCGCCATCGCTGCGGTGAGACCTGCACCCGCGAGCACCAGCAGGGCGTCGGTCGCGACGGAGCGGGTGACGAGCCGGTCGGCGAGGACCGGGCGCGGGAGGGCGGAAGAGGAAGGGGACATGGGTGATCTCCGAGAGTCCTGGTCGCCCGAGAGCGAGGAGCGAGCGCGTCCGCGGTGAGCGGACGTGGATCCGCCCCGCGGCTCAGGAAATATACTAGGGGGCTGCCGCATCGCGGCCCCTTGCCCCACTCCTCCCGAACCGAACGCCATTTCTTGGCGGGAACGGACAGCACTGTGCTCAGCGTGCACGACCTCGAACTCCGAGTCGGCGCCCGACTCCTGATGGAGAACGTCTCCTTCCGGGTGGGCGACGGCGACAAGGTCGGCCTCGTCGGCCGCAACGGGGCGGGGAAGACGACGCTGACCAAGGTCCTCGCGGGCGACCTCATCGCCTCGAAGGGCACGGTCGACCGCGGCGGCGAGATCGGCTACCTCCCTCAGGACCCGCGCTCCGGCGACCCGGAGGAGCTCGCGCGCACCCGCATCCTCGACGCCCGCGGGCTGGGGCAGCTGGTGCTCGGCATGCAGGAGGCGACGGTCGCGATGTCGAGCAGCGACACCTCCGTGAGCGAGGCCGGCATGAAGAAGTACGGCAACCTCACGGATCGCTTCCTCTCCCTGGGCGGATACGCGGCTGAGGCGGAGGCCGCGTCGATCGCGAGCAACCTCAACCTCCCCGACCGGATCCTCGACCAGCCGCTCAAGACGCTCTCCGGTGGCCAGCGGCGCCGCATCGAGCTCGCGCGCATCCTCTTCTCCGACGCGAGCACGCTGATCCTCGACGAGCCGACGAACCACCTCGACGCCGACTCCGTCGTCTGGCTCCGCGAGTTCCTCAAGAACTACCGCGGCGGCTTCATCGTGATCAGCCACGACATCGAGCTGGTCGGCGAGACCGTGAACCGCGTCTTCTACCTCGACGCCAACCGCCAGGTCATCGACGTCTACAACATGAACTGGAAGAACTACCAGCGCCAGCGCGCCGCCGACGAGGAGCGCCGCAAGAAGGAGCGGGTCAACGTCGAGAAGAAGGCCGGCGCCCTCCAGCTGCAGGCCGCGAAGTTCGGCGCGAAGGCCTCGAAGGCCGCAGCGGCGCACCAGATGGTCGCGCGTGCCGAGCGCATGCTCAGCGGGCTCGAGGAGGTCCGCGCGGTCGACCGCGTCGCGAAGCTCCGGTTCCCGACCCCGTCCGCCTGCGGTCGCACCCCTCTGCAGGCTCAGAACCTGTCGAAGAGCTACGGCTCGCTCGAGATCTTCACCGCCGTCGACCTCGCGATCGACCGCGGCTCCAAGGTCGTCATCCTGGGGCTCAACGGAGCGGGCAAGACGACGCTCCTGCGCATCCTGGGCGGTGTCGACCAGCCCGACACCGGAGTGATCGAGGCCGGGCACGGCCTCCGGATCGGCTACTACGCGCAGGAGCACGAGACGATCGACGTCAAGCGCTCGGTGCTCGAGAACATGGTCTCCTCCAGCCCGAACCTCACCGAGACCGAGGCCCGCCGGGTCCTGGGCTCGTTCCTGTTCACCGGCGACGACTCGCACAAGCCGGCCGGGGTCCTCTCCGGCGGGGAGAAGACCCGTCTCGCCCTGGCGATGATCGTGGTCTCGGGCGCGAACGTGCTCCTGCTCGACGAGCCCACCAACAACCTCGACCCCGCGAGCCGCGAGGAGATCCTCGACGCGCTCGCGCACTACGAGGGCGCGGTCGTCCTGGTCAGCCACGACGAGGGAGCCGTCGAGGCGCTGAACCCCGAGCGCGTCCTGATCATGCCGGAGGGCACCGAGGACCACTGGGCGGCCGACTACCTCGACCTGATCACGCTCGCCTAGCGGGCGTCGAGCAGCTCGTCCTCGACCTCGGAGTCGCTGCGGCCGCGGCGTCGGCGGCGCTCCTCGCGCCGCTCCTCGGCCGCGACGACCTCGGGGTCGTCGGCGTTGCGGATGCGGTACTCGTGGCGGATCGCCCAGCCGAGCCCGCCGAAGCCCATGACGGCGAACAGCACCCACTGGATGGCGTAGCTGATGTGCAGGCCCTCGTCGGCGACCGGCTTGATCGCGGCCAGCGGGGGAGCGTCGACCGGCGCCGGCGCCTCGGCGACCAGCAGGCCGTACGCCGAGGTCCGCAGGGGCTCGTCCAGCTGCGTCGACAGGTCGTCGAGCTGGATCGTGGCGATCTGGCCGGCCGGTGCGGAGCGTCCGTCGATCCGTCCCTCCGCGGGCTTCAGGCGGGCGACGACGGTCACCTCCCCCTCGGGCGGCGCGGGGATCGCGTCGGGGGAGTCCTGGGTCGAGCCGACGGGGACCCAGCCGCGGTCGACGACGAACACGCTGCCGTCGTCGAGCCGCAGCGGCGTCAGGATCTCGAAGCCGGGGTTGCCGTTGTAGGGCCGGTTGCGGACGAGGGTCTGCCCCTGCGTCTCGTAGACGCCGGTGACCTCGACCGGGCGGTACTCGAGCGCGTCGTCCCACGTGGAGTCGGCGGGGAGCAGCCCGTCGAGCGCCACCGGGTCGGCGGTCCAGTTCGCGGTGACCAGCCGGTTGGTCGAGGCGGCCTGGTCGAGCCGCGCGACCTGCCAGCGCGAGAGCAGCACGCAGGCGACGGCGAAGACGATCGCGAGAGCGAGGTAGCCGAACCAGCGTCGCGAGAAGACGAAGCGCCAGGAGGGACGGGGCGCGTCGCCGCTCATCGTTCCGCTCCGCGATCGACCGTGTAGAGCGGCTTCACCTCGAGCGGGAAGTCGCGGGCGAGGAGGAACTCGCGCAGGAACTCCAGGTGCTCGCCGCAGGCCAGCCAGGTCTTCCGACGGTCCTCCGCGTGGATCCTCGGGTTCCGCCACTCGATCGCGAACGTCGCCGTCCGCGGGCAGCCCGCTCGGGAGCAGGCGTGCGCGTCGGGGACCCGGCCGAGCGGGATCACGTCCGGTCTCCCCGCGGGTCGCCGCCCTCGGGGCCGGTCGGCGCCTCGGAGTCGGGGGCGGGGGGCGGCGGGACCGGCCGGGAGAGGACGATCGCACCCGGCCGCTCGACGTTGCCGCGCTCGCCCGCACTGCCGACGTTGGCCAGCACGACGGCGAAGTAGGGCAGGACCACGGCGCCGATGGCGAAGAACAGCAGCCACCAGCCGTGGGCGAAGAGCAGGCAGATGACGCAGAGCATCCTGATGCCCATGGCGACCGAGTACTTGATCGCGCGGGAGCGCCGCTCGGCGCTCGGCGACGGCGGTAGGGAGGTGAGTGTCTCGCGTGGTTTCACAGCCCTGCAAGCCTACGTCGCGGCGGGCGGGTGCAGGCCGGGAGGGCCTCATCCCGGAATCTGTTGCGCGACGCGCCTCTAGGATGTACGGGTCGCCCGGCGCCGCACGAGCGCCGGCAGGAGGGACACCATGACCACGCCGCGCACCGTCCTCGTCACCGGGGGCAACCGGGGGATCGGCTTCGCCATCGCCCAGGAGTTCGTGGCCGCCGGTCACCGGGTCGCCGTGACCGCGCGCTCGGGATCCGGTCCGGAGGGCTCTCTCACCGTCGTCGCGGACGTGACCGACGCCGCCTCCGTCGACGCCGCGTTCACGCAGGTCGAGGCGGAGCTGGGCCCGGTCGAGATCCTGGTGGCGAACGCGGGCATCACCCGCGACACCCTGCTGCTGCGCATGACGGAGGAGGACTTCACGTCCGTCGTCGACACGAACCTCACCGGGGCGTTCCGCGTCGTCAAGCGCGCATCGAAGGGGATGCTCAAGCAGCGCTTCGGTCGCGTCGTCCTCATCTCCAGCGTGGTCGGCCTCTACGGGTCGCCGGGCCAGATCAACTACTCCTCGTCGAAGGCCGCCCTCGTGGGCTTCGCCCGCTCGCTGACCCGCGAGCTCGGCGCCCGCAACATCACCGCCAACGTCGTCGCTCCCGGCTTCATCGAGACCGACATGACCGCGGAGCTCTCGCCGGAGCAGCAGGCGGAGTACCGGAAGAGCATCCCGCTCGCCCGCTACGGCACCGCTGCCGAGGTCGCGAAGGTCACGCGCTGGCTGGCCGGCGACGAGGCCGCGTACATCTCGGGTGCCGTGATCCCGGTCGACGGCGGCCTCGGGATGGGCCACTGACCGATAAGCCCTGGGCTTATATCCGACGGATATAAGCTCTAGGCTTATGCGATGACCTCCTCCGATGTCGTCGCCGTGCTCCTGGACCTGGTGACCTCCCGCTCCCTCGTCGACCGCGCGGGTGCTCAGCGCGAGATCGAGCGGGGCTTCGCCGAGGTGGAGGCCGCGGTCCCGGCGATCCAGCCCCTGCACCCGACGGTCGGCGACGAGTTCCAGGCGATCTACCCCTCCGTCCACGCCGCACTCCGGGCGACGCTGCAGGCGCGCCTCTCGCTCCCGGCCGGCGTCGACTGCCGCGCGGGCATCGGCCTGGGCGAGGTGCGGGTGGTCGGGTCGGGGATCGCGGGGGACCTCGAGGACGGGTCCGGCTGGTGGCGCGCGCGCGAGGCCATCGATCGCGCCCACGCGCTCGAGGACGGTGCCGTGCCCACGGCCCGCGGATGGTTCGTCGCCGGGGACGCCGACGGGGACTCCGGCGAGGCGGCCGTCAACGCCTACCTCCTCTCCCGCGACGCGCTGGTCGGAGCGCTCAGCGCGCGCGATCGCCGACTCGTGCTGGGGAGCCTGCGCGGAGCGTCGCAGAAGGAGCTGGGCGAGCAGGAGTCGATCTCGCAGCCCGCCGTCTCGCAGGCGCTGCGGCGCGCGGGAGCGGGCGCGCTCCTCGCCGGCGCGCGCCTGCTGGAGGAGACGTGCTGACGGTGCTGCTGCTCGCCGTGATCGGCCTCGGCGACCTCGCGCGCACGCACCTCCGCCGCCGTGCGGCCCTCCTCGCGATCCCCGTGCTCGCCGCCGCAGCCGTGACCGCAGCGCTCCTCGTCGGAGTCCCGCCGCTCGGTGCGGCGATCGTCGTCGTCCTGGCCGGAGCCTGGCTGCTGACGACCACGACCGTCGAGAACGCGCGGCCGCCAGGGGGTCTGCGTCCGGCCGTCGCCCTCGTCGCGGCGGTCCTGGTGCTGACTGCTGTCGACCGCGCAGTCGGCGTCCCGACGGGGCCGCTCGCGCCGACCACCGTCGCGAGCACGCTCCCTCCGATCGAGCAGCTCGCTCTGGCGGTCGGAGCCGGGCTCTTCCTGCTGGAGAGCGGCAACGTGATCGTGCGGGCGGCGCTGTTCCGCGAGCTCCCGCAGGCCGAGCCCGCGCCGCGTCCGCGCTGGAGCGAGCGGTTCGCGCGGCGGGAGCCGGCCGACGCCCGCCTGCCGGACCTCCAGGGCGGGCGCACGATCGGACCGCTGGAGCGGCTGCTGATCGCCGGTCTCACGCTCGCCGGAGCGATCGGCCTCGCCGGTGCTGTGCTCGCGGCCAAGGGGATCGTGCGCTTCCCCGAGATCTCCCGCGACGGCGGCAGCGGCGAGAAGGCGGAGTACTTCCTGGTGGGCTCGCTCGTCAGCTGGGCGCTGGCGCTCGGCTGCGCCGGACTCGTCGCGATCGCGGGCCGCTGACCTTCCTGAGGCCGGGGGAGGCGGGCCTCAGCCGCGGAGGCCGAGGACAGGCAGCAGCTGCGACAGGTCGAGGCCGCCGACGACGAGGTCGGCGCGCTCGCGCACCAGGGGCTTGGCGTTGAAGGCGACCGCGAGGGAGGCGACCGCCATCATCTCCAGGTCGTTCGCACCATCGCCGACGGCGATCGTGCGCTGCGGCGGGACGCCCGAGACCGCCGCCCACTCGCGGAGCGCCTCCGCCTTGGCCGCGGCGTCGATGACCGCCCCGTCGACCGCTCCGGTCAGCAGGCCGCCCCCGCAGCAGAGGCGGTTGGCCCGGACGAAGTCGAGGCCGAGCGCACCGGCGACCGGGTCGAGGACCTCGTGGAACCCTCCGGACACCACACCGATGCGGCCGCCGGCGGCGTGGACGCCGGCCACGAGCTCGGCGGCGCCGGGTGTGACGCGGACGCCCGAGCTCACACCGGGGAGCACCGACTCCGGGACCCCGGCGAGAGTGGCGACCCGCTCGCGGAGGCTCTCGCCGAAGTCGAGCTCGCCGCGCATCGCCCGCTCCGTGACGGCGGCGACGCGCTCCTCGGAGCCGGCGTGCACCGCGAGGAGCTCGATCACCTCGTCCTGGAGGAGGGTGGAGTCCGCGTCGAGGACGACGAGGAAGCGGGCAGGCGTCGCAGGACGCTCACTCATGGGCCGGTCCGATCGGTCGGGTGGGCGCGCCGGGGCGCAGAGCTCGACCCGCGGGGGTGCTACGGGTGGACGACGACGCCCTTGCCGACGACGGTGATGCCCGACTCGGTGACGGTGAACCCGCGCTCGCGATCGCGGTCGTGGTCCACGCCGACTCGAGCACCGGGCTCGACGACGACGTCCTTGTCGAGGATAGCGCGGACGACCAGCGCGTCCGGGCCGATGCGGACCTTGTCGAAGACCACCGAGTCGGTGACCGTCGCGTTCGACTCGATGACCGTCCAGGGCCCGACGACGCTGCGCTCGATGTGCGCGCCCGAGATCACGGTACCGAGCGAGACGACCGAGTCGACCGTCGATCCCATGTTGCCCTTGCCGTCGCGGACGATCTTGGCCGGAGGGGAGTTCAGCTGCGACGAGAAGATCGGCCACTGCTGGTTGTAGAGGTTGAAGACCGGCAGCGCCGAGATGAGGTCCTGGTGGGCCTCGAAGAAGGAGTCGATGGTGCCGACGTCCCGCCAGTAGTAGCGGTCGCGGTCGGTCGAGCCGGGGACGTCGTTGAGCTTGAGGTCGTAGACGCCGGCCTCGCCGCGCGCGACGAAGTCCGGGATGATGTCGCCGCCCATGTCGTGGTCCGACGTGGAGGACTCGCCGTCGCGGATGACCGCGTCGATCAGGGCGTCCGCGTCGAAGACGTAGTTGCCCATGGAGGCGAGGACCTCGTGCGGGGAGTCGGCCAGGCCGACGGCGTCCTTGGGCTTCTCGAGGAACTCGGAGATCATCGTCGGGACGATGCCGTCGCCCGCCTCGTCACCGGCGAGCTGGATGACGCCGAACTGGTCCGCGAGCTCGATCGGCTGGCGGATGGCCGCGACGGTCGCCTTCGCACCGGACGCGATGTGCGCGTCGATCATCTGCGAGAAGTCCATCCGGTAGACGTGGTCGGCGCCGACCACGACGACGATGTCGGGCTTCTCGTCGCGGATCAGGTTGAGGCTCTGCAGGATCGCGTCGGCCGAGCCGCTGAACCAGCGCTTGCCCAGGCGCTGCTGCGCGGGGACCGAGGCGACGTAGGAGTTCAGGAGCCCGGAGAGGCGCCAGGTCTGCGAGACGTGGCGGTCGAGCGAGTGCGACTTGTACTGCGTCAGCACGACGATCTGGGTGAGACCGGAGTTGATCAGGTTGGACAGCGCGAAGTCGATCAGCCGGTACTGCCCGCCGAACGGCACCGCGGGCTTGGCCCGGTCCGCCGTGAGGGGCATGAGGCGCTTTCCCTCGCCGCCGGCGAGGACGATGCCGAAGATCTTCTTTGACTGCATGGCACCACAGTAGGGGCTCGGGCTTCCCCGTGGACCCCGGCTGTCGCCGGGGGAGCGCCCTGTACTACGGTTCGGGGGTGCGAGTCGATCTGCTGACCAAGGAATACCCGCCCGAGGTGTACGGGGGAGCCGGTGTCCACGTGGCCGAGCTCACCAAGGCGCTGCGCAGCGACCTGGAGGTCGTGGTGCGCTGCTTCGGCGCGCCGCGCGAGGAGGAGGGCACGTTCGCGTACTCCGTCCCCGCGGAGCTCGCCGAGGCGAACGGCGCGCTGCAGACCCTCGGGGTCGACCTGCAGATCGCGCAGGACGCGGCGGGGGCCGACCTGGTCCACTCCCACACCTGGTACGCCAACGCCGCGGGGCGTCTCGCCCAGCTCCTGCACGGCATCCCGCACGTGGTCTCGGCGCACAGCCTCGAGCCGCTGCGTCCGTGGAAGGCCGAGCAGCTCGGCGGCGGCTACCGCGTCTCGAGCTGGATCGAGCGGGAGGCGTACGAGAACGCCGACGCCGTGATCGCGGTGTCCGGCGGCATGCGCGAGGACATCCTCCGCTCCTACCCGGCCCTGGACCCGGCGAAGGTCCACGTGGTCTACAACGGCATCGACCTCGACGCCTGGCACCCGGTCGAGGACGAGGCCGTCCTCGCCGAGCTGGGCATCGACCCCTCGCGCCCCTCCGTGGTCTTCGTCGGCCGCATCACCCGGCAGAAGGGCCTGCCCTACCTGCTCCGCGCCGCCGCGACCCTGCCTCCCGAGGTGCAGCTCGTGCTCTGCGCGGGCGCCCCCGACACCCCCGAGATCATGGCCGAGGTCACCTCCCTCGTCCGCAGCCTCCAGGAGGAGCGCACCGGCGTCGTCTGGATCGACCGGCACCTGCCGCGCCACCAGCTCTCCGCGGTCCTGACGAACGCGACCACGTTCGTCTGCCCCTCGATCTACGAGCCCCTCGGCATCGTCAACCTCGAGGCGATGGCCTGCGGTGCGGCGGTCGTCGGGACGGCGACCGGCGGCATCCCGGAGGTCGTCGACGACGGCGTGACCGGCCGTCTCGTCCCGATCGAGCAGGTCACCGACGGCACCGGCACCCCCGTGGACCCGGAGCGCTACGTCGCCGACCTGGCCGCCGCCCTCGCCGAGGTCGTCGCCGACCCGGAGACGGCGAAGCGGATGGGCGCCGCGGGCCGCGAGCGCGCGCAGAGCCACTTCAGCTGGACGCAGATCGCGCAAGACACCCGGGCGATCTACGACTCGCTCGTCTGAGCCTCCCGGCCGCCTCCTTTAGAATGGCTCCCATGCCCAGCGTTGTCTCGTTCGTCGATGTGTCCTTCGTCCGGAACGGCAAGCGGATCCTCGACCACGTGTCGTGGGACGTGGCCGAGGCCGAGCGCTGGGTGATCCTCGGCCCCAACGGGGCGGGCAAGACCTCGATCCTGCAGATCGCCGCCGCGCAGAACTACCCCTCGACCGGTGCCGCACACCTGCTCGAGGAGACCCTCGGCCGGGTCGACGTGTTCGAGCTGCGCCCGCGCATCGGCTACGCCTCGACCGCGATGGCGCGCCGCCTCCCGGCCGGCGAGAGCGTGCTCGACGTCGTGATGACCGCCGCCTACGCCGTCACCGGCCGCTGGAACGAGGGCTACGACGCGATCGACGAGCGCCGCGCCCGCCGCGTGCTGTCCGAGTGGAAGCTCGAGCACCTCGCCGAGCGCACCTTCGGGACGCTCTCGGACGGCGAGCAGAAGCGCGTCCAGATCGCCCGCGCGATCATGACCGACCCCGAGCTGCTCCTGCTCGACGAGCCGGCCGCGAGCCTCGACCTCGGCGCCCGCGAGGAGCTCGTCCAGCTGCTGGGCGGCTTCGCGAAGGACCCGGCGTCGCCCGCGATCGTGATGGTGACCCACCACGTCGAGGAGATCCCCGACGGCTTCACCCACGCCCTGCTCCTCCGCGACGGAGCGGTGGTGGCGGCGGGCCCGCTGGCCGAGTCCCTGACCGAGGCGACGCTCGCCGAGACCTTCGGGCTCGACATCGCTCTCACCCGCGAGAACGGGCGCTTCTCGGCCCGCGCCCGCGGCTGACCCCGGCTCCGGGGTCCGGGCGCGGCGCGACTTCTGCGCGCGCTGCCGGTCTGGTATTCTCGGTAGCTGGTTCGGGCCCGTTCGCGGTGCGCCCGCCCTCATCCACCCGTTCCCGTCGACGACAGGTGCGGTTCAGGACCATCGACGACAGGACACGACCATGAAGACCGACATCCACCCCGAGTACTCCGCGATCGTCTTCCGCGACCTCGCGTCCGGTGAGACCTTCCTCACCCGCTCGACCGCGAAGAGCAGCAAGACGATCGAGCTCGACGGCGTGACCTACCCCGTCATCGACGTCGAGATCTCCTCCGCCTCGCACCCGTTCTACACGGGCAAGCAGCGCATCATGGACTCGGCCGGCCGCGTCGAGAAGTTCAACAGCCGCTACAAGAACTTCGGCAAGTAGCACTCCTCGAAGGGCCCTCGACCTCACGGTCGGGGGCCCTTCGTCGTTCCCGCGGGGCGGTCCTCAGTAGCGGTAGAAGCCCTCTCCGGTGGCCGTTCCGAGGCGGCCGCGATCGACGTACTCCGTCTTCAGGTGGGCGGCGAACGCCTGGGAGGCCTCGTCCGGGGCCGCGGCGGCGATGTTGTAGGCGGTCCGCAGACCGACGACGTCGAAGATCTGGAAGGGTCCGAGAGGGGCGCCGGTGCCGATCCTCCAGGTCTTGTCGATGGTCTCGTGGTCGGCGTAGCCGCCCATGAGCAGACCCGACGCGGCGTTGAGGAGCGGCACCAGCAGCGAGTTCAGGACGTAGCCGGCCTTCTCCTTCTGCAGCCTGATGGGCTCGAGGCCGCTGGAGACGGCGAACTCCACGACGGCGTCGACCACGGCGGGGTCCGTGTCCGCCGTCCCCATGATCTCGGCCGTGTTCTGCGCCCAGACGTGGTTGGCGTAGTGCAGCGCGAGGAACCGGTCGGGTCGGCCGGTCGAGGCCTTCAGGTCGCTGGGGAGCAGCGTGGACGAGTTGGTCGCGAAGACCGTGCGCTCGGGAGCGAGCGCACCCAGGCGGCCGTACAGCTCCTGCTTCAGGCCCAGGTCCTCGGGGACGGCCTCGATCACGAGGTCGGCGTCGGCGACAGCCTCCGCGAGGTCGGAGGTGAGGCGGAGGGAGTCGAGCGCCTCCTGCGGTCCGCCGGCGACGCCGCCGGGCACCGACTCGTAGACGCCCGCGAGACCGCGGAGCCGCTCGCGCGCCGACTCGAGGACGTCGTCGGAGAGGTCGTAGACGGTGACGGCGAAGCCGTGGAAGGCCGACTGGAAGGCGATCTGGGAGCCGAGCACTCCGCTGCCGAGGACGGTGACCGTGCGGATGGTGGGCATGACTTCTCCTTGCGAGAGGGGGAGGGGGAACACGTGCTCACCCGATCCCACAGCGCCGCGGTCCGCGGAGCGAGGGCTTGCGCCGACGAGCGGTCCGTGGCCGTCGGGGAGCCGGCGCGGTAGCGTCCCGGCATGGTGTCCTTCGCCGACAAGCCGATCCTGCCGTTCACGACTCCCGAGGAGTGGGACGCCTACCTCCGCGGCGAGCCCGACCCGGACGGAGTCCGCCTGAAGCTGCGCAAGAAGGCCGCCGTCGATCCGGGGATCACCTACGCCGAGGCGCTCGACATCGCGCTCTGCCACGGCTGGATCGACGGTCAGGCGGGAGCCTTCGACGAGCAGTTCAAGCTCCAGGCCTTCACCCCGCGGCGTCGCGCGAGCCCGTGGTCCAAGGTCAACCGCGATCACGTCGCACGGCTGCTGGCGGAGGGCCGGATGCTGCCGGGCGGGCTGGCCGAGGTCGAGCGGGCACGCGCCGACGGGCGCTGGGACGCGGCCTACCGGCAGCGCGATGCGGAGGTGCCGGACGACTTCCAGCGGGCGCTCGACGCGGATCCGCAGGCCCTGGCCTTCTTCGCGACCGTCGGCGGGCAGAAGCGCTTCGCGTTCCTCTTCCGCCTCTCGCAGCTGAAGCGGGCGGCGACGCGGGAGCGGCGGATCGCGGAGTACGTGGCGCTCCTGCGCGAGGGGCGCACGCTGACCTGAGGGGTCAGTGGCGGACCGGCCAGCCCCCGTCGGCGACGAAGGACTCGTCGCGGACGCGGCGCATGTACTCCTGGAAGGACTCGGCCTGGGTGCGGCACCAGTCGACCTGGAGCGCGTGCAGGGCCTCCGCGCCGACTCCGAGCTCGTCGGCGAAGGCGCGGCCCAGCGCCTGGGCGACCCGACCCGCCGCGATCGCGTCCGCGCCCGCGTCGTGCGCCTCGGTGAGGGCGACGCCGTAGTGCTCGGCGGCGAGGGTCAGGGTGCGCTTGCCCTTGCGGTAGCGGTCCACCGCCTTGTCGATCACGAGCGGATCGACGACGGGGCTCGGGTCGAGCAGCACGGGCACGCCCCAGCGGCGCGCCTCGTGGGCGAGGAGCGAGAGGTCGTAGGGGGCGTTGTAGACGACGACCGGGATGCCGCGGGCGAGGAGCGAGCGCAGCGCCTCGGAGATCTCGGCCACGACCTCGCCGGCGGGGCGGCCGTGCGCGCGGGCGTGCTCGGTGCTGATCCCGTGGACGGCGGAGGCGCCGGCCGGGATCTCGACCCCCGGATCGGCGAGCCAGGTCGTGCCCTCGACCGGCTCGCCCGCCGCGTCGATCACGCCGACGTGCGCGGTGACGATGCGGCTCGTGCGGACGTCGATGCCGGTGGTCTCGAGGTCGAACACGGCCAGCAGATCGAACCACCGCGCCCCTTCGGAGGGGACGAGCTCCTGCTCGGCGTCGTCGAACAGCATCGGCTCGGTCTGCGTCTCGGTCGTTCCGGTGGTGCTCACGCCGACAGCCTAAAGGGGGCCTCCGACATCGGCCGGAGGCCCCTCGGCGTGCTGCCGGGTCAGCGGGCCTCGTGCGCCTTGGCGACGTGGAGCCAGAAGAAGCCCTGCGTGCCGAGTGTCATCGTCAGCGTGCCGTCGTCCGAGAATCCGGGGAAGCGGCCGCCGCCGAACAGGTCGCTGAGCGTCGATCCGGGGTTCTCCGGGTCCGTGATCGTGACCGAGACCGGGTTGTGGTTGAAGCTGAAGACGCAGAGCACCTCCTCGGGCTGGTCGCCCATCTCGGAGCCCGAGCCGGCGTAGTCCCGCACGAAGGCGAGCACCGACTCGTGGTCCGTCTCGAGGACGCGCATCGACCCCAGGCCGAACGCCGGGTGGCCGCGGCGCACGTGCAGGACGTTCCGCATCCAGTGCAGCAGGGAGCGGGACTGCGCCAGCTGCGCCTCCACGTTGACCTGGTTGTAGTGGTAGACGAGCGACTGGACGATCGGCTGCACGAGCTTGCCGGGGTCGGCGGCCGAGAAGCCGGCGTTGCGGTCGGGCGTCCACTGCATCGGCGTGCGCGACGCATCGCGGTCGTTGAGCCAGATGTTGTCGCCCATGCCGATCTCGTCGCCGTAGTACAGGAACGGGCTGCCGGCGAGGGAGAAGAGCAGGGCGTTGATCAGCTCGAGCTCGGCGCGCGAGTTGTCCAGAAGCGGCGCGAGCCTGCGGCGGATGCCGATGTTGGAGCGCATCCGCGGGTCGTAGGCGTACCAGCCGTACATGGCCTGGCGGTACTCCTCGGACACCATCTCGAGCGTGAGCTCGTCGTGGTTGCGGAGGAACACGCCCCAGGCGGCGCCGCTGGGGATGTCGAACGTCTCGGAGAGCACCTTCTTCAGCTCGTTCGCCGTCTGCGCGCGGAGGGAGTAGAAGATGCGCGGCATGACCGGGAAGTCGAACGCCATGTGGCACTCGGGCTCCTCCTCCGTGCCGAAGAACGCGGCGACCTCTCGCGGCCACTGGTTCGCCTCGGCGATCAGGATGCGGCCGGGGTAGTCGCGGTCGACCATGGTGCGGAGGTTCTTGATGAACTCGTGGGTGGGCGGCTCGCCCTCTCCGTTGCCCTCGTCGGACTCGTAGAGGTAGGGGATCGCGTCGAGCCGGATGCCGTCGACGCCGAGGTCGAGCCAGAACTTGACCACGTCGTGGATCGCCTCGTGCACGGCGGGGTTCTCGAAGTTGAGGTCCGGCTGGTGCGAGAAGAAGCGGTGGAAGTAGAACTGGCGGCGCTCGGCGTCGAAGGCCCAGTTCGAGTCCTCGGTGTCGACGAAGATGATGCGGATGTCCGGCCACTTGTCGTCGGTGTCGTTCCAGACGTAGAAGTCGCCGTAGGGGCCCTCGGGGTCGGACCGGGACTGCTGGAACCACTCGTGCTGGTCGCTGGTGTGGTTGAGCGGGAAGTCCATCACGATGCGCATGTTGCGCTCGTGGGCCTTCCGCACGAGGTCGCGGAAGTCCTCCATCGTGCCGAACTCGGGGAGGATCGCCTTGAAGTCGGAGACGTCGTAGCCGCCGTCGCGCAGAGGCGACATGTAGAACGGCGGGAGCCAGAGGGCGTCGATCCCGAGCCACTGCAGGTAGTCGAGCTTGGAGGCGAGCCCGTTGATGTCGCCGGCGCCGTCGCCGTTGGAGTCGTAGTACGACCGGATCATCACCTCGTAGAACACCGCCCGGCGGTACCACTGGGGGTCGAGGGCGAGTCCGGGGAGTTGGATCGGCGACGTGAAGCTCACGGTGCTCCTTCTGCTGCTGCCTGAGCGGATGACCGTCTCGCGAGACGGGTGGGCGGTGCGCCGTGTTGCGAGCGCGTGATCATGCTCCCGGCTCGGATCGAGGCCACGCAAGGCGTTGCGGCCAGATCTTCGACGGGCTTTCCCTACGATAAGGAACGCGATGACCACTCCCTCCCCCTACGCCTCCGATCTCGGCCGTGTCCCCGTCCGCGAGGCCGCGGTGGACGTCGCCGGATCCCGCACCGCCTACTGGACCTACGGCGCTCCGGACGCCTCGACCGTCCTCGTGCTGGTGCACGGGTTCCGCGGCGAGCACCACGGCCTCGAGCCCGTCGTCGCCCGTCTGCTCGCCGGGGGAGCGGACGTGCGGGTCGTCGCTCCCGACCTGCCCGGCTTCGGCGCCTCGACCCCGATGACGCGCCTGCCGCACGACGTGGACGGCTACGCCTCCTGGCTTAGCTCCTTCCTCGACACGCTGGGGCTCCGCGGCGAGGCGGCCGTCCTCGGCCACTCCTTCGGCTCGATCGTCGCGGCCGCGGCCGTCGCCGACGGGCTGCCCGCTCCGCTCCTGGTGCTGGTCAACCCGATCGGCGCGCCCGCCCTGCAGGGTCCGCGCGGAGTCCTGACCAGGCTCGCCGTCCTCTACTACCGGCTCGGCGCGCTCCTGCCGGGGCCCCTCGGACGCCGCCTGCTCAGCGACCCGCTGATCGTGCGGGTGATGAGCCTGGCGATGGTGAAGACGAAGGAGCCGGCGCTGCGACGCTTCGTGCACGACCAGCACGACCGCTACTTCAGCGCCTTCGCCTCCCGCGACACGGTCCTCGAGGCGTTCCGCGCCTCCGTCTCGCACGACGTCGGCGAGTACGCCTCCCGGATCGGCGTGCCGACGCAGCTGATCGCCGCGGCGCAGGACGACATCACTCCGCTCCCGGCGCAGTACCGCCTGCTCGAGAGGCTGCCGCACGCCCGCCTGCACGTCATCGACGGAGTCGGCCACCTGATCCACTACGAGACGCCGGACGAGGCCGCCGCCGTGCTGCGGACGGCCCTCGAGGAGGGGATCGACCGATGAGGATCGTCGTCGACTGCCGGTACACCCGGCTCGAGCGGCACGACGGGATCAGCCGCTACACCGCGGAGCTCGTCCGCGAGCTCGCGAAGCTGCACGACGTGACCATGCTGATCAGCGACCGCCGCCAGCTCGCGATGCTCCCGTCGCTCCCGTGGGAGCGCGTGACCGGGCCGACCAGCCCGTTCGAGCCGTTCGTCGCGCTGCTGGTGAACCGGCTGCGGCCCGACGTGGTCTTCTCGCCGATGCAGACCATGGGCTCGCTCGGCCGCCGCTACCGGCTCGTCCTGACCGTGCACGACCTCATCTACTACCGCCACCGCACTCCGCCGCGCGACCTGGCCGCTCCCGTGCGCGCGCTCTGGCGGCTCTACCACCTCGCCTGGTGGCCGCAGCGGAGGCTCCTTCAGCGCGCCGACGCGGTCGTCACCGTCTCGGAGACCACCCGCGACCTGATCCGCTCCCACCGCCTCACCACCCGGCCGGTGGTCGTCGTCCCGAACGCGGCGACCGAGCCCGACGAGGCGAGCGCCGCTCTGGCGGGATCGCTGCCCGACCGGTCGGCCGGGCGCTCGCTCGTCTACATGGGCTCGTTCATGCCCTACAAGAACGTCGAGACGCTCGCGCGCGCGATGCGGCTTCTGCCCGACTACGAGCTGCACCTGATGAGCCGGGCGAGCGACGAGACCGTCGAGACGCTCCGGGCCCTGGCGCCGACCGCGAAGCTGGTGTTCCACCAGGGGGCGCCGGACGCGGAGTACCGCGCGGTGCTCGCGCGGGCGACCGCTCTCGTGACGGCGAGCAGGGACGAGGGCTTCGGGATCCCGCTGGTCGAGGCGATGGCGCTCGGGACGCCGGTCGTGGTGAGCGACATCCCGATCTTCCGCGAGATCGCCCAGGACGCCGCCGTGTACGTCGACCCGTCGAGCGCGAAGGGCATCGCGGACGGTGTGCGGTCGCTCGAGGACGGCGCCGTGTGGCGGACGCACTCGGCCCGGGCGAGGGAGCGGGCCGCGGCCTTCTCCTGGCGCGACTCCGCCCGGGTGCTCTTCGGGCTCCTGCAGGACCTCGGCCGGCGCTGACGCGGGGCCGGCGATCGGACCGCCTCCGGGAGGCGGGCCGTCAGGCTCCCGGAGCCGGGCTGAGCACGTCGTCGAGGTCGACGTCCGCCACGACCACGTCGCCGGAGTCGTCGACGCCGACGATGCGCAGTGCCCCGTCGACGATCGCGAAGTCGTGCCGGGAGCCGTTGCCGACCGAGACGCCGTGCACAGGGAGGTCCTCGCTGCTGAGCGCGCGGATCAGGCTGCCGATGACCGCACCGTGCGTGGCGACGACGACGGACGCGTCGGGGAAGCGCTCGGCCACCTCGAGCAGCGCGGCGGTCGCCCGCTCGACGACCTCGGCGCGGGTCTCGCAGCCGGGGATCGGCGCGCGCTCGATGCCTCCGGGGAAGCGCTCGGCGAGCTCGGGACCGGTCATCCCCTCCGCCTCGCCGTAGGCGCGCTCGGCCAGGCCCGGCACCGCCAGCGGCTCGTCGAGTCCGAGACCGCGCGCAATGATCGCTCCGGTGTCGAAGGCGCGCTGCAGCGGACTGGCGACCACCGCGTCGAAGCGCCGTTCGGCGAGCAGCCGCGCCGCCGCCCGCGCCTGGGCGCGCCCGGTCGCGTTGAGCGGGATGTCGCTCCTGCCCTGGATGCGCCGGGCGGCGTTCCAGTCGGTCTGGCCGTGGCGGACGAGGGTGAGCTGGGTCACAGGGGCCTCTCGGGAGGTCGGGTGCGGAGCGGGCGGGAGCTCAGAGGGCGGCGGTGCGGCGCGCGGGCAGGCGCTCGGCGAGCTCGCGGAGCACCTCGCTGGTGCCGCCGTCGATCTTGATGCTCGCGCGCGAGTCACCCTTGGTGGTGCCGCGGTTGACGATCACGATCGGCATCCGGGCGCGACGGGCGATCTCGAGGAAGCGGATGCCGGAGTTGACCACGAGCGACGAGCCGGCCACGAGCAGGGCGTCGGCGCCCGCGACGATGGCGCGCGCCTCCTCGAACCGCTCGGTCGGGATGAACTCGCCGAAGAAGACGATGTCCGGCTTCAGGATCCCGCCGCAGACCGTGCACTCGGGGACGGTCATCGCCGAGACGTCGTGGACCTCGGCGTCGCCGTCGGGGTTGAGGGAGGAGACGTCGGGGTCGTCGAGCCAGGGGTTGAGCGCCTCGATCCGCTCGGCCACCGCGTCGCGGGCGAAGTACTGGCCGCAGGTCATGCAGCGCACACGGTCCGCCGAGCCGTGCAGATCCACGACGCGGCGCGAGCCGGCCCGGACGTGCAGGCCGTCGACGTTCTGGGTGACGACGCCCGTGAGCAGGCCGCGCTCCTCGAGCCGGGCCAGGGCCCGGTGGCCGTCGTTGGGGAGCGTGCTGGTGAAGCGGCGCCAGCCGAGCTGGCTGCCGGCCCAGTACCGGCGGCGGTAGTCGGGATCGGCGACGAACTGGGAGTAGGTCATCGGGCTGCGCACCGGTGCCCCGGCTCCGCGGTAGTCGGGGATGCCCGAGTCGGTGCTCATGCCCGCGCCGGTGACGGCGGCGATGCGGCGCCCGCTGAGGAGTTCGACGGCCTGCTCGACCGCGAGCGCCTCGGGGCCCTCGGCGACCGGTGTCGGACTCGACTCCATCCGCGCCTCCTTCGAGGGCCGTTCGAGCGGCCCCCGACGAGTTTAGTCCGCGCCGTGCCCTAGATTGCCGGGATGCCGATCGTGCACATCACCGACCTCGACCACCCGCTCCTCGCCGACTACCACCGCCTCACCGACGTGGCGCTGCGGCGGGTGCTGGAGCCGGAGGGCGGTCTGTACATCGCCGAGTCGGCCAAGGTGATCGAGCGGGCGCTCGACGCCGGGCACCGTCCCCGCTCGGTCCTGGTGCAGGAGAAGCGGCTGCCGGACGCGGCCGGGGTGCTCGAGCGTCACCCCGAGGTGCCGGTCTTCGTGGCGCCGGATCCGCTGATCGAGGAGCTGACCGGATTCCACCTCCACCGCGGAGCGCTCGCCTCGATGCACCGTCCGCCGTTGCGGCCGATGGCCGAGCTGCTGGAGGGCGCGCGCCTCGTCGTGATCCTGGAGGACCTGGTCGACCACACCAACGTCGGCGCCGTCTTCCGCGCCGCGGCCGGCATGGGCGCGGACGCGGTGCTCGTGACGCCGCGGTGCGCGGACCCCCTGTACCGGCGCAGCGTCCGGGTGAGCATGGGAACGGTCCTGCAGGTGCCGTGGACGCGCACCCCCGAGTGGGCACCGGCTCGCCGCGCTCTGGAGGAGGCCGGGTTCTCGGTCGCCGCCCTGGCGCTCGCTCCGGACGCGGTGCCGCTCGACGAGTACGCGGCGGCTCGCCCCGAGCGCGTCGCGATCGTCCTGGGCGCCGAGGGGGACGGGCTCAGCCGCGCGGCGCTGGACGCCTCGGACACCGTCGTCACCATCCCGATGCTGCACGGCGTCGACTCGCTCAACGTGGCCTCGGCGAGCGCCGTCGCACTGTGGGCGCTGACCCGCGGGCGCTGACCGCCCGGCTCCGGCGCTCGGCGGCCCCGCGGTGACCTGCTGCTGACGCTCCCGACGCTGGATCGGGGTCGGTGCCGCGCGTCACCCGCCGCGTCCGACGACGGGGCGGCGTCCGGGACGGGTGAGAGGCTCGCCCGTACGATGACGGGGTGACCTCCCCGACCCGATCCGACGACGCCCTCGACCTGTTCGGGGAGCCCGCCGCGCCGGAGCCGCGACCGCGTCGACGGCGCGGGGCGGTCGTCGCCGGTCTCGTCGCCGCGACCGTGCTGGTCGGCGGAGGCGGTGCCTACGCGACCAACGCGGCGACCGCGGAGCTGCCGACGGCGAGCGCCGTCGCGGTGGACCCCGTCTCGAGCACCGTCGACGCGCCCGCTCTGGCCTGGCCTGCCTACGGCTCCGGCGCCGTGGCGGCCGTGGGCATCGACGGGACGGAGGAGGACGGGCTGCTCGCCCGCTACGGCTCCACCGGAACCGTGCCGACGGGGAGCATCGCCAAGGTCGTCACCGCTCTCGTCGTCCTCGCGGCGAAGCCGATCGCGGCGGGGACGGACGGGGAGACCATCACCTTCACGAGCGCGGACGTGCAGTACTACAACGACACCCTGGCCGAGAACGGCTCGAACGCTCCGGTCACCGCGGGTCTGCAGCTGACCGAGCGGGAGGCGCTGACCGCCATGATGCTCCCGTCCGCGAACAACTACGCGAAGTCGCTCGCGATCTGGGCGTACGGCTCGGAGGACGCCTTCCTCGCCGCGGCGCGCGGCTGGCTCGACGGGCAGGGGCTCGAGCGGACCTCCCTCGCCGACACCAGCGGGCTCTCGCCGGCGACGGTCAGCACGACGGCCGAGATGGTGCGCCTGGGCGAGCTGCTGATCGCGGACCCGGTGCTCGCTCCGATCGTCGCGATGCCGACCGCGGTCATCCCGGGGGTCGGCGAGGTCGACAACACCAACTCGCTCCTCGGCCGCTCGGGAGTGGACGGGATCAAGACGGGGACGACCGACGAGGCGGGGTCGTGCCTGCTGTTCTCGCTCGACTCGACCGTCGAGGGCCGGCCGGTCACCCTGGTCGGCGTGGTGGTGGGCGCGCGTACGCACCCGCAGCTCGCCGCGGACGTGCTGACCCTCGTCCCGACCGTCGAGGCGGGCTTCCGGACCGTCCCGCTGACCGTCGAGGGGCAGGAGTACGGCACTCTCACGAGCGCGTGGGGGGAGACGGCGACGGCCGAGACCGCGGAGGCGCGGTCCGTGCTGGTGTGGGGCGCGGTCTCGACGACGACCACGGTCGCCCTCGATCCGCTCGAGACCGTCGCCGACGGTGAGCGCGTGGGGACCGCCGTCGTCGACGTCAACGGCACCCCGTACGAGCTTCCCCTCGTCGCCGACGGGTCGATCGAGGACCCGGGCTTCGCCTGGCGCCTCGGCCACCCGGCCGAGCTGTTCGGCTGAGCGCGGGGCGAGCTGCCGCCTCCCGGGAGCGGATCAGGCCAGGGGATCCGTGGCCCGGTCGTCGATGATCCGCACGCCCGCGGTCGCGATGTCCTCGGCGACCTCCTCCGGCGTCGCGTTGCCCGACACGACCGAGCCCGGCTCCGAGGCCGCGGGATCGGTGCTCCAGCGCTCGGCGGAGGGCCGCTTGGCGGTGATGAAGTCGCCGGAGGACTGGTGGCGGACGCGGCGCAGCACCCACGGCACGAGGTACTCCCGCGCCCACTGGATGTCCTCCGTGCGGGCGGCACGCCAGGTGCGGGCGTGCAGCGGCTCCGGGGCCAGGGGGCGCAGGTCGTTCTCGACGTTCAGCGACTCGAGGACCATGCGCGCGACCTCGTGGTGGCCGTGCGGGTTGAGGTGCAGGCGGTCCGGCGCCCACATCCGCACGTCCTGGATCTCCTGGAGGGACCACTGGTCGGCGACGATGCAGTCGTACCGCTTGGCCAGCGCCCGCAGGTTCTCGTTGTAGATCGCGACCTTCCCGCGGATCCGCCCGAACACGGGGGAGAAGCCCACATCCACTCCGGTGAAGAGGACGACGGTCGCCGCGTCGGAGCGGAGCCGGGCGAGGCCCGACTCGAAGCGGGACGCGATGTCGTCGGGGTCGGTCCCCGGGCGGATGACGTCGTTCCCGCCCGCGGAGATGGTGATGAGGTCGGGGCGCAGCTCCAGGGCGGGCTCGACCTGCTCGTCGACGATCTGCTGCAGGAGGCGGCCGCGCACCGCCAGGTTGGCGTAGGCGAAGTCCTCGTTCTGGCTGCCCAGGACCTCCGCCACGCGGTCTGCCCAGCCGCGGTGCCCGCCGGGGCTGCCGGGCTCGGGATCGCCGATCCCCTCGGTGAAGGAGTCGCCCAGGGCGACGTAGCGGGACCACGGATGACGCTGCTCGACCATCCCTCCATCATGCTCCGCACCCGGCCGCCGGTGGCACGGCGCGACACGCCGTGCGCCTCCCGGCGGGCCGCGGAGACCGAGCCGCTGTCGGAGGCGTCGGCTAGATTCGGTCCACGTGAACAGTCCCTCGAGCTTCGGTCATCAGGTCGGCACCTCCGCCGCTGAGCACCTGTCCCCGTCGTTCCCGGGCAGGGCACCGTGGGGTACCGCGAACAAGCTCCGCGCCTGGCAGGCGGAGGCGCTCGAGGCCTACTTCCAGCACGAGCCGCGCGACTTCCTGGCCGCCGCGACCCCGGGCGCGGGCAAGACCACCTTCGCGCTGCGGCTGGCCGCCGAGCTGCTGCACAACCGCACGGTCGACCGGATCACCGTGGTCGCTCCGACGGAGCACCTCAAGCGCCAGTGGGCCGAGGCCGCGCACCGCGTCGGCATCCGCCTGGACCCGACCTTCACCAACCGCATGGGCCGCCACGCCCGCCACTACCACGGCGTCGCCGTCACCTACGCGCAGGTCGCCGTCCGCGCCGAGCTCCACCGCGAGCTCACCCTGTCCGGCCGCACCCTCGTCATCCTCGACGAGGTGCACCACGCCGGCGACGCCCTCAGCTGGGGCGACGCGGTGCGCGAGGCCTTCGAGCCCGCGGTCCGCCGGCTCTCGCTGACCGGGACGCCGTTCCGCTCGGACACGGCGGCGATCCCGTTCGTCAGCTACCTGCCGGACGAGGAGGGCATCCGCACCTCGCTCACCGACTACGCCTACGGCTACGGCCGCGCGCTCGCGGACGGCGTCGTCCGGCCGGTGCTGTTCATGGTCTACGCCGGGCAGATGCGCTGGAAGTCGAAGGCCGGCGACGAGATGGAGGCGCGGCTCGGCGAGGGCAACACCAAGGACATCACCTCGCAGGCCTGGCGGACCGCGCTGGACCCGAAGGGCGACTGGATCCCCTCGGTCCTCCGCGCCGCCAACACCCGCCTCACCGAGGTGCGGCGCGCCGTGCCCGACGCCGGCGGCCTGGTCATCGCGACCGACCACTACACCGCGCGCGCCTACGCCGCGATGCTCCGCGAGATAAGCGGCGAGACCGTCACCGTCGTGCTCTCCGACGAGAAGGAGGCGAGCGACCGGATCGAGGAGTTCGCGAAGGACACCAGTCGCTGGATGGTCGCGGTCCGCATGGTCTCCGAGGGCGTCGACGTGCCGAGGCTCGCCGTCGGCGTCTACGCGACATCGGCGTCGACTCCGCTGTTCTTCGCCCAGGCGATCGGCCGCTTCGTGCGCGCGCGGCGCCGCGGCGAGACCGCCTCGGTGTTCCTCCCGAACGTGCCCGGCCTGCTCGCGCTGGCGGGCTCGATGGAGCTGCAGCGCGATCACGCCCTCGACCGCAGGACCTCCGACGACGAGGAGTACCCCGAGGCCGACCTGATGGCCGACGCCGAGCGCAGCGAGAAGGCGTCCTCGGATCTCCTGGAGGAGGGCCGCTTCGAGTCGATCGGCTCGGCCGCCACCTTCGACCGCGTCGTCTACGAGGGCGCCGAGTTCGGGATGGAGGTCGAGGTCGAGAGCGAGGAGGAGCTCGACTTCATCGGCCTGCCGGGGCTCCTCGAGCCCGACCAGGTGCGGGAGCTCCTCCAGCACCGGCAGCAGCGGCAGGCCAAGCGCGCCGGCAGCCGCGCGGGGGCGGCGGCCCCGGCCGAGCCGGTGAGCGAGATCCCGGCACCGCTCTACCGCACGCTCAAGGAGCAGCGCAGCCTGCTCAACTCCCTGGTCGGCCTGTGGGCACGGGGGACGGGCGAGTCGCACGGCCAGGTGCACACCGAGCTGCGCCGGCTCTGCGGCGGACCCGCGGTGGCGCAGGCGAGCGTGACCCAGCTGCAGGCGCGGATCGATCTCCTGCGGCGCAGGCTCGGCTCGCACTGATCGCGGTGCGGCGCCCCGGTCCGTGGCGACGTGGCCCTGACGACGGGGCCGATCGCTGCTCCCGCCCAGCCCGGCCGGCCCCTCCGCGTGCGCCGGACAGTCCCTCCGGCGCGTTCTAGCCGATGCACCCGGCGCGGCGCCAGCCCTCCCCGGCGGACCGGGCGCGACCGTACTGTTCGAGCGTGACCCACCGGAACGACCTGCCCGCTCACGCGCCCGCAGGACGAACCGGACGGCGGTTCCGGCCGCCGGTCGTGACCACCGGAGGAGGACCGCGCGATGAGCGCTGACCGTCAGGGGAATGCTCGAGACACGCTCGCTAAGCTGAGCAGTCGGTCCGTCGCGGAAGTGACGGACCATCACCCCCGACGTCGGGCATCCGCAGACCGCACATCGGCGTCTCCCGGACTGCCCGAGAACAATCCCCTGAGGAGTCTCGTGGAGACCTGGCCCGGAACCGCCTACCCGTTGGGCGCGACGTTCGACGGAAGCGGCACGAACTTCGCCCTGTTCAGTGAGATCGCCGAGCGCGTCGAGCTGTGCCTCTTCGAGGAGGACGGCACCGAGACGCGCGTCGAGATCCAGGAGTCGGACGCCTACGTCTGGCACTGCTACCTTCCGCAGGTCCAGCCGGGCCAGCGCTACGGCTTCCGCATCCACGGACCGTACGACCCCGATGCCGGCCACCGCTGCAACCCGAACAAGCTGCTGCTGGACCCCTACGCGAAGGCGATCTCGGGGGAGATCGACTGGGACCAGTCCCTCTTCTCGTACACCTTCGGCGACCCGGACTCGACGAACGACGAGGACTCGGCGCCGCACATGATGATGGGCGTCGTCATCAACCCCTTCTTCGACTGGGCCGGTGACCGCCGCCCGCGCACCTCCTACGACAGCACCGTGATCTACGAGGCGCACGTGAAGGGGCTCACCAAGACGCATCCCGACGTGCCGGAGGAGCTCCGCGGCACCTACGCCGGAGTCGCCCACCCCGCGGTGATCGACCACCTCAAGCACCTGGGCGTCTCGGCGATCGAGCTCATGCCCGTGCACCAGTTCGTGAACGATTCGACGCTGATGGACAAGGGCCTCTCGAACTACTGGGGCTACAACACGATCGGCTTCTTCGCTCCGCAGAACACCTACTCCTCCACGGGCGACCAGGGCCAGCAGGTCCAGGAGTTCAAGAGCATGGTGAAGGCGCTCCACGCTGCCGGCATCGAGGTCATCCTCGACGTGGTCTACAACCACACGGCGGAGGGCAACCACCTCGGCCCCACGCTGTCGTTCCGCGGCATCGACAACGAGGCGTACTACCGCCTCGTCGACGACGACAAGCGCTACTACATGGACTACACCGGCACCGGGAACACCCTGAACGTGCGCCACCCGCACTCGCTCCAGCTGATCATGGACTCGCTGCGCTACTGGGTGACGGAGATGCGCGTCGACGGCTTCCGCTTCGACCTCGCCTCGGCGCTGGCACGCGAGTTCTACGACGTCGACCGGCTCTCCACCTTCTTCGAGCTCGTCCAGCAGGACCCGGTGGTCTCGCAGGTGAAGCTGATCGCCGAGCCGTGGGACGTCGGGCCGGGCGGCTACCAGGTGGGCAACTTCCCGCCCCAGTGGACGGAGTGGAACGGCAAGTACCGCGACACGGTCCGCGACTTCTGGCGCGGCGAGCCGTCGACGCTGGGGGAGTTCGCCTCCCGCCTCACCGGCTCGGCCGACCTCTACGCGCACTCGGGCCGCTACCCGGTCGCCTCGATCAACTTCGTCACGGCGCACGACGGCTTCACCCTCCGGGACCTGGTCTCGTACAACGAGAAGCACAACGACGCCAACGGCGAGGACGGCAACGACGGCGAGTCGCACAACCGCTCCTGGAACCACGGCGTGGAGGGGCCCACGGACGACCCGCGGGTGCTCGCGCTCCGGGCGCGCCAGCAGCGGAACTTCCTCGCGACGATGCTGATCTCCCAGGGCGTTCCGATGATCCTCCACGGCGACGAGCTGGGCCGGACCCAGAACGGCAACAACAACACCTACGCCCAGGACAGCGAGCTGACCTGGATCGACTGGGCGCACGCCGACCGGCCGCTGCTCGAGTTCACCGCGGCGCTCATCCGCCTGCGCGCCGAGCACCCGACCTTCCGACGCATGCGCTTCTTCGACGGCCGCCCCGTCCTGCGCGGCGACGGCGAGCCCCTGCCCGACATCGTCTGGTTCACCGCTGCCGGCACCGAGATGTCCCCGTCCGACTGGGACTCCGGTCTCGGCCGATCGGTGGGCATCTACCTCAACGGCAACGGGATCCGCGAGCGCGACCAGCGCGGACGCCCCGTCACCGACGACAGCTTCCTCCTGTACTTCAACGCCGACGACGTCGACGTCGAGTTCGCGATCCCGAGCGACGAGTACGCGCTCGAGTGGAGCGTCCTCGTCGACACCGCCGGCGCCGAGGCGGACTCGATCCCGCGTCCGGCGGGGGCGGTGCTCACCGTCCAGGCGAAGTCGCTCGTCATCCTCCAGGAGCACAGCACCCCCGAGCCCGAGGTCGACCACTCGGTCGCCGCCTCGCTCGCGTCCCTGGCCGCCACCTCGGCCATCCCGATCGTCTCCTCGACGGGACCCACCAGCCCCCACGCCGAGTCGACCGACTCCGCGACCGCACCCTCGACAGGAGCCTGACGTGCGTCTGCCCGCCTCCACCTACCGCCTCCAGATCCGGTCGGCGTTCGACCTCGACGACGCCGCCCGCGTCGCCGACTACGTGCGCGCGCTCGGAGCGGACTGGCTGTACTTCTCGCCGCTGCTGAAGGCCGAGCCCGGCTCGGACCACGGCTACGACGTGGTGGACCACACCGAGGTCGATCCCGACCGCGGTGGCGCGGCCGGCCTGGCGAACGCCTCGGCCGCGGCGCGGGCGGAGGGCCTCGGCGTCCTCATCGACATCGTCCCCAACCACATGGGCGTCGCGACCCCGAGCGAGAACTCGTGGTGGTGGGACCTGCTGAGGAACGGGAAGTCCTCCCGCTACGCCACCGCCTTCGACATCGACTGGGAGGCGGGGGGCGGGAAGCTGCGCGTGCCGATCCTCGGCGACGGTGCGAGCGAGGGAGACAGCGACAGCGAGCTCGACGCGCTCGAGGTCGTCGGCGACGAGCTGCACTACTACGAGAACCGCCTGCCGATCGCGCCCGGCACCGCCGAGCCCGGCGACTCCGGCCGCACGGTGCACGAGCGCCAGAGCTACGAGCTCGTGAACTGGCGCCGCGCCGACGCCGAGCTGAACTACCGCCGCTTCTTCGCGGTGAACACCCTCGCCGCCATCACGGTCGAGCGGCCCGAGGTGTTCGACGCCTCGCACGCCGAGATCGTCCGCTGGTTCACCGAGGGGCTCGCTGACGGCCTGCGCGTCGACCACCCGGACGGCCTGGCCGACCCGGGCGGATACCTCGACGACCTGGCCCGCGCGATCGGCGGCGCCCCGGTCTGGGTCGAGAAGATCCTCGAGGGCGACGAGGAGCTCCCGCCGCACTGGGCGACCGTCGGCACCACGGGCTACGACGCCCTGGCCGACGTCGACCGCATCCTGGTCGACCCCGACGCCCGCCCCGTGCTGGAGGGCCTCGACGCCGAGCTCACGGGAAAGGGCGCCCCGCTGCAGTGGGCCGACCTCATCCACGACACCAAGCGCGGCATCGCCGACGGCATCCTCCGCTCCGAGGTCCTGCGGCTGGCCCGCCTGATCCCCGGCATCGAGGGAGCGGACGACGCGCTGGCGGAGCTCCTGGCGACCTACCCGGTCTACCGCAGCTACCTCCCCTACGGAGCGGAGCACCTCGAGCACGCCCGCGTCGACGCCGTGCGCCGCCGTCCCGAGATCCGCGCGACCATCGACGAGGTCGCCGCGGCGCTCGGCGAGACCGGCACGCCGGTGTCCGTGCGCTTCCAGCAGACCTCCGGCATGGTGATGGCGAAGGGCGTCGAGGACACGGCGTTCTACCGCTTCAGCCGCCTCACCTCGCTGAACGAGGTCGGAGCGGACCCGGACGAGTTCGCGATCGACCTGGTCGAGTTCCACCGCCGCCAGGCCGTGCGCCAGGCCTCGTTCCCCGCCTCGCTCACCACGCTCTCGACCCACGACACGAAGCGCGGCGAGGACACCCGTGCCCGCATCACCGCACTGGCCGAGGACCCGGAGGCGTGGGCGGCGACGCTCCGCGAGCTCCACGACCTCGTCGGCTTCGGCGACGGCCCGATCGAGCACCTGCTCTGGGAGGCCGTCGTGGGGACCTGGCCCGCCAGCCGCGAGCGCCTGCACGCCTACGCCGAGAAGGCGTCGCGCGAGGCCGACGACTCGACGCACTGGACCGCTCCTGACGAGCAGTTCGAGAAGCGGATGCACGCGGCGATCGACGCGGCGTTCGACGAGCCCGCCGTCCGCCGGCTGGTCGAGCAGACCGTCGAGCGGGTGTCGGCCGCCGGCTGGTCGAACGGCCTCGCCGCGAAGCTCGTGCAGATCACCGCCCCGGGCATCCCGGACGTCTACCAGGGCAGCGAGCTCTGGGAGACCTCCCTCGTCGACCCGGACAACCGCCGCGAGGTCGACTTCGGGCAGCGTCGAGCGCTGCTGGAGCGGATCGACGGCGGCTGGAGGCCCGCGATCGACGCCGAGGGAGCCGCGAAGCTCCTCGTCATCTCGCGCGCCCTCCGGCTCCGCCGCGACCGCCCCGAGCTGTTCACCCGCTATGCCGCCGTCCCCGCGATCGGGCCCGCCGCCGAGCACGCGATCGCCTTCGACCGCGGCGGCGCGCTGACCGTCGCGACCCGGCTCCCCGAGGGCCTCGCCGCTTCGGGCGGGTGGAACGGCACGGTCGTGGTCCTGCCCGGGCACCCGATGGAGGACGTCCTCACCGGCCGCACCTTCGCGGGAGGAGTGACTCCGGTCGCCGAGATCCTCGCCGACTACCCCGTGGCACTGCTCGCCCCGGTCTCCTGACCGGTTCCGCCACCGCACCGCAGACCGATCCGACCCCTCCTGGAGACAGCAGTGATCAGCACGACTCCCTACCGCTACGCACTCCCGACGACCGGGCCCGAGCGGTTCGACGTCTGGGCCCCCGAGGCCTCGACGGTCGAGCTCCTTCTCGGCGACGACTCGTCGCTGACGATGACCCGCCACGGAGACGACGGATGGTGGCGGGCGCCCGCGTCGGCTCCGGCCACCGGCGAGGTCGACTACGGGTACCGGGTGGACGGCAGTGGTCCGCTGCCGGATCCCCGCTCGCGCCGCCAGCCGAAGGGCGTGCACGAGCTCTCGCGCACGTTCGACCCCTCGGCGCACGAGTGGGGCGACTCCGCCTGGACCGGGCGCGAGCTCGCCGGCGCCGTCATCTACGAGCTGCACCTCGGCACGTTCACACCCGAGGGCACCCTGGACGCGGCGGGGGAGCGCTTCGAGCACCTGCGCTCGATCGGCGTGGACTTCATCGAGCTGCTGCCGGTCAACGCGGTGAACGGAACGCACAACTGGGGCTACGACGGCGTCCTCTGGTACGCCGTGCACGAGCCGTACGGCGGACCCGAGGCGTACCAGCGCTTCGTGGACGCCGCCCACCGTGCCGGCCTCGGCGTGGTCCAGGACGTCGTCTACAACCACCTCGGCCCGAGCGGCAACTACCTGCCGGAGTTCGGCCCGTACCTCAAGAACGAGAAGGCCAACACCTGGGGCAGCTCGATCAACCTCGACGGCGAGGGTTCGGACACCGTCCGCGGGTACATCATCGACAACGCTCTGATGTGGCTGCGCGACTACCACGTCGACGCCCTGCGCCTGGACGCGGTGCACGCCCTCTCGGACGAGCGGGCCGTGCACGTGCTCGAGGAGATGGCGAGCGAGGTGGCCGTGCTGTCGGCCCACGTCGGGCGCCCTCTGACGCTGATCGCCGAGTCCGACCTCAACGACCCGACGCTGATCACTCCGCGGGAGGCGCACGGCTACGGGCTCGACGCGCAGTGGAGCGACGACTTCCACCACGCGGTCCATGTCGCGCTGACCGGGGAGACCACGGGCTACTACGAGGACTTCGCGCCGCTCGGCGCCCTCGCGAAGGTGCTGACCCGGGGCTTCTTCCACGACGGCACCCTCTCGACGTTCCGCGGCCGTCACCACGGCCGTCCGGTGGACACCGAGCACATGCCGACCTGGCGCCTGGTGGTCTGCAGCCAGAACCACGACCAGATCGGCAACCGGGCGGTCGGCGACCGTCTGACGGCGTCCCTCGACGAGGGCCGTCTCGCGATCGCCGCTGCTCTGACGCTGCTGGGCCCTTTCACTCCCATGCTGTTCATGGGCGAGGAGTGGGCGGCGTCGACCCCGTGGCAGTTCTTCACCTCGCACCCGGAGAAGGATCTGGGCGAGGCGACGGCGAAGGGCCGCATCGAGGAGTTCGCGAAGATGGGCTGGGACCCGGAGGTCGTGCCCGACCCGCAGGACCCGGAGACGTTCCTGCGCTCGCGGCTCGACTGGTCCGAGGTCGGGGAGGGGCGTCACGCCCGCACCCTCGAGGTGTACCGCGAGCTGGCGGTGATCCGCCGCCGCTACCCCGAGCTGACGGACCCGCGCTTCGGGTCGCTCCGCGTGGAGTTCGACGAGGAGGCCCGCTGGCTTACTCTCGGCCGCGGTCGGGTGACCGTGGCGATCAACGTCGGCGAGTCCGCCGCCCGCATCGCCCTGCCGGAGGTGGCGGAGACGCTGCTCGGCGTCGGGGAGTACGCGGTGCAGCCCGGGGACACCGAGGTGGATCTCGGCGCCTCCTCGCTGCTGGTGACGCTGAGCGCCTGAGCGCCTGAGCACCTGAGCTCCGTGGCGGCAGGCTGTTCAGGTGGCCGGCCGCCGATGTCCTGAACGGCCGCCTGGGGCCCGAGCGCTCAGAGCGTGACCGCGGCGTACTCCGTCGCGGTCACGACCCGCACTCCCTCGTCGTGGACGAGCAGGAGCGCGCGGAGGGGGATGGCCCGCTTGTGGCACGCCGCCGCCAGGTGACGGGCGAGGACCCGATCGGTCTCGCCGAGGAAGGCGCGCCCGGGACGTTCCAGGGCGAAGGCGAGCGAGCCCACGTCCTGGTGCGCCACGGCCTTGGCGAGGGTGGCGACGATCCGCTCGGTCTTCTCCTCGTCGGGGTGCACGGGGAGTCCGTCCACCGGGTAGAGGATCGGCAGCTGCACGCCGTCGCGGTCGAGGAAGATCGGCCACAGGGCCCGGCGGTAGGCCGGTCCGATCAGCGAGGAGACGCGCTCGCGCAGCTCGCGGTCGTTCAGGAGCGGCGCATCGAGGTGCGGAGCGGGGGCGGCGTGGTCGAGAGTGGTCATGGTGTCGCTTTCTCGTGGGGCGAGCGGGCGGTGCCGCTGAGGGGTCATCGGAAGTTGCGGGAGGTGGTGCGAGCGCCGACCTTGAGGGTCTCGAACCTGTCGGCGATGAGGTTCGTCACCCCCTCGTCGGAGCGCTCGAGGATCCCCCTGACCAGCAGGGCGGGTGCCTCGCGGGCCACGCGGCGGTAGCGGTTCCATACTCCGACGGAGCAGATCACGTTGAGGATCCCGTGCTCGTCCTCGAGGTTGAGGAAGGTCACTCCACCGGCTGTGGAGGGACGTTGGCGGTGGATCACGACCCCGCCGACCTCGATCCGGGTCCCCGAGGGGATGGCGGGGAGATCGGCCGAGGAGCGGGCGCCGCGGCGAGCGAGTCCCTCGCGGAGGTGGCGCAGCGGATGGTCGTCGGGCGAGATGCCGGTGGCCCAGAAGTCGAAGACCACGCGCTCCTGAGGGGAGAGCATCGGCAGGAGCGGGGGCTGCACGACGACCGTGGAGCCGGCGAGGAACTCCTCGCGGTCGCCTGCGGCGGTGCCGGCCTCCCAGAGCGCCTGCCGGCGCTGCAGACCGAGCGAGTCGAAGGCGCCCGCGGCGCCGAGGGCCTCCAGCTGAGCCGCGGTCGTGCCGACCCGACGCGAGAGGTCGGCCATGCTCGCGTAGGGTCCGCCGCGTTCGCGCTCGGCGACGATGTGCTCGGCGAGCGCGGTGCCGATGCCCTTCACCCCGGCCAGCCCGAGCCTGATCACGAAGCCGCTGTCGCGCCTGTGGTCGTCCGTGTGGAAGTGCTCGGTGCGGTCGAACAGTCCCGTGGGCGGCTGATCGGCGCGGAGGCAGTCGTCGCTCCCGTAGGCGGCGCCGCTCCTCCGGCGTGCGGGGGCATCCTCCTTCGCCTCGAGCCCAGGAGGCGCCAGGGAGCGGTTGACGTCGGGCGAGACGACCTCCACTCCGTGACGCCGGGCATCGGCGACCAGGGTGTGCGGGGCGTAGAAGCCCATGGGCTGCGCCCTGAGCAGCGCGGCGGTGAACGCGGCGGGGTAGTGCAGGCGGAGCCAGGCGCTCGCGTAGACCAGCAGGGCGAAGCTGATCGCATGGCTCTCGGCGAAGCCGAAGTTCGCGAAGGCCTGGATCCGGAGGTAGATGTCGTCCGCGACCTCGCCCGTGATGCCGTTGCGGGCCATCCCCTGGTAGAGCCGCTCGCGGAGGGTCTCGATCTTCTCGGTGCCGCGCTTGGACCCCATCGCCCGGCGCAGCAGGTCGGCGTCCTCCGCGTTGCAGTCGCCGACGGCCACGGCCACCTGCATGAGCTGCTCCTGGAAGAGCGGCACGCCGAGGGTGCGCTTGAGCGGCGTCACGAGGAGGGGGTGCTGGTACGTCACCGGCTCCTCGCCGAGCTTGCGGCGGATGTAGGGATGGACCGCACCGCCCTGGATGGGGCCGGGGCGGATGAGCGCTACCTCGATCACCAGATCGTAGAAGCGGCGCGGCTGCAGCCGGGGGAGGGTGCCCATCTGCGCCCGGCTCTCGACCTGGAACACCCCGATCGAATCGGCGCGGCAGAGCTGGTCGTAGACGCCCTTCTCCTCCCGGGGGAGGGTGGAGAGGTCCCACTTCTCGCCGACGTGCTCGGCGACGAGGTCGAACGTGTACTGCAGGGCGGCGAGCATCCCGAGCCCGAGGAGGTCGAACTTGACCAGGCCCATCCAGGCGCAGTCGTCCTTGTCCCACTGCAGGACGGTGCGGTCCTCCATCCGGGCGGGCTCGATCGGGCAGACCTCGCCCACAGGCCGGTCGGTCAGCACCATGCCGCCGGAGTGGATGCCCAGGTGCCGGGGCGTGCCCAGCACCCGGGTGGTCAGGGCGACCACGTCCTCGGGGATGTCGTGGTCGGTGCTCTCGGTGACGGACCCCCACCGCTCGACCTGCTTCGACCAGCCGTCCTGCTGCCCGGCGCTGTATCCGAGGGCCTTGGCCATGTCGCGCACGGCGAACTTGGGCCGGTAGGTGATGACGTTGGCGACCTGGGCCGCGTTCAGACGTCCGTACTTCCGGTAGACGTACTGGATCACCTCCTCGCGCCGCTCCGAGTCGAAGTCGACGTCGATGTCGGGCTCCTCGTCGCGGATGCTGGAGAGGAACCGCTCGAACGGCAGGTCGTAGAAGATCGAGTCGACCGCCGTGATGCCCAGGACGTAGCAGACCGCCGAGTTGGCGGCCGAGCCGCGTCCCTGGCAGAGGATGCCGTTCCGCTTGGCGTAGTGGACGATGTCGTGGACGATCAGGAAGTAGCCCGGGAAGTCCTTCTGCTCGATCACCGCGAGCTCCTTCTCGAGGCGCGCGAGGACGTCGGCGTCGGCGCGGGGGTACTTGGCCGGCACGGCCTCGCGCACGAGCTCGCGCAGCCAGCTCATCGAGGTGTGCCCCTCGGGGACCTCCTGGCGCGGCAGCCGGGGCCGGACTCGGCCGAGCTCGAAGGCGATCTCGTCGGCGACGCGCACCGTGTTCTCCACGGAGCCGGGGTAGCGGCCGAAGCGCTCGGCCATCTCGGCGCCGGAGCGCAGGTGGGCGCCGCCCGCTGCGGGGAGCCACCCGTCCATCTCGTCGAGGCTCCGGCGTGCTCTGACCGCGGCGAGGGCCGTCTGGAGGGGGCGCTCCTCCGGCCGGGCGTAGTGCACGTTCCCGGTGGCGACCGTCCGCAGCCGGAGCTTCTCGGCGATCGCCGCCAGCTGGTCGTTGGCGCGCGAGGCGAGGGGATCCCCGTGGTCGTACAGCTCCACGAGGACGTTGGCGGGACCGAAGAGCCGGACGAGCTCGCGGACCTCCTGCTCGGCCGCGGCCACTCCTGCGGCGGCGAGCGCTTGACGGACCGCTCCCTTGCGGCAGCCCGTCAGCACGATCCAGTGGCCGTCGGCGGCGCGCGCGAGCTCCTCGAGGTCGTAGCTCGGCTTGCCCTTCTCGGCTCCGGCGAGCTGGGCGGTGGTGATCGCACGGGCGAGGCGGTGGTAGCCCTCCTCGCGGCGCGCGAGGACGAGCAGGTGGGTCCCCTCCGGATCGGCGACCCCGTTCTGAGGCGAGGTGAGCCCGATCGAGAGCTCGGCTCCGAAGGCCGTGCGGACGGCGTGCCCCTGCGCGGCCTCGGCCATCCTCACGATGCCGTAGAGGCCGTCGTGGTCGGTGAGCGCGAGAGTGTCGATGCCGAGCCGGACCGCCTCCTCGACCAGCTGTTCCGGCTTGCTCGCCCCGTCGAGGAAGCTGAAGTGGGAGTGGGCGTGCAGCTCGGCGTAGGGCACCGGATGAGCCGGCGGCCGGACGTCGTCCCCTGCCACGTAGGCGGGGCGCTTGTGCGACCAGGCCGGACTGTCGCCGCCGTCGCCCCGGACGACCGTGCCGTCGGCGCGCTTGCCGCTGGAGAGGCGGCGCTCGAACTCCGACCAGGGGATCGGTGGGTTGTTCCAGCCCATCGGGGCTCCTTCGGTGCTCGTTCGCGGTGGTGGAGGGATGCTCCGGTTCAGTCGTAGCGGGCCTCTGCGGCCCAGACCCCGTCGAGGCAGAGCAGCAGCCAGGCGACACCGGCGGCGTCGACCACCTGGAAGCGGTCGTAGCGGACGGCGGTGCTCGGATCCCACCAGCGCTCGTCGATCGGCCAGGGACCCGCCCATCCGGCGAGGGGCTCCAGGCGTGCCTGAGAGGTCCCGGGGGTGAAGTAGGCGGGCACGGAGCTGAGGGCGCCGCGCTCGTCGACCGCGACGGGTTCGCCCCTCGATCCGCAGACCAGCACGGCCGCGGGCTCCGCGAAGACCGTCGGCGGGAGGGGCGGCGGCAGGGAGCCGGGCCAGGGCAGGGTCCTCGGCCGTGCGTCGCCCGGCTCCCGGTCGCCCCAGGGGATCAGGTGCTGGCGGTCGCGGAGGGATCGACCCCCTCCGATCGACGCGGTCATCACGGCCTCGTGCCCGAGCATGCTCTGCACGCGGCTCAGCCCGTGGTGGACGCGCTCCTCCGGAGCGGTGCCCCAGAGACCCTGCTCGTGGTTGCCGATCGCGTCGACCGCCTCGGGCTCGACGCACAGCCGCGAGATCGGCGCTCCGAGACCGGTGTCGATCTCCCCGCTGCCCTGCAGCTGCCAGCGGACCCGGTCGAGCACGTCGCCCGGGGTGAACCATCTCGGGTGCAGCCAGCTCCGGGAGGAGACCTCACCGCGCTCGCTGACGACCTCGATGCGGATGGCGGTCGCGACCAGCTGTGCGCGGGTGAGCCCGGCGACGAACTCCTCCGCGGGGACGCGGAAGGCGAAGGCGGCCTGGTCGATGCGGTCCAGAGGGGGCTCGAACTCCATCGCCCGGTCGAGACGCTCCGGCGGGAGCCGGGGCACCACCGTCTCCGACTCCGCACCGGCGGCGAGGAGGTGCGCGTGGGCGCCCTCCGGTCCGAACCGGGCGGCGACGTCCTCGCGAGGGAGGGCGGCGAAGGCGCCGAGGGTGCTGACGCCGAGTCTGCGCAGGAGCGCCACCAGGTCGTCCCCCCGGCGGGGAACACGGGCAGGGGCTGCGACGGACTCGGTCTCGAGGGCGTCGAGCGGGAGAGGAGCGAGGAAGCCTGCCGCTGCTCCTGGGGGCACGACGGCGACGGGGCGGCCGGAGTGCTTCGCGGCGAGCTCGGAGGCGAAGAGCCCGTCGGCGATCCCGATGCGGGCGTCGGGGAGACCCAGCTCGGCCAGCCGCTGCAGGATCGCCTCGGCCGCGCTCTGCTCGCTCCCGTAGTAGCGGCGCGGACCGCGGGCGCGGATCGCGCACAGACCGGGCCTGATCAGCTGGACGCCCGGGGTGATCTCCTCGAGCGCCTGGATGAGCGGCTCGAACGCCCGGTGGTCGAGCACCGGGTCGTACGGGAGGACGGCGAGACCCGTGCAACGGGACTGCGCCTCGCGCACGCGCATGCCCCGCCGGACCCCCTCCGCCCGGGCAGCGGGGGAGGAGGCGAAGACCAGGCTCTTCTCCGTGAGGGCCAGGGGGTGCTCGGCGCCCAGGCCGGCGTCGGCGGCGGCCGCGAGGAGGGGCCAGTCGGGGCACCAGACGAGGATCGTCCGCCGCAGCTCGGGTGCGCTCGCCATCTCAGACCGCCCGCTCGTGCAGGCGGCCGTGCTCGACCCGGGAGCCGAAGGCGCTCTCGACGCCGGGCATGCTCATCCGCACCGTGCGCACCCGGGTGCCGGCCCGGCCGACCACATCGACCATCGCCTCCCGGGAGCGCAGGTAGCCGTGGCCGTCGCCGAGCCCCTCCCAGCGGCTGCTGCGGATGCTGAGCCGCGCCTCGGCCTGGGGCCACTCGCCGAGGACCACGAGCGCGGCACCCCGCTGGCGCAGTCGTGCTCCCAGACGCGAGACGTCGGCCGAGGAGACGGAGGCGGGCGGACGGGTGAGCACGACGGTCAGCACATCGACCAGAGCGGCGGTGACGGTGAGCCAGTGCTCGGCCGGTGCGGGCACGAGCACCAGGCGCTCGAGGTCGATCCCCATGCCGGCCGCGGCCTCGGCCCCGAACTCCGGGACGCCCACCACGCCGCACCACGAGCCCTCGGCGGACGGGCCGGCGAGCAGCCCCATCGCCAGACTCATCGAGCCCTCCACCGAGTAGGCGGCACCCTGCTTGAGCGAGCCGCCCGGGAGCACGGAGGAGAAGGCCGGCAGGGTGGCGAGGCTCCTGGTCTCGAGAGTGGTCGCCTGCATGTCCCGGATGCGGGACTGCAGCTCCTTCACCGACGCGAGCTGCCGCAGAAGGGGCTCTGCGGCCTCGGCCGTCTCCGCGGAGACGAGGGATGAAGGGGGGCTCATCTGCCCATGTTCGAACATGTGTTCGAGTATGTCAATCGCCACCGACATCCACCGGCGAGCCGCTCGGACCCTTCCGCGACCGCCCGGCGAGGCGCACTGAGGAGGAGGTTCCAGACGTCCCGGGCAGTCTCGCATCCGCCTCCGACATCCCCGTCCGGGGGCGTTCTCCACCGGGTCTCGGCGAGGGAGGGCCTCCTGCCGCGCCTCTACCATGGGAGCCATGTCCGACGCCCTGCCCGACCCCGCCGACTCCGACGCCACCGCCCCGGCCGCGCCGCGCAGAAGGACCCTCGTGGTCAAGATGGGGTCCAGCTCGGTCACCAAGCAGTCGGGTCCGGATCCAGTTCTCCTGGCCAGCGCGCTCGAGAGCGCCTTCGCCGCCCGCGCGCTGGGCTGGGACGTCGTGCTGGTCTCTTCCGGCGCCGTCTCCTCGGGCCGGGCGCTCTTCGCCCGCTCACAGGAGGAGCCGATCAGCGCCCGCCTGGCGGCAGCGGTGGGCCAGACCGTCCTGATGGGCTTCTACCGCTCGGTGGCCGAGCTCTCGGGCGCCCTGGTCGCGCAGATCCTCATCGGCGAGTCCGACCTCGCCTCTCCCCGGCAGATGGCACACGTCGCCGAGGCGATCTGCCACGCCCTCGACGCCGGAGTCGTGCCCGTGGTCAACGGCAACGACACGATCGACTCCGCCGGCTCGGACAACGACGGCGTCGCCGGCGGATTGGCGATGCTCCTCGGTGCCGACCTTCTGCTGCTGCTCACCGACGTCCCCGGCGTCTTCGCCGGCAGCATCGCCGAGGGCGTGCACCTCGAGGAGCTGGGCATCTCGGAGCTGCGCCGCATCGGCGTGCAGAAGGGCGGTACCGGCCGAGGGGGCATCCGCTCCAAGCTGCGGGCCGCCGAGCTCGCCGCGCACAACGGCGTCTCGACCAGGATCGCCGGGGCGCGCACCCCCGAGGTCATCCTGGGCGCCCTGGGAGGGCCGGGCCCGGGCACCCTCGTCCGCGCCGTGCACGCGCATCCGCCCGTGGAGCAGCGCTGGATCTCCGGAGTGGCCACCGGCCGCGGCCGCGTCGAGATCAACCTCGAGGCCGAGCGGAGCATCGGAGCCGGCTCGAGTCTGTTCGCCTCGGGCATCAAGCGCGTCTCCGGCGAGTTCGGCGGCGGCGACGTGATCGAGGTGCGCGCCCTCAGCGGAGAGCTCCTCGCGCGCGGCGTCTCCCGCGTCTCCTCGCGTCTGCTGACCCTGGTCCGCGCACTCCGGGTCGACGAGATCGCCCGCGTCTTCGTGGCGGTCCTCGGGCATGCCGCCACGACGGCGCCGTCGGCGAGTCCGGAGGGGGAGGAGAGGCCGCAGCTGACCCGCGCTCTGGAGTACGCGCGCACTCTCTCCTCCGAGCACGCGCGGGCCGTCGCGATGGAGATCGTCTCCCTCTTCCCCGCCGAGAGCATCTCGGCCCTGCTGGGACAGGGCGCGGGGGAGGGCGAGCTCGTCGAGCGCTACACCCGCCTCGTCCGCACCCTCGCCATCGTGGAGAACGAGAACCTGGCCGTCTTCCGCTCCTGACCGCCGGTGGCACGCCACTTCTCAGTGCATTTCGCGCCTTCGCGTCATGATCGCCGTTCTCCGGTGTCTTCCTGGTGATGGCGCCGCTCCTGGGCGCCCCCGACGGAACGGATCATCGATGAGCGTCCCCACTTCCACAGCCGGCCACTTCCGCGAGTCCGACATCACGCCCGAGAGCTTCGAGACCGAGAGGCTCGAGCGGCGGCTCGCCCTGCTCGAGGCCTCGATCGCCCAGGGGGAGCGGGCACTGCTGGGCCGGGTCGACCCGAGCAGCGGAGCTCCCCTCCCGGGCGCCTGCGGGGGGCACCGAGCCCAGCTGGTCAGCAACCTGACGACGGAGCGGGCCCTCGCCGACCGCATCCGGGAGATGCTCGCCGCTCGGAGCTGACGGGGTGCTTACGGCACGATGGGGCCATGGTCACCATCACCGTCGCCGGTCTCGCCCAGCACTTCCACCCCGCCGAGCGGGGCACCGTCCGCCTCGAGATCCGGCGCGAGTCGCGATCCCGGCCCCAGGCGCTCGCCGAGGTCACCGCTCTGCACGCGCGGGTCCGTGAGGAGGCGGCCGCCGAGCAGGCGTCCGGCGCCGCCACCTGGTGGTCCTCCGATCAGATCTCGGTCTCCTCGATCCGCCGGTACATCAAGGACTCGGACGTCACGCAGCTGTTCCATGTCGCGGCCGCCGGGGTCCGGGTGAAGTACCGGGACTTCGCGGCTCTCGGGCGCTGGGTCGGCTCGATCTCGGAGGTGCCGGGGATCCAGATCTCGGGGGTCGACTGGGACGTGACGGCGGCACGACGTGCGGGCATCGAGCGCGAGGTCCGCACCGCTGCCGTCCGCGACGCGCGCGAGCGGGCCGAGGCCTATGCGGCGGCTCTCGGCCTGACCGAGGTGCGGGTGCTGACCCTCTTCGAGCCGGGACTGCGGCCGCATACGCGCATCGAGGGCGGCTCGGCGATGATGAGCCGCGCCAAGGCGTTCTCCTCTCCTGAGGAGCCGCTGGCCCTCAAGCCGGAGGACATCGAGGTCACCGCCTCGGTCTCCGCCGACTTCGAGGCGCACTGACGCGGAGACGCGACCGGGCGACCGGTTCCGCTGCGGACGGAGAGCGCCTGCCTGCACCTGCGACCCGCTGATCGTCTGCATGGCGACCCCGAGAGTCGCCCCGAGGCGACCGACCATCGGCTCCACGACGACCCCTCTCCGCCCCGATCAGCGGGCACGCGACCACCATACGTGTATTGAGTACTCCTCGGGAGCGCTGTCGCGGTTCGGCGACCGCCGTGCACACCCTCCGGGAATAGCGGGGGACCCCCGGGCGCTGAGGCAGGCATGGTCTCGCGCATCGGCTTCCTCTCCTTCGGCCACTACCAGTCCGTCCCCGGGTCTCAGACCCGCTCTGCTCGCGACGTCCTCCTCCAGACGATCGAGCTCGCGGAGGCGGCGGAGGAGATCGGCATCGACGGCGCCTACGTCCGCGTGCACCACTTCGCGCCGCAGCTCGCCTCGCCGTTCCCGCTGCTGGCGGCGATCGCCGCGCGCACCCGCCGCATCGAGATCGGCACCGGGGTCATCGACATGCGCTACGAGAACCCGCTCTACATGGCGGAGGAGGCGGCCGCCACCGACCTGATCTCCGACGGCCGGCTCGAGCTCGGGGTCAGCCGGGGATCGCCCGAGACGGCCCTGCGCGGGTCCGAGGCGTTCGGCTTCGTCCCCCCGGAGGGGATGACCGACGCCGACCTCGCCCGGCAGAAGGTGCGGATCCTCCGGGAAGCGCTCGCCGGGGCGCCGGTCGCGCAGTCCGATCCTGCGATGACGCGCCAGTCGCTCCCGCTCTCGATCGAGCCGCGCTCGCCCGGCCTCGAGGACCGGATCTGGTGGGGTGCCGGCAGCTTCGCGACCGCGCGCTGGGCGGCCGAGCAGGGCATGAACCTGCAGTCGTCGACCCTGCTCCTGGAGGAGGAGGGCGTGCCCTTCGACGAGCTGCAGGCCCGCCAGATCCGCGAGTACCGCGCCGCGTGGAGCGAGGCGGGCTGGGAGCGCACCCCGCGCGTCTCCGTCTCGCGCAGCGTCCTCCCGATCACGAGCGATCTCGACCGCCTGTACTTCGGCGGCCGCGGCGAGCAGGACCAGGTCGCCACCCTCGAGGGCGTCCGCGCCCGCTTCGGCCGCAGCTACACGGGCGAGCCGGACGCCGTCGCCGCCGAGCTCGCTGCGGACGCCGCCGTGCAGGAGGCGGACACGCTGCTGCTCACCGTTCCCAACCAGCTCGGGGTCGAGTACAACGCGCGGCTCCTGCGCACTGTCGTGGAATCGATCGCTCCGGCTCTCGGCTGGTCGCCGGCAGCAGTGGGCGTCTGACACCGAGGCTCGGTCCGTGCGGGAGGGCCCTGCGGTGCAGGAGCGCCCGTCCGCTGCAGAAGCGCCGTCCGATGCAGCAGCCGCCCCGTCTCCTCGTGAGGAGCCGGGGCGTCTGCACTCTCCGCCCACAGCATCCCTCCCGCCGGCGCGAGGAGGGAGGTGCCGGAAACGACGGAACCCCCCGCCTCTCCGAGGAGAGACGAGGGGTTCCGATCAGTGTGTCCGAGGGGGGACTTGAACCCCCACGCCCTATACGGGCACTAGCACCTCAAGCTAGCGCGTCTGCCATTTCCGCCACCCGGACGAGTGTTTCCTTCGACCTGCGTTTCCGCGGCCGAAGAAGACATTAGCACGGTTCCGGAGCCTCTCACGCCACCTCCCGGCCCACCGTCCTCCGCGCGCCGTCGAGCCCGCGCCGGTACCGTTGCCCGCATGTCCGACAGCATCGACAGCGCGCCCGTGACCGACAGCACCCTCGACGAGACGGCGCTCATCGCGCGCGATCTCATCCGCTTCGACACCAGCAACTACGGCGACGGGAAGGCGGAGCCGGAGCGCCCGGCCGCGGAGTACGTCGCGGCGAAGCTGCGCGACCTCGGCCTCGAGCCCGAGCTGATCGACTCCGACCCGGGACGCACGAGCGTCGTGGCGCGGGTCGCCGGGGAGGACCGCGAGCGCGGCGCCCTCGTCGTCCACGGGCACCTCGACGTGGTGCCCGCCATCGCCGACAACTGGAGCGTCGACCCGTTCGGCGGCGAGATCAAGGACGGCATGCTCTGGGGCCGCGGCGCGGTCGACATGAAGAACATGGACGCGATGATCCTCGCCTCGCTCGGCGACATCCTCCGCGAGGGGCGGCGCCCCTCCCGCGACCTCGTCATCGCCTTCTTCGCCGACGAGGAGGCGGGCGGCGTGCGGGGATCGGGATTCCTGGCCCGTGAGAGGCCCGAGCTGTTCGCCGGAGCGACCGAGGCGATCAGCGAGGTCGGCGGCTACTCGATCGAGCTGGCCGGCAAGCGCGCCTACCTCGTGCAGACGGGCGAGAAGGCGCTGATGTGGCTGACCCTCCGCGCGCACGGCACGGCGGGGCACGGCTCGCAGATCAACTCCGAGAACGCCGTCACCCGGCTGGCGCAGGCGATCGCCCGCATCGGCAGCGAGGAGTGGCCCACGCGCCTCACCGACACCACGCGCGAGCTGCTCGACGAGGTCGCCCGCCTGCTCGGCCACGACCCCCAGCGCAGCACTCCGGAGGAGCTGGCACTCGCCACCGGCACCGCCTCGCGCTTCATCGCCGCGACGCTGCGCACCACCGCCAATCCGTCGATGCTGTCGGCCGGCTACAAGGCCAACGTCATCCCGGACACCGCGGAGGCCACCATCGACGTGCGCGTCCTCCCCGGCGAGGAGGATTCCGTGCTCGAGCGCCTGAAGGTCCTCGCGGGCGAGAACGTCGAGATCCTCGTCCAGCACCGCGACATCGGACTCGAGGTGCCCTTCGCCGGCCCCCTCGTCGAGAGCATGGCCGCCTCGATCCGCCGGTTCGATCCGGGCGCCGAGGTCCTCCCGTACCTGCTCTCCGGAGGCACCGACAACAAGGCGCTCTCGACGCTCGGCATCACCGGATACGGGTTCGCGCCGCTCCAGCTGCCGTCGACCCTGGACTTCCCGGCGCTGTTCCACGGGGTCGACGAGCGCGTTCCACTGGACGCACTAGTGTTTGGCAGGAAGGTCCTGACCGATCTCCTGCTGAGCTCCTGACGGCGCCGCGGACCGGGTCAGCACCGACCGATCCCGACCGACTGCTGGCCGACGACGCCCCAGCCCTCCTCGAAAGTGACGCATGGGCCTGCTCGACGCGCTGATCCTGGGACTCGTCCAGGGTCTGACCGAATTCCTCCCCATCTCCTCCAGCGCCCACCTCCGGATCGTCAGCGAGCTGCTGCCCGGTCTCGGCGGCCGCGACACCGGAGCCGCGTTCACCGCGATCACGCAGCTGGGCACCGAGACCGCCGTCATCATCTACTTCTGGCGCGACATCGTGCGGATCGTGTCGCACTGGGCGCGCTCCCTCGTCGGCCGGATCCCGCGCTCGGACCCGGACGCCCGCATGGGCTGGCTCATCATCCTGGGCAGCCTTCCGATCATCGTCCTCGGCCTCGTCTTCCAGGACGCGATCGAGACGACCCTCCGCTCCCTGTGGGTGGTGGCCACCACCCTCATCCTCTTCGGCATCCTGCTCGGCATCGCCGACGCGGTCGGCGCGAAGAAGCGCCGCCTGCGCGACCTGGGCGTCCGCGACGGCCTGATCTTCGGAGGCGCGCAGGCGCTCGCCCTGATCCCCGGCGTCTCGCGCTCGGGAGGCACCATCACCGCCGGCCTCTTCCTCGGGTACGAGCGCAAGGCGGCGGCGCGCTACTCCTTCCTCCTCGCGATCCCCGCGGTGTTCGGCAGCGGTCTCTACCAGCTGTACAAGAGCATCAGCGACCCGGTCGTGCTCCCGAACCAGGTCCAGGTCGGCGGGCTCGAGACCCTCGTGGCGACCATCGTCGCGTTCGTGGTCGGCTTCGTCGTGATCGCGTTCTTCATGAGCTACATCTCCCGCCGCAGCTTCCTCCCGTTCGTCGTGTACCGCATCGTGCTCGGCGTCGTCCTGATGGTCGCGCTCGCCACCGGCCTGATCGCCGCCTAGATGCGCGCCTGGACCGCCGCCGACGTCCCCGCCCTGCCCGGCCGGGGGAGCGCACCGCGCCTGCACGACACGGCGACCGCGGGCCCCGTCGAGCTCGACGCGCCCAGCGGAGTCGCGAGCCTCTACGTCTGCGGCATCACGCCCTACGACGCCACCCATCTGGGGCACGCGTCGACCTACCTCGCCTTCGACACGGTCCAGCGTGTCTGGCTCGACGCGGGCTACACGGTCGAGTACGCCCAGAACGTGACCGACGTCGACGACCCGCTGCTCGAGCGTGCGACGGCCACCGGTGTCGACTGGCGCGACCTCGCCGAGGAGCAGGTCGAGCTGTTCCGCGGCGACATGGCCGCCCTGCGCGTCCTGCCTCCGCAGCACTACGTCGGAGTCACCGAGACCGTGGATCCCATCGCGGAGGCGGTCGCCCGCCTGGAGCGCGACGGCGTCGCCTACCGCGTCGCTGCTCCGGACGCGGCGGAGGAGGGCGCGAGCGACCTCTACTACGACATCGCCGCGGCCGAGAGCGCCGTCTGGCACCTGGGCAGCGAGAGCCGGCTCGACGCGGAGTCGATGGCCCGCTTCTCGGCGCTGCGCGGGGGCGACCCGGAGCGCGCCGGCAAGCGCGACCCCCTCGATCCGCTGCTCTGGCGGGCCGAGCGCGCCGGCGAGCCCGCCTGGGACGCCGAGGTCGGCCGCGGCCGTCCGGGCTGGCACATCGAGTGCTCGGTGATCGCCCTCGACCGGCTCGGACCCGAGTTCACCCTGCAGGGCGGCGGCAGCGACCTGGTCTTCCCGCACCACGAGTTCAGCGCAGGCCACGCCGCTTCGCTGTCCGGCCGTCCTCTGGCCCGCGCCTACGCTCACGCCGGGATGGTCGCCTACCAGGGCGAGAAGATGAGCAAGTCGCTCGGGAACCTGGTGCTGGTCTCCCGTCTGCGGAGCGAGGGCGCGGACCCGCGGGCGATCCGCCTCGCGCTCCTCGCGCACCACTACCGCTCCGACTGGGAGTGGCTGCCCGAGGACCTGCCGTCGGCCGAGGCGCGCCTGGCGCGCTGGGAGTCGGCCCTCGCCGCCGTCGGACCGCGCTCGGCGCTCGAGGTGCTGGCGCAGCTGCGCGAGGCGCTGGCCGACGACCTCGGCACTCCGGCCGCCCTCGCCGTCGTCGACGCCGCACTGACCGAGGGCGTGGACGACCCGTCGCTCCTGCGCGACGCGGTCGACGCCCTGCTCGGGGTGCGCCCGGCCTGAACCCCGTCAGGCTCGAGTCCCGGACGGCTCGAGTCCCGAACGGCTCGAGTCCCGTCAGAGCGGCCCGGAGTGTCATCGGTCGGGAACAGTCCAGTGATCGACGACCGTCTCGGACGAGCGGGCGCCGGCGGAGGCTACGGCCGCCAGGGCTCCTCGCCGGAGCGGCCGTCGCCGCGCCGGCGCAGGTAGCGCTCGAACTCCTGGGCGATCGCCTCGCCGCTCGCCTCGGGCGAGTCGACGGTGTCGCGCGCCTGCTCGAGCTGGGCGATGTACGACGCCATCTCCTCGTCCTCGGCGGCGAGGGCGTCGATGCCGCGCTCCCACTCCTCCGCCTCCTCGACGAGGTCGCCGCGGGGGATCGCCAGGCCGACGACCTCCTCGAGCTTCTCGAGCAGCGCCAGCATCGCCTTGGGCGAGGGCGCGTTGTGCACGTAGTGCGGGACGGAGGCCCAGATCGAGACGGCCGGGATGCCGACCTTCTGCGCGGCCTCGCCGATCACGCTGAGGATGCCGACCGGCCCCTCGTAGCTGGAGCGCTCGAGCTCGAACGAGCTCCGCAGCTCCGCGTTCTCGCTCGAGGCGAAGATCGAGATCGGCCGGGTGTGCGGGACGTCGGCGAGCATCGCGCCGAGGAAGACGACGGCGGAGATGTCGATCGCGAGCATGGCGTCGACGACCTCGGCGGCGAAGCTCTTCCAGCTGCGCGAGGGCTCGGTGCCGATCATGAGGTACAGCGCGCTCTCGGCGTCGACCGAGGTGTCGGCCGGGCCGAAGATCTGGGTGCCGGGCCAGGCGAGGCTGCGGCGGCCGTCCTCGCCGATCGAGAGCATGGGGCGGGTGTACTGGAAGTCGTAGTACTGCTCGGCGTCGACGGCGAAGAGGGGCACGTACTCCCCGGCGTCCTTGACCAGCCGCAGCGCGCCGCTGGCGGCGTCCCCGGCGTCGTTCCAGCCCTCGAAGGCCACGACCAGGACGTTCCCCGTGATCACGTTCATAGGCAGGATCTCCGCGTTCGGCTCGATGTGCGGGGAGCGCACACCGCGCCTGTCCCTCCGTCCAGGATAGGACCGCCCCCGGCCCCGCCCGTCCCGTCCGGCGGGATCGGCCGCGCTGTTCGCTCTCGGCCCGCGGCCGGGGAGGGGCGCGGCCCTGCCGGTACCATGGTCGCTCGTGACTCCCGAGACCTCCGCCCGGCCGCTGTCCTCCGAGCCGCTCGGAGGAGCGTCCGCCCCCGCCGCCGTCCTCTGGGACATGGACGGGACGCTCGTCGACACCGAGCCGTACTGGATGGCGTCGGAGCACGCGCTCGTCTCCTCCTTCGGCGGAGTGTGGACCCACGAGGACGCGATGGGACTCGTCGGCTCGGGCCTGCCCGCCGCCGCCCGCATCCTGCAGGGCAAGGGCGTCGACCTCTCCGTCGACGCGATCATCGACCGGATGACCGACGAGGTCGTCGACCAGCTGGCCGTGAGCATCCCGTGGCGACCGGGCGCGCTCGAGCTGCTGCACGCGGTGTCCGAGGCGGGTGTGCCGCAGGCGCTGGTCACGATGTCGATCTCGCGGATGGCCGCGGCCGTCGTGGACCGGATCCCGTTCCCCGCCTTCGCCGCCGTCGTCAGCGGCGACATGGTCGAGCGCAGCAAGCCCCACCCCGAGGCGTACCTCCTCGCCGCGAGCACCCTCGGCGTCGACATCGCCGCCTGCGTCGCGATCGAGGACTCCCTCACGGGCCTCGGCGCGGCCGTCGCCTCCGGAGCCGCGGCGATCGGCGTCCCGCACCAGCTGGAGCTCGACCCCGCCGCCCCCTACGCCCTCTGGCCCACCCTCGCGGGCCGCACCGTCGCGGACCTCGCGACGGTGTCCTCCGAGCACCGCGGCTCCGGCCCGGCCACGACCGAGACGGAGGCCCGCCGATGACCGGTGAGGCACTGCAACATTCCGGACCCTTCCGCGCGGGGGACCGCGTCCAGCTGACGGGACCCAAGGGGCGGATGAACACCATCACGCTCGTTCCCGGCAAGGTGTTCCACACGCACCGGGGCGGCATCGAGCACGACACGGTGATCGGGCTGCCCGACGGCTCGGTGGTGACCAACACCGTCGGCGTCGAGCACCTCGCGCTGCGACCCCTCCTCGCCGACTTCGTGATGTCGATGCCCCGCGGCGCGGCGATCGTGTACCCGAAGGACGCGGCCCAGATCCTCGCCCTCGCCGACGTCTTCCCCGGCGCCCGCGTGGTCGAGGCCGGTGTCGGCTCCGGCGCGCTCTCGCTCTGGCTGCTGCGGGCGGTCGGTCCGACCGGCCGGCTGTCGTCGTTCGAGCGGCGCGAGGAGTTCGCGGATGTCGCACGGGCGAACATCGAGACCTTCCTCGGCTACACGCCCGACAACTGGAGCGTCACCGTCGGCGACCTCGTCGAGGCGCTGCCCGGCACGGTCCCGTCCGGCGAGGCCGACCGCGTCGTGCTCGACATGCTCGCGCCGTGGGAGTGCCTCGACGTCGCCGCCGAGGCTCTCACGCCCGGGGGAGTGCTCCTCTGCTACGTGGCCACCGTCACGCAGCTCTCGCGGACGGCGGAGGCGATCCGCGCCTCGGGCCTGTTCACGAACCCGTCGTCGAACGAGACCATGGTCCGCGGCTGGCACGTCGAGGGCCTCGCGGTCCGGCCGGACCACCGGATGATCGGCCACACCGGCTTCCTCATCACCGCTCGCCGGCTCGCTCCGGACACCGTGCTCCCCGAGCTCAAGCGGCGCCCGTCGAAGACGGACTTCAGCGACGAGGACGTGGAGGCCTGGACCCCCGGCGCGCTCGGCGAGCGCGCCGTGAGCCCCAAGAGCCTGCGCAAGCGGGTCCGCGAGTCCGCCACCAGCGCCGAGCTCTCCCGGGCCCGCGGGTTCGGCGAGGAGACCGCGGAGCCCGACGACGAGGGCATCCTCTAAGCTGTTCCCGGCCTCCGGGCCGTCTCCACCCCGGGCGTCACCGCTCCCCTTCTCTCGAATCGAGGACCCGTGCGCAGGACCACCGCGCTCATCGCCGGCATCGGCATCGTCGCCGCTCTCACCGGATGCACCGCGTCCTCCTCGCAGGCGGACTGCGACGCTCCGTTCTCCTCCGGCGACTCCTCGGCGGCGGTCAGCGCCACGGGCGACTTCGGAGCGAAGCCGGACGTCAGCGTCCCGACGCCGCTGAAGGCGGACGGCACGCAGGTCAGCACCCTCATCGAGGGCTCGGGCGCACCCCTCGAGAAGGGCCAGCTCGTCACCATCGACTACACCCTGGTCAACGGAGCGGACGGCACGGTCCTCGAGACCTCGCCCTACGACGGGTCGAGCACCGCCCGCTTCGGCGTCGGCGGAGCCGGGCTCGTCGGCCTGAACGAGGGCCTCCTCTGCACGCAGGTCGGCTCGCGCGTCGCCATCGCGATCGCCCCCGAGGACGGCTTCGGCCAGTCCTCGTCGCAGCTCGGCATCTCGGAGGACGACACGCTCGTGCTCGTCGCGGACGTCCGCGAGGCCTCGCTGGCCCGCGCGAACGGCGCCGTCCAGCCCGCGCCCGACGGCTTCCCGACGGTGACGCTCGGCGACGACGGACGCCCGGGGCTCGCGATGCCCTCGGGCGACGCGCCGTCCGACCTCCGCATCGCCCAGCTCAAGAAGGGCGACGGCGACGTCGTCGCCGAGGGCGACCAGGTCGTCGTGGCCTACACCGGCTGGCAGTGGAGCGACGGGAAGGTGTTCGATTCCAGCTGGGAGAAGGGCGCTCCCGCCGTCTTCACGGCCGCCGACGGCTCGACCACGCAGGGCGGAGTCATCGCCGGATTCGCCGACGCCCTCATCGGCCAGCCCGTCGGATCCCAGGTCATCGCGGTCATCCCGCCCGACCAGGGCTACGGCGACCAGGGCTCCCCCCAGGGCGGGATCCCCGGCGGCGCGACGCTGATCTTCGTCGCCGACATCCTCGGAAAGGTCTGACCGGGCCCGGCCCTAGACTGGAGGGCGTGCCTTCCGACGCCCCGTCCTCGAGCCGCGTCCCGGCCGAGGAGCGTCTGTTCAACCTCGTGCTCGCGCTCGTCGCGGCCAAGAACGGACTGACGAAGGCCGATGTCCTCTCCACGGTGCAGGGCTACCGGCAGCGGGTCGGCCGAGGCGACCGGACCTCGCTCGAGCGCCAGTTCGAGCGCGACAAGGACGACCTGCGCGAGCTCGGCATCCCGATCGAGACGGTCGACGCCCCGGGCGACCCGGGCAACACCCAGACCGTCCGGTACCGCATCGCGAAGCGCAGCTACGACCTCCCGGCCGACCTGACCTTCGATCCGGAGGAGCTCGCGTTGCTCCGCCTGGCCGGGGCGGTCTGGCGCGAGGGGACGCTCTCGGCGGAGTCGCGGCGCGCGCTGATCAAGCTGCGCTCGATCGGGGTCGAGTCCGTCGACCCCGTCATCGGCATCAGCCCCTCGATCCGGGTCCGCGAGGCTTCGTTCGAGCCGCTCAACGCCGCGCTCGACCGCGGCCAGGTCGTCCACTTCCCCTATCTGAAGCCCGGCGGCGAGGAGCCGCGCGTGCGCACCGTGCAGCCCCGCGCCCTGGTGAACCACCAGGGGCGCTGGCACCTCCACGGCTGGGACGAGGGCGCCGAGGGCACGCGGACATTCCTCCTGTCGCGGATCGTCGGGCCGGTCGCGTCCACCGGCCGCACCGCGCCTCCCGCGGAGGGGGACCACGCGGCGACCGCTCTCGCCCAGCTCGACGAGATCCTGCAGCGCAACAGCGCGCTCCTGCGCGTCGCCCCCGACTCCGACGCCGCCCTCCGTCTCGGCGGGCGTGCCGAGGCCGAGGGCGAGGGCCAGGGCCTGCTGCGCCTGCACTACACCGACCCGGACGTGCTCGCGGACGAGCTCGCCGGTCACGGTCCCGAGGTGCGGGTGCTCGAGCCGGAGGAGCTCCGCCGCCGCGTCCTCGACCGCCTCCGCCGCACCCTGGACGACCATGGAGGGGATCCCCGTGGCTAGACCCCGCTCCCTGCAGGCGCGCGACCGCCTGGCCGTCCTCCTCTCCCTCGTTCCCTATCTGCTCGACCGGGGTCGCGTCTCCGTCGCCGAGGTCGCCGCGCACTTCGAGATCCCGGAGGAGGAGGTGCGCCGCGCGGTGCGCCTCATCGCCGTCTCGGGCATCCCCGGCGAGACCGCGCAGTACCAGGCGAACGACCTCTTCGACATCGGCTGGGACGACTTCGAGGAGAACGACCACGTCGTCCTCACCCACCAGGTCGCGATCGACGACTCGCCGAGGTTCTCGGCGCGGGAGGCCGCCGCCCTCATCGCCGGCATGCAGTACCTCGCAGCGCTGCCCGAGAACCAGGGCAACGACCGGATCGCCTCGCTGATGGGGAAGCTCGCGCGCGGCGCCTCCTCGGCCCCGAGCGCGGTGGCGGTCTCGCGCGGCACGGGCGCGGACAGCGCTGTGGCGCTCCTGCGGACAGCGATGGGCTCGGCGACGCAGGTCGCTTTCGACTACCGCAGCGCCCGCGGCGAGACCGAGTCCCGGCTCGTCGACCCCTTCGTGCTCGAATCGGTCGACCGGGACTGGTACCTGCGCGGATGGGACCACCTCCGCGAGGGCGTCAGGACGTTCCGGGTCGACAGGATGCGCTCCCTCCGCGACACGGGGACGCCGATCGTCCGGCGCCGCAACGAGGTGACCCTCTCGGAACGGCTCTTCGAGGCCTCCGCCTCGGATCTCGTCGTGGACCTGCGCGTCGCCCCCAGCGCCGTCGTGCTGCTGGGCGACTACGCGGCCGACGCCGAGTTCCCCGATCCCGTGCCGGGGGAGGAGGACCACGGTGTCCTCGTCCGTCTCCGCGTCGCCCATCTGGAGGGACTGACGCGCCTGGTGGCGTCGTTGGCGGGTCTCGTCACCGTGGTGGCACCCCCCGAGGCGCGCACCGCGGTCGCGCACTGGGCGGCCTCCGCGCTCGCCGCGAACGAGGGGGAACCGTCGTGACCTGGTGGTCGTGGATCCTGATCTGGCTCGGCCTCGCGCTGGGGGCTCTGACGATGCTGGTCCTCTTCGCCCTCTCCTACTGGCGCAAGGGGAAGGTGCTCCTCGGACAGCTGTCCGAGGTCACCGCGAAACTCGAGACACTGAGTCCTGGAGTGACGGACGACCTGCCGCCCCGGCCGCCCTCGTCGCTGTTCGCCGATCGCGACGACGTGAGGCGTGCGCATGAGGGCCGGCGTGACGCACGTCGCGACAGGATCGATCTCCGCCGGTCAGGACGGGTCGAACGGGGTAAGCTCCTCGTACACCGCAACCGACAAGTGAAGTGAGTCTGCAATGTTCGCTGGCCTCCAGGGGTGGCACCTCCTCATCATCCTCGCCGTGATCCTCCTCCTGTTCGGTGCGCCCAAGCTCCCGCAGCTGGCCCGCAGTGTCGGGCAGTCGATGCGGATCTTCAAGAGCGAGGTCAAGACCATGAAGGACGAGGACGGCACCGAGCGCCGTGAGTCGACCGAGGGGACCACCGGCACCGTCGCCGGATCCACCGGCACGACCACCGGCACCGGCACCACCACGCCGCCCGAGTCCCCGCTCAAGTAATGACGTCCGTGGCACCGAAGAAGCCACGGACGAAGCGGACGAAGAACCCCGACGGGCGCATGTCGCTCGGGGCGCACCTCGTCGAGCTTCGCAACAGGCTCTTCAAGTCGGCGATCGCGATCGTCATCGCGTGCGTCGCGGGGTGGTTCGTCTCGGAGTGGGTCTTCGAGGCCCTCAAGGCTCCGATCTCCGAGGTGGCCTCCACCCAGGGCAAGGAGGCGATCCTCAACTTCCCGACGATCGCCGGTGCCTTCGACCTGCGGCTGCAGATCGCCATCACGGTGGGCATCGTCCTGGCGAGCCCGGTCTGGCTCTACCAGATCTGGGCGTTCCTCGTCCCGGGCCTGACCCGCAAGGAGATGCGGTACGGCCTCGGCTTCATCCTCACCGCCATCCCGCTGTTCTTCGCGGGCTGTGCGGCCGGCTGGTTCGTGTTCCCGCACATCGTGGAGCTCCTGACGAGCTTCACCGGCAGCAACGCGGCGAGCTTCCTCGACGCCAAGATCTACTACGAGTTCGTTCTCAAGCTCGTGCTGGTCGTCGGCATCGCCTTCGTGCTGCCCGTCTTCCTGGTGCTCCTCAACTTCCTCGGCATCCTCCCCGGCATGCTGATCCTCAAGTCGTGGCGCATCGCGATCATGGCGATCGTGCTCTTCACGGCGATCGCGACCCCCGCGGCCGACCCGATCTCGATGTTCCTCCTGGCCATCCCGATCATCTTCCTGTTCTTCCTCGCCTGCGGGATCGCGATCCTGCACGACCGGCGCGCCGCCAAGCGCCAGCTGGTGTTCGACGGCAGCCCCTCCGACCTGCCCGCGTGACCGGACCGTCTCCCGCCGAGCGGTTCGCCGCGTTCCGGACGCGCCAGGGCCACGCGAGGGTCGAGGCGTTCCGCTCGACCCTCGCGTTCGACCTCGACCCCTTCCAGTACGAGGCCTGCAGCGCGCTCGACGACGGCCACAGCGTCCTCGTCGCCGCGCCCACCGGTGCCGGCAAGACCGCGGTGGCCGAGTTCGCGATCCACCTGGCCATGCAGGACCCGACGGCCAAGGTCTTCTACACGACGCCGATGAAGGCGCTGAGCAACCAGAAGTTCCAGGAGTTCGTCGAGGACTACGGAGCCTCCGAGGTCGGCCTGCTGACCGGCGACTCCAACGTCAACGCGCGCGCCCGCATCGTCGTGATGACGACCGAGGTGCTGCGCAACATGCTGTACGCCGACTCGGACCTCCTGCGCGACCTCGCCTACGTCGTGATGGACGAGGTGCACTACCTCGCCGACCGCTTCCGCGGCGCCGTCTGGGAGGAGGTCATCATCCACCTCCCGCAGCGCGTGCGGCTGGTCTCGCTCAGCGCGACCGTGTCGAACGCCGAGGAGTTCGGCGACTGGCTCCAGACCGTCCGGGGCGAGACCGAGGTCATCGTCTCCGAGGAGCGCCCCGTCCCGCTCGACCAGCACGTCCTGGTGGGCGGCAAGCTGGTCGACCTCTTCGACTCCTCCGGTCGGGCGGCGACGAACCGGGTGAACCCCGAGCTCGCCCGCATGGCCCAGGGCGGCTCCCGGGTCGAGCGCGGCGGCAGGGGCGGCCGCAACGGCCGAGGCGGTCGCGGCCGCTACCCGGAGCAGCGCAGCGAGGAGCTCGTGCTGCGCTCGGAGGTCGTCGAGATCCTCCGCGGCAAGAACCTCCTCCCCGCGATCTTCTTCGTCTTCAGCCGTGCGGGCTGCGACCAGGCCGTGCGCCAGGTGCTGCGGTCGGGCGTGCGCCTCACCGAGCGCCACGAGCGCGACGAGATCCGCGCGATCGTCGAGGAGCGGTGCCGGACGATCCGCGACGAGGACCTCGCGGTGCTCGGCTACTGGGAGTGGCTCGACGGACTCCAGCGGGGCGTCGCCGCGCACCACGCCGGGATGCTCCCCGCCTTCAAGGAGGTCGTCGAGGAGCTGTTCCTGCGCCGGCTCGTGCGGGTGGTCTTCGCGACCGAGACGCTCGCGCTCGGCATCAACATGCCGGCCCGCACGGTCGTCCTCGAGAAGCTCGAGAAGTTCAACGGCGAGGCGCGCGTCCCGATCACACCGGGGGAGTACACCCAGCTCACCGGCCGGGCGGGCCGACGCGGCATCGACGTCGAGGGCCACTCGGTGATCCAGTGGCGCGGCGGGATGGACCCTCAGGCGGTCGCGTCCCTCGCCTCCCGGCGGACCTACCCGCTCAACTCCAGCTTCCGCCCCAGCTACAACATGGCCGCGAACCTGATCGAGCAGTTCGGGCGGGTGCGCACGCGCGAGATCCTCGAGTCGTCGTTCGCGCAGTTCCAGGCCGACCGGTCCGTCGTCGATCTCGCCCGCCGGGTCCGCCAGCAGGAGGAGTCGATGGCGGGCTACGTCACGGCGATGCAGTGCCACCTGGGCGACTTCGAGCAGTACGCGGCGATCCGCCGCGAGATCGGCGACCTCGAGCGCCGGGGCGCGGTGCGCGGCGAGTCCGCGTCCCACGCCGAGCGCGAGAAGCGCCAGGGACAGCTCACGAGCCTGCGGCGCCGGATGAAGGCGCACCCGTGCCACGCCTGCTCCGACCGCGAGCAGCACGCGCGCTGGGCCGAGCGCTGGTGGAAGCTGCGCCGCGAGACCGACGAGATCGAGCGCCAGATCCGCTCGCGCACCGGCGCCGTCGCCCGCATCTTTGACCACATCACGGACGTGCTGCTCGAGCTCGGCTACTTCCGCCGGGACGAGGTCGGCGAGCTCTCGCTGACGCCCAACGGTCGCACGCTCCGCCGGATCTACGGGGAGCGGGACCTGCTCGTCGCCGAGTGCCTCCGGAAGCAGGCGTGGACGGAGCTCGATCCGGCCGGCCTCGCGGCGATGGCGTGCTGCCTGGTCTTCGAGCCGCGACGCGAGGAGGGGACGCTCGGCGAGCAGTTCCTGCCCCGCGGCGCGTTCCCCGAGGCGCTGGAGAAGACCCAGCTGCTGTGGGCCCGGCTCGACGACGTCGAGCGGGAGCACCGCCTGCCGGGCAGCAACCCGATCTCGACGAGCCTGGCGCTGTCGATGAACATGTGGGCCAAGGGCATGCCGCTCGACATGGTGCTCCGCGAGTCCGACATGGCCGCCGGCGACTTCGTGCGCTGGGCGAAGCAGACCATCGACCTCCTCGATCAGCTCTCCGTCGTCGCCGAGGGCAAGGTCGGCCGCGCGGCCCGGACCGCCCTCGACCTGGTCCGCCGCGGCATCGTCGCGTACTCGACCGTCGCATGACGCCGGTCGCTCCTCCGCCCGACGGGCGGACCGTTCCGCTGTGGGTGGCGCTGCCCCTCGCCGCCCTCGGCGGCGCCGTGCTCGACCGCGGCTTCCCCGACTCCGATGTCTGGCCGCTGGCGATCGTGGGCGCCGCGGCGATCCTGTTCGCGCTGGCGGGGCGCGGCTTCTGGAGCGGAAGCCTCGTCGGCCTCGTCGGCGGAGCGGTCTTCTGGGGCGTCCACATCGAGTGGCTGACCCTCTACCTCGGTCCGGTCCCGTGGGCGGCCCTCGCCGGCCTGCAGGCGATCTTCTTCGCGCTCTCCGCGGGGCTGATGGCGGTCGTCTCCACGCGCGGCCACCGCGTCTGGACGGGACCGCTCGGCCGGATGGTCGGCCTCCCCGCCCTCGTGGCGGCGCTCTGGATCGGGCGCGAGTCGATCACCAGCGTCTGGCCCTACGGCGGCTTCGCCTGGGGCCGCCTCGCGATCTCGCAGTCCCTCGGCCCGCTCGCCGGTCTCGCGGCGTGGATCGGCTTCGCCGGCCTCGGCTTCGTGGTGGCGTTCCTCGCGGCCGTGCTCGCGCAGGCCGTCCGCGAGATGTCCGTCCCGGCCTCCTCTCGCGTCAGCGCTCTCGCGGGCTTCGCGATCGTGGCGCTGGTGTTCCCCGCCTGGCCGGCACCGACGGAGGGCACGACCCGGATCGCCGCCGTCCAGGGCGACTCCGATGCGGGCCTGTTCTCACAGAGCTACCGCGGGCAGATCCTCGAGGACCACACCTCGGCGACGCTGCCGATCCTCGACCAGGACGTCGACATGGTGGTGTGGCCCGAGAACGGCGTCGACATCGATCCGACCCGGAACGCCCAGTCGGCCGCCGTCCTCGACTACCTCAGCCGGACGATGGACGCGCCGTTCGTCGTGGGCACGATCACGAACCCCTCGGACGACGTCTTCTACAACAGCTCGCTGCTCTGGAAGGCGGGGGAGGGGGCGACGCAGGTCTACGACAAGGTGCATCCCGTCCCGTTCGCCGAGTACATGCCGGACCGGGCGTTCTGGCGGATGTTCGCTCCGGACCTGGTCGACCTGGTGAGCCGCGACTACTCGATCGGCACCCGTCCCAACGTCTTCGACGTGAACGGCGTCCTCGCAGGCATCGCGATCTGCTTCGACATCTCGGACGACGCGCTGACGAACGCGATGGTCGACGGGGGAGCCCAGGTCATCCTCGGGCAGACCAACAACGCCGACTTCGGCCGGACCGACGAGAGCGTCCAGCAGCTCGCCATCGCTCGCCTGCGGGCCATCGAGACCGGGCGCAGCGTGGTCAACATCTCGACCGTCGGGACGAGTGCGATCATCGGGCCGGACGGCGCGACGATCGACTCCCTGACATGGTTCGAGCCGGGTGCCATGGTGGACGAGGTCCCCCTCAGCTCCACCACGACCCCGGCTCTGGTGTGGGCGCGAGACCTCGGCTGGTACTTCCTGGCCGCCGGTCTCATCGGCATGGTCTCGTTCGTCCTCAGGACGCGCGAGCCGCGACGCCGTTACCGCTGACCGGCGCTACGCGCCGATCTTGTGCTCGCCGCGCCTGGCGCGCAGATAGGCGAGCCGCTCCTCGAGCAGCTCCTCCAGCTCCGCGCGGGTCCGACGCTCGAGCAGCATGTCCCAGTGGGTGCGCGGAGCCTTCTGCTCGCCCTTGTCCACGACGACCGGCTTCGAGTCCACCATCAGAGTGGCCTCGTGACCGCAGGAGCGGCACTCCCAGGACTCCGGTGCTTCCGCGTCGGCCGAGAACACCATGTCGGTGTCGTGGCCGCAGTTCGCGCAGTGGTACTCGTACGTCGATCGCGGGGAGAAGACGACGCCTTCTTCGCTCTGCAGGCTCTGGGATCCGAGCCGCATTCCTCGCAAGCTTCGATCTGCCATTGTGTGGTCTCCTCTCGCTGTGCTTCCCCAGTGTCAACGTCGTACCTGGAGGTGGTCTTCCCGTCCCTGCCATTGCCAGAGAATCCTCAGGTCGGAGGCGTATTCCGCGGCTCCTGAGGGCGTGGCCGACGGGCGCTGAGGAAGGCGTCGACGGCCGCTCGGGCGAGGTCGGTGCGGTCGGTCACGAGCCCGTCGATCCCGAGCGCGAGGAGCTGCTCCATCCGCTCCGGATCGTCGATGGTCCAGAGGTGGATCTCGCAGCCGGTCACCCGCAGCCGGGCGAGGATCCGCGGCTCGGCGACGCGGAGGCCGAGCGCGCGCTCGGGCACCTGGAGCGCGTCGATGCCGCGGAGAGCGAGACGCACGGGGAGGGCGGCGCCGAGGTGGGCGGCGACCAGGGCGACGACGAAGCGGACCGCCGACGCCGAGGTCGCGGCGCCGGGAAGACGGCGGAGGGCCGCTGCTCGACGGATCTCGGAGAACGAGGTGATCAGGACGCGCTCCGCGGCGGCGGCGCCGGACACCGCCGCGACGACCGGGTCGATCGCGTCCCGCGACTTCACGTCGATGTTGAAGCGCGCGCGGGGGAGTGCGGCGAGGGCCTGCTCGAGAGAGGCGAGCCGGGCGCCGCCCGCCAGTCGGAGGTCGGCGAGCTCCTCCCACCTGGTGGCGGCGACGACGTGGCGGCGGCCGGAGCGGTCGATCACCTCGGCGTCGTGGACGAGCACGGCGACCCCGTCGAGGGAGGCGCGCGCGTCCGTCTCGAGGAGGTCCGCACCCGCGGCGAGGGCGCGTTCGAAGGCGGCGAGCGTGTTGCCCTCGGCCTGCGGGCCGAACCCGCGATGCGCGATCACCCGGGGGGTCGGCCCGCTCAGGGCGAGGGGTCGCTCAGGGGTGCGCATCGCGGACCGGGTCCGTGGCTAGACGGCCGGCGGCGGGGGAGTGGGCGCGGAGTCCGGGGTTCCGTCGGTCGTCGCGGCCGCCAAGGGGGCGGACGTATCGGATCCGGGCACGACAGGCGTGGAGCCGACGGACCCGGATGCGGCAGGCGCGGAAGCCGCAGGCGCCGACGTGGGTGCCGCGTCCTGCGGGCGGACCGCCGGGGCGGACTGGCCGCGCTGGCCGAGCGCGCCTCCGATGCCCTTCAGCGCCTCGGTGAGCTCGCTCGGGATGACCCAGAGCTTGTTCGCGCTGCCCTCGGCGATCTTGGGGAGTGTCTGGAGGTACTGGTACGCGAGGAGCTCGCTGTCGGGGCGGCCCTCGTGGATGGCGTGGAAGACGGTGGTGATCGCCTTGGCCTCACCCTCGGCCCGCAGGACCGCCGCCTTCGCCTGGCCCTCCGCCGCGAGGATCGCGGCCTGGCGCTGACCCTCGGCGTTCAGGATCTGGGACTGCTTGGTGCCCTCGGCGGTGAGGATCACGGCTCGACGGTCGCGCTCGGCGCGCATCTGCTTCTCCATCGAGTCCTGGATGGAGAGGGGCGGGTCGATGGCCTTGAGCTCCACGCGTCCGACGCGGATGCCCCACTTGCCGGTGGCCTCGTCGAGGACGATGCGCAGCTGCCCGTTGATGTTGTCGCGGGAGGTCAGCGCCTCCTCGAGGTTCAGGCCGCCGACGACGTTGCGGAGCGTGGTGGTGGTCAGCTGCTCGACCGCGCCGAGGTAGTTGGCGATCTCGTAGGTCGCCGCGCGGGCGTCCGTCACCTGGAAGTAGACGACCGTGTCGATCGAGACGACGAGGTTGTCCTCCGTGATCACGGGCTGGGGCGGGAACGAGACGACCTGCTCGCGCAGATCGATCAGCGGGCGGACCCGGTCGATGAACGGCACGACGAGATTGAGGCCCGGCAGCAGGGTCTTGTGGTACTTGCCGAGGCGCTCCACGACCCCGGCGGTGGCCTGGGGGATGATGCGGACCGCTCGGAAGAGGACGACCAGGGCGAAGAGGACGACGGCGGCGACGACGACGATCGTCACGACGGAGGACGGTGTCACGGTGTGCTCCTTTCGGCGGGGACGACGACCGCGGTCGCGCCCTCGATGGCGGTGACGACGACTCTCTCGCCGACTCCGAGTGTGCGGTCCTCGACGAGCGGGGACAGGCGGACGGTCCAGGTCTCGCCGTTGGCGAGCTTGACCTGGCCGGCTCCGGGACCGGCGAGGACGACGCTGCCGGAGAGCCCGAGGAGAGCGTCTGCTCCGCTGGGGGTGGGATCGCCGCCCCGCTTCAGCAGCCGCAGCAGCGGCGGACGGACGGTGAACAGCAGGAGGGCGGCGAGGACGGCCGCGACGGGGACCTGGACCCAGAAGGGAGCCCCGACCAGCCCGGTCAGCAGTCCGCCTATGCTGCCGACGGCGAGCATCAGGAACGTGAACTCGAGAGTGATCATCTCGACGATCACGAAGATGAGGATCAGCGCGAGCCAGAGGATCCACGCGTACTGGGTGACAGCGTCCATGCTGTGTGCTCCTTCCCCTCGACGAGCATTCCCAGGCTATCAACGCCCCCCGGACGAGGGCTGGGAGAGGGGGTGCGCCGACGATCTCGAGGCCCTTGGTAGACTCCTCCGTCGGGCCGTGGCCCGTCATCGTGCCCGATCCGGTCTCCGAGCCGGCGTTCTGGAGGAATACCCGTGTCCAATCCCCTCGCCCCCGGCTCCTTCGACGGCAAGCGCGCTCTCGTCACCGGGTCGTCCCGCGGCATCGGCGCCGACACGGTCCGCTACCTGGCCGAGGCCGGAGCCCGCGTCGTCGTCAACTACCGCTCGAAGGCGCCGCGCGCCGACAAGCTCGTCGCGCAGATCGTCGAGGCCGGCGGCACCGCCATCGCCGTCGGCGCCGATCTCACCGACGCCGACTCGCGCGCCGAGCTCTTCTCCCGCATCGAGAAGGAGTACGGAGGACTGGACGTGCTCGTCCTGAACGCCTCCGGCGGCATGGAGAGCAACATGGGGGAGGACTACGCGATGGTCCTCAACCGCGACTCGCAGGTCGCCGTGCTCGACGCGGCGCTGCCGCTGCTCTCCGAGGGCTCCCGTGTCGTGTTCGTCACGAGCCACCAGGCGCACTTCATCCGGACCACGCCCACGATGCCCGAGTACGAGCCCGTCGCGCTCTCCAAGCGCGCCGGCGAGGACGCCCTGCGCGAGCGGATCGGTGAGCTCGCCGAGCGCGGGATCGAGTTCATCGTCGTCTCGGGCGACATGATCGAGGGCACCATCACCGCGACCCTGCTGGAGCGCGCGAACCCGGGCGCGATCAGCTCGCGTCGCGAGTCGGCCGGCAAGCTCTACAACGTGCAGGAGTTCGCGGCCGAGGTCGCTCTGGCGGCCGTCGAGCCGATCCCCGCGGACAACACCCGCCTCGTCGGCGACATCTCCGACTTCGCCTGATCGCCTTCGCGGAATGACCCCGGCGCGCGGGTCTGCGATCCTCGACGGATGACTCCGATGGACGGCAGCGGACCGGTATCGGGGGAGTCCGACGCCGTCGTGGGCGCAGGCCGTCCGCCGGCGGACGCCGGGCGGCGTGAGCATCCTTCTCGATGCCGTCGCGGTGATGGTGAACCGGCGGGAGCGCTCGCAGGGCCGCTGACGCGCGTTCCGGCAGGCGCCCGAGAGGATCGGGCCGACGACGGCGTCCGCGGAAAGGTGACCGTCGATCCGCGGCTGCGGCTGCGGCTGGTCACGCGCTTCGACACTCCGACCGAGACGTGCTGGTACGAGGACGTCGAGCCGTGGGTGGAGCATTCGCCGATCCGCTGATGACGTGCCGGACCGTCGGGCGGCCTCAGTCCCGGTCCGTCCGGCCCTTTCGCCGTTATCCGATAATGCACATTATGTCAGTTCGACCGATGTCCCGTTCTGCAGGGATGGCGATCGGCTCCCCTCAACGCTCCTGCGACAGGACGTCATCGATCGCCGCCGCGCTCCGATGGCAGACCGGGCGCTTCGACGGTGAGGCCTCGGATCACCGCGGCGACGACCAGGCGCTGCGTGAGTTCGGCGCTGGTGTCCACGGGCCACTGGCTCACCGACCCGACGTGCGCCGCGACGACCGCCTTCGCCAGGACAGCGGACTCGACGGCGGGGACGCGGCCGTGCACGGCGGCGAGGGCGGCGAAGCGCTCGCCCAGCTCGCGCGAGACGCGGTCGTCGTCGATCATCATCCGCTCGGCGAACTCCGGGTCCGCGGCAGCGCGTGCCAGGAGCACCGACCGCAGGGAGAACCACTCGCGGCTGGACGGGAGCGCGTCGAGGAGAGAGCGTACGGCGCCGTCGAGGGTCGCCGCGCGGTGCTCCTCCTGCAGCTGGACGTCGAGGGCCTCCTGCAGGCTCCCCCACACTCTCGCGGCCTGCTCCTCGTGGAGTGCGAGGAAGAGCTGGTCGACACCGGCGAAGTTCGAGTAGAACGCGCCGCGGGTGAAGCCCGCCTGCGCGCAGATGTCCTCGACGCGCTGGCCGATGGTGCCCGTGCTCTCGAAGAGCTCGGCGGCCGCGGCGAGGAGACGTCGTCGCGTCTCGCTCCTCCGCCGGACCGGAGCCTGCTCGCCTGTGACCACGCCCCCAGCCTATTCGGATCCTTGCGCTGGATGGGCCTTTTCAGTACGTTTCGTTTCCAATGCATACCGTATCGAGAACTGGAACGCCCGAACCTCGACGGCGACGGTCCCCGTGGCTGCCGGCCGCGACCGTCGTGCTCATCGGGGCGGTCCTCGCCTGGCTGAACCGGCTGGAGTGGTGGGGGTGGCTCGTCGTCGCGGCGGCCGCGGTCCTGATCGCGGCCGTCTCGAGGAGCTGGCGGCACCGGCACTGGATGCTGCGTACGGCGGCCTGGGTCGCGTCCGCAGGGCTCGTCGGAGCCGTCGCCCTCGCCGCGGGTCCTCTCCCGGCGACGCGGACGCTCGCCGGTCCGCACACCGCCCCGGTCACGACCCGGCAGGGCGACGTCGTCGGTGTGCACGACGCCGCGGCCGGGGTCGACGCCTTCGCGGGGATCCCCTACGCCGCTCCCCCGGTCGGCCCGCTGCGCTGGGAGGCGCCCCGCCCGGCCCCGCAGCGGTCGGCGACCCTCGTGGCCGACGACTTCGGCCCCTCCGCCGTTCAGCCGGAGCCGACGTTCCTCTCCCGAGCGGCGACCCGCGTGCTCGACCTGCCGCTGGAGGAGACGCTCCTCGGCGGGTACGCGACGGACGAGGACAGCCTCCGCCTGAACATCTGGACGCCGGCCGGCGGGGCGGGCGACTCCAGCCCGGTCCTCGTCTACCTCCACGGCGGCGCGTTCGTCTCGGGGTCCGGCGCCCTCCCCGCCTACGACGGCGCGGCGCTCGCCTCCCGGGGCGCGGTGGTCGTCACCGTCGCCTACCGTCTGGGGGTCCTCGGTTTCCTCGCCGGTGATGTGCTCGGCGGCGGCACCCCGGGGAATCAGGGACTGCTCGACCAGGTCGCCGCTCTGCAGTGGGTGCAGGACAACATCGCCGCTTTCGGCGGGGACCCGGGGCGGGTGACGGTCGCCGGCCAGTCCGCCGGCTCCGGCAGCGCCTGCATCCTCGGGGCCTCGCCCCTCGCGGCCGGCCTCCTCCACGGGATCATCGGGGAGAGCGGAGGATGCCTGGGGTCGGCGGGAGACCGCGAGGCCGGCGACCTCTACGACGACGCCGCCACCGCACGGGAGGCGGCTGCGCGCCTGAGCGAGGCCCTCGGCGGGGCGAGCCTCGCCGAGATGAGAGCCCTGCCGGCCGAGCGCGTCGTCGCGGCCGCCGCGGGCCTCTCGCAGCACTGGTGGCCCTCGATCGACGGCGTCGTCCTCCCCGACACGCCGCTCGCCGTCTACGAGGCCGGTCGGCAGAACGACGTCCCCCTCCTGCTCGGCAGCAACTCCGACGAGACCTCGCTCGATCTGCTGGGAGGCGTCGACCCGGATCCGAACGCCTACGAGCAGGAGGTGCGCCGGGAGCACGGAGACGACGCGGACCGATTCCTCGCGCTGTACCCGGGTGCCGTCGAGGACCAGGTCGTCGACTCCCGGCTGCGCGCCGGCAGCGACCGGACGATGACCGCCCCGATGCGGCTCTGGGCGCTGACGGCCGCCCGGACCGGGCGGGCGGGCGTCCACGCCTACATCTTCACGCGCACTCCCCCGGAGAGCGGACTCGAGCGGTTCGGCGCGTACCACGGCGCCGAGGTGATGTACGCGTACGGGAACCTCGGGGCGGACGGCGACGCCGACTACACGGACGTCGACCGCCGGCTCGAGCAGGAGATGACCGCGCGCTGGCTCGCATTCGTCTCCCACGGCGATCCGGACGCCGCCGGCCGCGAGCGGTGGCCGGCCGTCCAGGAGGATCCGGACAGCGTGCTCGAGTTTGGCGACGTCGTCCGGGTCGCCGAACGCCCGTCCCCCGACGCGGTCGACTTCTGGCTCGAGGGGACGGGCTGACGCGGGGGAGCTCCTCGCGGCGGAACCTCCGGACAGCGGGGAGCCTTCGCTCAGAGCTGCCCGACGAGGTGCGCCTGCCGACCGTCGCGCGCGAAGACCGGGATGACGGCCAGGGGCGCGTCGGCGACGATCCACTGCCCGCCCTCGTGCTCGGCGCCCGTCGAGAGCTCCGTCCACCGCGCCCCGGCGGGCAGGTAGACCCGACGGGAGACGGCTCCGGCGTGCGTGACCGGAGCTACGAGCAGGTCCGAGCCGAAGAGGTACTGGTCGGCCAGATCCCAGGCCTCCGGGTCCCCCGGGAACTCGTGGAACACCGCTCGCAGCACCGGCTGGCCCAGCTCGTGCGCCTCCCGCATCGCCGCGCGCGTGTACGGGCGCAGGGTCTCGCGAAGATGCAGCAGGCGGGTGAGGATCGGCGTGGCCTCCTCGCCGAAGCTCCACACCTCGTTCCCGGCTCCGGTCGCGGCGCGGCGGCTCCCGTCGGCGGCCGTGACCGGGGCCGACGGCGCGCGGTCGCCGTGCAAGCGCATCACGGGGCTGAACGCGCCGAACTGGAACCAGCGCACGAGGAGCTCACGGAACTCCGGATCCGACGGGTCTCCCCCGGCGAATCCTCCGATGTCGGTCGTGAACCACGGGATCCCCGCGACGCCCATGTGGATGCCGGCCGTGATCTGGTGGCGCAGGTCCGCGAAGGTCGAGTGGATGTCGCCCGACCACACGAGCGCGCCGTAGCGCTGACTGCCCGCCCACGCGGTGCGGACGAGGTTGACGATCGCGGTCTCCCCGCCCTCGCTCTGCCCCTCGAAGAAGCCGCGGGAGAACGCCTGCGGGTAGAGGTTGCCGACTTGGACGGCGGGGCCGGCGGCGTAGCGGTAGTTGTCGAAGTCGTAGACGCCGTACTCGGGCTCGGCCTCGTCGAGCCAGAAGAGCCGGATCCCGTGCTCGCCGTAGTTGCGCCGGCACGCCTCCCAGACGAACCTCCGGGCGGCGGGACTCGTCGCGTCGTAGAACGCGCTCGGACCCTCGAACTGCATGTGCAGGTCCAGGCCCCGCTCGGCCTTGACGAGGAGGTTCCCCTTCTTCATCGCGATGTAGTTCTCGGACTCGACCGACACCTGCGGCCAGACCGAGACCATCAGCTCGATCCCGAGCTCGCGCAGCTCGGCGACCATGGCGGACGGATCCGGCCAGAACTCCTCCTCGAAGCGGAAGTCGCCCATGTGCGGCCAGTGGAAGAAGTCGGCCACGATGACGTCCATCGGCAGGCCGCGGCGCCGGTGCTCGCGGGCGACCTCGAGCAGCTGCTCCTGGTTCCAGTAGCGCAGCTTGCACTGCCAGAAGCCGAGGCCGTGCTCGGGCATCATCGGGACGTGCCCGGTCGCGTCGGCGTAGGCCCGGGTGATGTCGGCCGGGGTCTCCCCCGCGGTCACCCAGTAGTCGAGCTGCTGGGAGGACTCGGCGGACCACTCCGTGCGGTTGGCTGCGAAAGTCGCGCGGCCGATCGCGGGGTTGTGCCAGAGGAACCCGTAGCCGCGGCTCGACAGCACGAACGGGACGCTCGACTGGGAGTTGCGGTGCGCGAGCTCGAGCGTGCAGCCCTTCAGATCGAGGATGTCCTGCTGGTACTGCCCCATCCCGTACAGCTTCTCGTCGGGGGACGTCTCGAACAGCGCGGTCAGCCGGAAGTCGCCGCCCAGGTGCGGACGCTGCTCGCGGGCGCGCAGCTTGAGCGCTCCCCCGCTCCCGAGCTCTCGGAAGAGCAGCTCCCCCCGACGGTCGTAGAAGGAGAGGGAGCAGGAGAGCTCGTGGTAGCCGGTCTGGTACCCGTAGCCCTCCTGCTGCTCGAGGACGACGGTGATGCCGCCGGCGCGCAGCGTCGCCCGCGGTCCCTCGATCGAGACCTCCGGCGCGTGGCGCTCGGGGGCGATCAGCGCCCAGTCGGTGTCGAGGACCTCCCCGGACCGGCGGGCGCGGACCCGGACGCTGTCCCTCCCCCACGGCTCGACGACGACGGTCTCGCCGTCGCCGCGCCAGACGAGGCGGTCCCCCTCGAGGGCGAACGCGTCGGTGTCCATGTGCTCCTGCTTCCTCGAGTCGGGCACGGCGCTCAGTCCTTGACCGCGCCGGCGGTGACCCCGGCGGCGACGTAGCGCTGGGCCACGATCAGCAGCACGGCGGCCGGGATGGAGGCGATCACGGCGGTCGCCATGATCCCGTTCCAGTTGGTGGTGGTCGATCCGATGTAGCGGTAGAGGCCGAGGGTGAACGGCACGATGCTGTTGCCCGAGGTGAGCGAGTTCGCGTTGAGGAAGTCGGCCCAGGCGAACAGGAACGAGAACAGGCCCGCGGTCACGATCGAGTTCCGGCTCAGCGGGATGACGATCGAGACGAAGGAGCGCCAGTTGCTCGCACCGTCGATCCGCGCGGCCTCGATCAGCTCGTCGGGGATGCCGAGCATGAAGGCCCGGAGGATGATCACCGCGAACGGCACGGAGGCGGTCGCGTCGGCGAGGATCAGGCCCGGATAGGTGTTGAGCAGCCCCAGCGCGTTGTAGATCGCGAACAGCGCGGTGACCAGGACGATCCCGGGGATCATCTGGGCGAGGAGGAACACGAACATCACGACGCCGGTCCCCCGCACCCGGAACTTCGCCATCGCGAAAGCGGCGGGCAGGGCGATCGCCAGCGTCAGGATCACGCAGCCGATCGAGATCACGAGGCTCGTGATGAGGTTCGGCAGCTGCGTCGAGAACGCCTGCACGTACCCGTCGAGGGTCGGGTCGCCGGGGAACAGGCTCGGCGGGGTCTGGATCAGGTTCTGCGGCTTGGTCAGCGAGACGTTGACCATCCAGTAGAGCGGGAAGAGGAGGAAGCCGCAGAGCACGATCGCGATGACCACGTCGATCCCGCGGCGCAGCCCTGTGGTGTGCCGGTTCATCCGAGGTCCTCCTTGCGCTGGGCGCGGATGTAGATCACGCCGAAGACGAGGGCGACGATCACGAGGATCTGGCCGGCCGCCGCTCCGACTCCGAACTGCAGGTCGGTGAAGGACTGCTCGTAGGCCCACGTCGCCAGGGTGTGCGAGCTGTTGGCCGGGCCTCCCTTGGTGAGGATCCAGATGACGTCGAACACCTTGATCGTGTAGACGAGGCCGAGGAGGAGCGTGACGGAGGTCACCGGTCGCAGCAGCGGCCAGGTGATGCTCCAGAAGGACCGCCAGCGCGAGGCGCCGTCCAGTGCCGCGGCCTCGTAGAGGCTCTCGGGGATGCCCTGCAGGCCTCCGTGCAGCAGCACCATGTTGAACGGGATGCCCAGCCAGATGTTGGCGATGATGACCGCCCACAGCGAGACGGACGGATCGGTCAGCCAGCCGACCGGCGTGCCGATCGCGGCGTTCAGGATGCCGAACTGCTGGTCGAAGATCCAGCGCCAGGCCGTCGCCGAGACGATCAGCGGCAGGAGCCACGGCAGCAGGATGAGGGAGCGGAACGTCGCCGAGAGCGGGAACCGGCGGCTGAAGAACAGCGCCAGGGCCATGCCGATCGTGAACTGGCCCACCAGCGAGACCACGGTGAAGACCACGGTGTGCCAGGCGATGCTCGCGAAGATCGGATCGGTGACGACCGTGACGTAGTTGTCGAAGCCGACGAAGGGGGCGATCCCGGTCACGAAGGACGACGGTCCGAAGTCCTGGAGGCTGAGGACGACGCCGCGGATGATCGGGTAGACGAAGAAGACGGCGAGGAAGATCACCACGGGCGCCATGAAGGCGGCGGCGGCGAGGCGGAGGTGGGAGCGGGGTCGGCGGCGGGCGGGCGGCCTGGTGGCCGCCCCGCCCGCGACCGGCGCCGTGAGCACGGCGGGGTCGGTCATGCGGCCGCTACTTCAGGCTCGCCGCGGCGTCGTCGAGGGCCGCCTGCGGCGTCTTCGAGCCGGTCAGCGACTCCTGGATCGCGGTCCAGAGCGCCTTCGAGGTGTCGGGGTAGGCGACGCCGAGGTCGCTGGTGCGTCCCTGCGCGACCGAGATGGCCTCCACCCACGGCTGGAGCGCGGGGTCCTCGGTCGCCTGTTCGGCGGCCGCGTCGGCGTACGGCATGATGTACGACTGGCCGGCCGCCCAGGCCTTCAGGCTGTCGGGCTGGATGACGCACTGCGCGAACTCCGTGGCGAGGGTCTGCTTCGCGGCGTCGGAGGCGACCACCTCGACGAACTCGCCGCCGAGCGGGCTCGGTGCCGCTCCCCCGTCCTTCGCCGGGATCGGCACGACGCCGTAGTCGATGCCCGCCTCGTCGAGGGCGGAGAGCTGCCAGGTGCCGTTGACCATCATCCCGAGCTTGCCCGCGAGGAACTGGTCGCGGACGTCCTGCTGGTTGGCGTTGACGTTCGCCTGCGAGGCCGAGCCGCTCTTCACCAGGTCGGTCCAGAGCGCGAGCGCCGAGACGGCGTCGTCGGAGGAGATGTCCTCGAGGGTCGCACCGGAGCCCCAGAAGAAGGGCAGGAACTGGAAGGTGCCCTCCTCGGTGCCGACCGCGGAGAAGCCGAGCCCGGTGACGTCGCCCGCGGTGAGGGCCTTCGCGGCGGTGGTCAGCTCGTCCCAGGTCGTCGGCGGAGTGACGCCGGCTGCCTCGAAGAGCGCCTTGTTGTAGAAGAGCGCGAGGGTGTTCGAGCCGATCGACGAGCCGTAGGTCTTCCCGTCCAGCTGGCCGGCGGCGAGCACGTTCGGGAGGACGTCGCTGGTGTCGAGCCCGGAGGCGGCGTTGTCGACGAGCAGGCCGGTGTCGGCGAACTTCGCGACGTTGGGGTTGTCGAGGACGACCAGGTTCGGCGTGGTCTTCGACGCGGCCGACTGCAGGAGCTTGGTGGTGAGGTCGGGGTCGGAGGTGCGCTCGAGGGTGATCCCGGTCGAGGCCTCGCAGCCGGCCAGGAGCTGGCCGTAGGGGGAGGACGCGTCGTACTGGGTGAAGCTGTCCCAGAGGGTGAGCGACTTCGACGAGTCGTCGCCCGCTCCCTGTGCGCTGCACGCGCTGAGGGCGACTCCGGCGATGAGGACGAGGGAGGCGGCGCCTGCGGCTCGTCGGATGCTGTTCTTCACGGTATTCCTCTCTGAATACGGTCGGAACGAGCGGAGCGCTCGCGCCGGGAAGACCCTCCGGGGGCGCCCGCTGGGGCGGTCCGTCCGGAAGTCGTGGCGAGCCTAACCGAGTCGGAGAACCGGTTCAATAGATTTCGGAGAACCGGTTCACCGATCGCCCGGGGAACGCTCCGGACGACCCGGCGACGTCAGCCGCGCGCCCGCCGCCACGAGGGGACGACGCCCCGGCTGGTGCCCGGCGAGAAGGGCGCGGTGGTGCCGAGGTCCACGACCACCGCGGGCAGCAGCTCCGTCACTCCCGGAGTCGCGGTGCCGGCGAGCTCGTCGAGCACCAGGTCGACCGCCCGCGAGACCATCTCGTCGCCGGGCAGGTCCACCACGGTGACCGGCTGGTCGGCGTGCCGCATCACCGCCTCCGGGGCGATGGTCATGATCGAGCAGTCCTCCGGGACGCGCAGGCCCAGGCCACTGAGGCGCTGCAGGAACGGCTCGAGCACGCCCGGCCCGTGAGTGACCACGGCGCTCAGGCCGGGGAGCTGCTCCTGCGCCTGCTCGAACCAGTCGTCGACGTCGTCGGTGCTGGGGATGACGGCGCCCCGCACGCCGCGCAGGCGGCACTGGTCGAGGAAGCCCTCGCGGAACCGCAGGGCGAAGGCGTAGCCGCTCTCGTAGGCGTCGGGGCCCATCCCGAGGACCGCGATCTCGACGTGCCCGAGGTCGGCGAGGTGGTCGACGGCGACCCGCGCCGCGCCGTCGAAGTCGAGGTCGATCGCGCTGAACGGGCTGCCCTCGCCCGGGTAGCCGACCAGCGCGGTCGGCAGGCCGATGCTCGCGAGGACCGGCAGCCGGGGGTCGTCCCGGCGGATGTCCATCACGACGAGCGCATCGGCGAGGACGTCGCGCGCGAGCTCCCCCTCGCCCGTGCCCATCATCAGCAGGTCGAAGCCGCGGGCGCGGGCCGCGTACATCGCCGCCCGCACGAAGCGCATGAAGACGTCGACATCGGTCTGCCGCGACTCCGGATCGACGGAGGCGAAGAAGCCGAGGATGTTCGTGCGCCGCAGCGCCAGGGCCCGCGCCATCGGGTCGGGCCGGTAGCCGAGCCGCTCCACGCTCGCGAGCACGCGCAGGCGGGTCGCCTCCGGGAGCTTCTTGTTGCCGGAGAGCACGTAGGACACCGTGCTGCGGGCCACCCCCGCATCGGCCGCGACGTCGCGAATGGTCACCATGGGCTCAGCGTAGTGAGGGCCCGGCGACGGGAGGGCCCGCCGGCGACTCCCTCGACCGGTGGGCAGCAGCGTGCATACCAGGGCGGTCCGGCCGTCCCGCCGTGGGTGGAGAGCCGTCCGCCGCGAGCCGCGCGACGGCGCCGACGGACGCAGGCCGCGGACGAGCAGTCGGTCACGGTTGCGCGTGTATCGACGGGCACGTACGGTCGTCGGGTACCTCGTCGCGAGCCGCGACGTCGGTGCGGCCGCCACACCGGCCGATCCAGCGGCTCGCGGTCACGGGGGCCCCCCGCACGGAAGACGGACTCCTGCGCTCCAGCACCGGTACTGCGTCCACGACGCAGCAGCTGCTCTCGCACTGACGTCCCCCGTGCCCGCCCCTCAGGGGCGAGGCCCTGCTCCCTCGGAGCCCGGTGGTCGTCGTGCGCCGACACCGACCACTGGAGCACCGTGCCCTCCTCGTCCCGCACCACCCCGCCCGCCGTCGTCCTCCACGACTGCACGTTCGCCTGGCCCGACGGCTCCGTCGTCCTCGACCGCGTCACCGCTGCGTTCGGACGCGGGCGCACCGGTCTCGTCGGCGCGAACGGCGCCGGCAAGTCGACCCTCGTCCGCCTCGTCACCGGCGGCCTCTCCCCCACCGCCGGGAGCGTCTCGACGACGGGACCCGTCGACCTGCTGCCCCAGCGCCTCCGGCGAGGGCCCGACGACACCGTCGCCGATCTCCTCGGGATCCGGCAGCGCCTGGACGCTCTGCACGCGATCCTCCGCGGCGACGCGGATCCGCGGCACTTCGAGGTGCTCGCGGACGACTGGGACCTCGAGGCCCGGGCGCTCGCCGCACTCGGCGACGCCGGTCTCGACCTGGAGGAGGCGGACCTGCTGCGGCCGGTCGCGACCCTCTCCGGAGGGCAGGCCGTCCTCACGGCCGTGACCGGCGTCCGGCTGCGCGGCCGGCCGATCGCCGTGCTCGACGAGCCGACGAACGACCTCGACCGGCGCTCCCGAGGGCTTCTGCTCGACCTGGTCGACCGGTGGCGCGGGACGCTCGTGCTCGTCAGCCACGACCGGGAGCTGCTCGAGCACGTCGACGAGATCGCGGAGCTGCGCGACGGGGCGGTCCGCACCTCCGGCGGGACGTTCTCGGCGTTCGAGGAGCGGCTCGCCCTCGAGCAGGCGGCCGCGGAGCGCGATCTGCGCGACGCCGACCGGCTTCTCCGCGCCGAGCGGCGGCAGCGCATCGAGGCCGAGACGACCATCGCCCGCCGCGCGCGGGCGGGGGCGCGATCGGCGGAGTCGATGCCCGCGATCCTCGCGAACGCGAGGAGAGGACGAGCCGAGGCGACCGCGGGACGGCTGCGCTCCGGGCACGGGGCCGCGGAGGCGCGGGCGCGCGAGCAGGTCGACGCAGCGTCGCGAGCAGTCCGGGACGACGACCGGGTCCGCCTCGACCTGCCGGACCCCGGGGTCGCGGCCGGGCGCCGGCTGGCGGAGGTGACGGTGCGCGGCCGGACGACGGTGCTCCAGGGGCCGGAGCGGATCGCCGTGGTCGGCGCGAACGGGACGGGGAAGACGACCCTGCTCGAGCACCTCGTCGGGGCGCCGGGTGCGCGGGAGCATCCGCTCGCCGGCACCACGGCCCGAGCGCTGACGGAGCGGGTCGGCTGGCTCCCCCAGCGCCGCGAGGGACTCCTCGACGAGGAGGCCACCGTGCGGGAGCACGTCTCCCGGGCCGCGCCGGATCGTCCGGCGGTCGAGCTGCGGAACGCCCTCGCGCGGCTCCTGGTGCGCGGCGACGTGGTCGATCGGAGGATCGCGTCGCTCTCGGGGGGCGAGCGGTTCCGCGTCGCGCTCGCCGGGCTCGTGCTGGCGCAGCCCGCTCCGCAGCTGCTCGTGCTGGACGAGCCGACGAACGACCTCGATCTCGCCACGACCGACCACCTCGTCGACGTTCTCGCCGCCTGGCGGGGCGGCCTGGTCGTCGTCAGCCACGACGAGGCGTTCCTCGACCGGCTCGGACTCCACTCCCGAGTGGTGCTCGACGCGGAGTGACGGCTGGTCCCCCGGCCCCCGGCGGTTCTGGCCTCGACCGGGCCCCTGCCGCCGGGGAGACTGGCCGGGCCCCTCCCGCCCCCAGCGAACGGACCGACGTGCTCACCGGACTCAGCGCCTTCCCCCTCACACCGCTCCGCGACGACAGCATCGACGAGCGGTCGTTCGCCGCTCTCGTCGAGCGGCTCGCGCGGGCGGGAGTCGACTCGATCGGCGCCCTGGGCTCGACCGGCTCGGCTCCGTACCTGGACCGCGGCGAGCGCCGGCGCGCAGCAGAGATCGCCGTCCGCGGCGCCGGCCCGGTGCCGGTCGTGGTCGGGATCGGGGCGCTGCGCACCTCGCAGGTGCTGGCGCTCGCCGAGGACGCGCAGAGCGCCGGAGCGAGCGCGGTGCTCCTGGCGCCGCTCGGCTACCAGCCGCTGACGGACGAGGACGTGCTGGGGCTCTACGAGGACGTGACGGCTCAGCTCTCGGTGCCGCTCGTCGTGTACGACAACCCCGGGACGACGCGCTTCTCCTTCTCCGACGACCTCTACGGGGCCGTCGCCCGGCTGCCGCAGGTCGCCTCCCTCAAGATCCCCGGCGTGCCGGAGGGACCGGGCGCCGCGGCGGCGCGCGTCAGCGAGATCCGGGAGCGGGTGCCGGAGGGGGTCACCGTCGGGGTCTCGGGGGACGCCGCGGGTGCGCGCGGGCTGCTCGGCGGCTGCGACGCCTGGTACTCGGTGATCGGCGGCCTCTTCCCGCGGACGGCGCTGTCGATCGCCCGGGCGGCGCAGTCGGGCGATGAGGCGGCCGCGATCGCGGGATCGGCACGCCTGCAGCCCGTCTGGGACCTCTTCGCGGAGCACGGCGGCAGCTACCGCGTGGTCGCGGCGATGGCGGAGCAGCTCGGTCTCGCCGAGGCGCGCTGCCTCCCGCGTCCGGTCCGCGGGCTCGGTGCACGGGCGCGGGCCCGGGTCGCGGAGGTCCTGGCGGAGCTGGGGCCTGTGCTGGAGTGATCCGCGGGCGGGTCGGCGGGAGGACGGCTCGGACGGCGTGGTCGTTCCGGACAGCTGGAGGGGCGGGCCGGGATGTCCCCGACCCGCCCCTCCGGCGGAGCACGCGACCTCAGCAGGCCTTGGACGCGCGGTAGGTGTTGCGTCCCGCCGCCACGAACAGCGCGTCGAGGACTCGGGCCTTGCCCGGCGCCACGGAGTAGCAGCTGCCGTCGAAGTCGGCGATGATGTCGGCCTTGCGCTCGACCGTGCTCGACCCGCAGTTGCGGAAGACGAGAGCGCGCTGGCGCAGGACGCCCTCGGGTCCGAGGGTGGCGCCGGTGGCCACCTCCTGGGCTCCGCACGCGTAGTTCCCGGCGCTCACGTACTGTCCGTTCGCGACCTCGGCCGCGGAGGCGGGCGTCGCGACAGCGACGACGCCGACGGAGGCGATGGCGCCCGTGAGGGCGAGGGTGGCAAGAGTTCGTCGAAGAGTCATGGTCGTTTCTCCTTCTGCTTCTCGGTCTCTTCACGCTGGCACCGGTCCGCCGACGAGCGCGAGGAACCTGGGAGCCTTCACACCGGGGGGCCAGACCGGTGCGGGGAAGTGCTCCCGAACGGGGCGAAAGGGTCGGAACCGGCGGGGCGGACGATCAGGAACGGGCCTCTCCTTCGCTTCCTGAGCGCCTCGATCCGCCGCCGATGCGGTCGCCGAGCCGCCGACCGTTCCGTCCGTGCGGCGTCGTCCCTCCGCCGTCCCGCGACTGGCGCGCATCGACGGGTCGTCCGGCCGGTCCTCCGGCTAGCGTTGCAGGCACACCCCCCCCGCCGACCCGGACCGCTCCGCCGACCTCGTCGGTTCGCGGTCCCTGCACGAGGAGCCCCCGTGTCCCCCGACGATTCAGCAGTACCCCCCTCTCGAACTCCCGGCCTACGGCGGCGCGCCGTCATCGGCGGCGCCCTCACGGGTGCTCTCGCTCTGGGCGCGGCGACGCTCCCGGCCGCCTCCGCCTCCGCCTCCCCCGTGCCCGGCCTGCCCGGGGAGAGGACCCGCACGATCAACGTGAGGACGAAGAACCGCGGCGTGCTCTACGACGTCCTCACGGTCTCGATCGCGGGCGACCTCGCGCGGATCTTCGTGCCGCAGACGGTGAAGCCGCGGCAGGCCGCGGCGGTACCGGTGATCTGGTTCATCCACTCCGCGCAGGCCGACCACACCTCGCTGTCCAGCGTCTTCGCGTACCCGGCCGAGCTCGCCGTCGAGCGGGGCGCCATCGCGATCTGCCAGACGCTCGGCGGAACGATCTGGACCAACGACACCGCTCAGAAGCACCAGCGGAACGGCTACGCCTACCTCTCCGGCCAGTTCCCGATCGCCGCGAGCTACCTCTGGGCGATGTCGGCCGGCGGTGCGCTCGCCTGCGAGGACTACGGCGCGCGGGTCTTCCCCGGCATCAACGGCGTCTACCTGGTCAACGGCGTCTACGACCTCCGCGACACCCACGACCGCACGACGCGGGGCCGCTTCTCGATCGGCGGTGCCTTCGGCGGCAGCACCGCTCAGATCGACTCCCACAACCCGAAGCGGCTGCCCGCCTCCGCCTGGGCCGGCGCGAACATCCGCGCGGTGGTGTCCGACACGGCCCACCCGGACCCGAGCGTGCCGCCGGCACTGCACGGGCTCGCCCTCGTGAAGAAGGCGACGGCCACGGCCAGGGAGGCGACCGTCCGGACGCACGCGCTCGGCCACAACGCGCCGTCGTGGGTGAACCAGGACGGCATCGACGCGATCTTCCGCTGGCACGCCGGGCTGGCCGCCGCACCGGCGCCGTCCGCGACGCCGACCCCGACGAAGACGCCCGTCGTCCGCCCGTCCACCGCGGGCCGCTGGGACTTCGACCAGGCGGACGCCCCGTACGCGGGAGAGCCGGGGTCTCCGTTCCGACCCCGCTGAGCGGTCCGGACGCGACGGCGTCCCTCGGGAAGCGCTGACCGTCACATGCGCTCGGCGCGGCGATCGGCGCAGCTGCGCGGGCCTGCCGCGGGACCGGGCGAGCCCTCCTCCGCGGAGCTCCGCGGCGCCCTCTTCCGGACAGGGCCGCTAGAGGACATTGTCAGCGGCGGGACGGCCGTGCCACGGTTCGAGGACGGCCGATGGGGGCCGTCCCGATCGAAGGCAGCACATGCGCTCCAGCACCGTCCCTCGTCCGCCCGCCGTCGAGGACGGCACGTCGCAGCCGCGGGATCCAGGAGCGGCGCGGCGGCTCCGGCGGGGTCTGCTCGGGTTGACCGCGGCCGTCGCGCTCCTCGTCGGCACCGCCGTTCCTCTCGCGGCGGTCGCCGCTCCGTCCGCCCCTGTCCTCGGGGTGGCGGCCTGGGGAAGCGGCACCGACGGGAAGACCACGGTCCCGGCCGGGGTCGAGGGTGTCCTCTCCCTCGCCGCGGGCCGGACCCACAGCCTCGCCGCGAACGGCGACGGCGGGGTCGTCGCCTGGGGCCGCGGGTCGTACGGGCAGACCAGCGTCCCCGACGGTCTCACGGGGGTCGTCGCGGTCACCTCCGGCGACTACAGCAGCCATGCGCTGAAGAGCGACGGGACCGTCGTCTCCTGGGGCTACGACGGCGACGGGCAGGTGTCGAGGAGTGCCGCGCTGACCGGGATCGTCGCGATCTCGTCCTCCCGCGACAACAGCCTCGCGCTCGGCAACGACGGCACCGTCACGTCGTGGGGCAGCAACGGGCTGGGCGAGGGCCTGGTCCCGGCCGGCCTCGGAGGCGTCACGGCCATCGCCGCGGGCCAGCGCCACAGCCTCGCCGTGTCCGGCGGAAGGGTGGTCGCCTGGGGCTGGGACCTCTACGGGCAGACCGACGTCCCCGCGGGGCTCGAGGGCGTGGTGGCCGTTGCGGCCGGAGAGACCCACAGCCTCGCGCTGAAGGAGGACGGCACCGTCGTCGCCTGGGGCGCGAGCTCCGATTCGGTCGTCGTCGACTACGGCCAGACCACGGTGCCGGAAGGCCTGTCCGGGGTCGTGGCGATCGCCGCCGCATCCGACTACAGCCTCGCGCTGAAGGGCGACGGCACGATCGTCGGGTGGGGCCGGAGCTCGGCCGGGCAGCTGCAGTTCCCCGCCGGCCTCGCCGGCACGACGGCTCTCGCAGCCGGACCCGATCACGTGCTCGCCCGGGGCCCGCGTCCCGTCCTGACGGCGGACGCTCCTCCCGCGTCCGGGCCGCTCGGAGCGGCCGCCTCGTACACTTTCGCGGCCGACCGCCCCGCCTCGTTCGCGATCGCCTCCGGCTCCCTCCCCGACGGCCTGACCCTCAGCGCGTCCGGGGTCCTCTCCGGCACGCCGACGACCGCGGGGACGTCCACCTTCGCCGTCTCCGCGCGGAACCCCTTCGGCTCCACCGTCGGGGCCTCGCACACGTTCGCCGCGGCGGAGACGACGGTCGCGCCGACCCTGGCCGGCGACCCGCCCGCCGCGACGGTGGGCACCCCGTACGACTTCGACTACAGCGTGACGGGCACACCGGCGCCGACGGTCTCGCTCGTCTCCGGAACGCTCCCCGCCGGCCTGAGCCTCGATGATCGTGGCGGCCTGACCGGGACGCCGACGACCGCCGGCCGCTCCACCTTCACCCTGCGGGCTCAAAACGCTGCGGGGAGCGCGGAGACCACCAGCACCGTCGTCGTCTCCCCCGCCGCCGCTGCACCGGCGATCTCCGGCACCCCCGGGCCGGGCGTCGTCGGCACCCCCTACGACTTCGGCTACACCGTCTCGGGCTTCCCCGCGCCGTCGGTGGCCGTCTCCTCCGGTGCGCTCCCGTCCGGCCTCACCCTGACTCCGGCCGGGCGCCTGACCGGGACTCCGTCCGCGCCGGGCACCTTCACGTTCACGCTGACGGCCCGCGCCGGCACCGCCTCCGCGGAGACCACCAGCACCGTCACCGTCTCGTCGCCGACGGTCGCGCCGACCCTCTCCGGGACGGTCGCGGCCGGCGTCGTCGGCTCGGCCTACGACTTCCGCTACGCGGTGAGCGGGACGCCCGCTCCGTCGGTCTCCCTGGTCTCCGGCGCACTGCCCGCCGGGCTCACCCTCGACGCGACCGGGCGCCTCTCCGGGACGCCGACCACGGCCGGGACCACCACCTTCAGCATCCAGGCCGCGAACTCGGCGGGCACGGCTCGGGCGACGAGCACGCTGACGGTCTCGCCGAAGCAGGTCGCGACGAAGGCCGATCTGCGCGTCTACCTCTCCGGGCCGGCCTCGGCGGTGAAGGGGAGGACGCTCACCTACACCCTCATCACGACGAACGCCGGTCCGGTTGCGTCTGGGTCGGTCTTCTCGCAGGTCGTCCTGCCCGCGGGTGTGCAGTTCGTCTCGGCGACCGGCTCGTACACCAGGGTCGGGAACGTCGTGGTGTTCCAGCGGGCCGGCCTGGCGGACGGGCGGACCGTGTCGGAGAAGATCACGGTGAGGGCGGCCGTCTCGGGCACGGCGACCGCGCTGGCGGCGGCGTTCTCGACGAAGACGCCCGACCCGTCCATCCGCAGCAACGCGGACACGACGAGCACGACGATCCGCTGACCGCGGGAGCGTGACGGCGGGCGGTCCCTCGCGGGCCGCCCGCCGTTCTCGGTGCGGGAGCGTCGAGGTCCGCCGCGTCCGCGCCTCGTCTTCGACCGCTAGCCGGCCCGAGGGCGGTAGAAGCGCACGACCGGGAGGGCAGCCGTCGGAGCCTCGCGCACGACGATCTCGAGGCGCTGGATCAGGGCCGGGACGGTCGGCGTGGTCTCGAGCCGGCACTCGAGCTCTCCGTCGCGGCCCGGCAGGAGGAAGGCCGCCTGCGCCGCGGAGGCGCTCCAGAGCAGCCGCTCCACCAGCGGCCTCGCGGTCGGGTCCTCGGCGAGCCCGCCGATCTCCGCGATCGCAGTGGCGAGGCGGCCGGCGCGCACGTCGGCCGGCACATCGCTCAGCAGGTTGGGGCTGAACAGGGCGCCGCTGCCCGGCTCCCCCGCCCGGGTGAGGTCTCCCGCGACGATCGCGGCCTCGACGGCGGCGGCCGCGGCGAGCGTCGACGGGAGGAGGGTGATGATCCGCGCCGGAGGAGCGGTGTCCTCGAGGGCGGCGCGGAGCAGTCCCGTCGCGGCGGCGGCGAGCTTCGCCCCGTTCGCGGTCGCGAAGACCACGGCCCCCAGGCCCGACTCCAGATGCCACCGCATGTTCGACGACCAGCCCGGCAGGCCGCCGGAGTGGTGGGCGATCCCGCCGAAGCGGACGTCGTGCTCGACGACGAGGCCGAACCCGTACGCGGAGCCGTCGAGCGTGCTCTCGACGGCGCGAGGGCTCAGCGCGGGGACCGGCGTCCAGCCGCGCTGCATCTCGCGGCGGGAGGCACGGCTCAGCACCGGGTCGTCGTCCGCGCCGTCCTCGCCCTCGAACGCGGAGGAGAGCCAGCCGCTCCAGCGGGCGATGTCGCCGACCGTGCTGAGCATGCTCGCGGCGCAGGCGCCCGCTCCGGTGCCGGTGACGGGGCGGGGCACCCAGGTCGCTCCGTCGTCGAAGGTGCTGAAGCCGGCCGCGAGGTCGGTGCCGTCAGGGTAGTCGCCGCTGTCGTAGCGGGTGTCGTGGAGGCCGAGCGGCTCGAGGATCGTCCGCGTCGCGAAGGACGGGAAGTCCTCCCCGGTCACGTTCTCGACGAGCACGCCGAGCAGCCAGAAGCCGATGTTGGAGTACTGGTAGACCTCACCCGGCCGCTCCGTGAAGGTCAGCCCGCGGCGGACGACCTCGAGGAACTCCTCCCGCGTCAGAGCCATGACGTCGTCGGCCCAGCCGTTGTCCTCCGGGAGCCCCGAGCAGTTGCTGAGGAGCATCCTGACCGTCACGGGCAGCGGCCGGCCCGCGGAGTCGAGCGGGTCGGTGAACTCCGGCACGTGGTCGGCGACGCGGTCGTCGAGGCGGAGCAGCCCGCGGTCGCGCAGGATCAGCACCGCCGCCGCCTCGAAGCTCTTCGACATGGAGGCGATGCGGTGCACGGTCCCGGGCCCGGGAGCGGCGCCGTCGAGGCGGTGCTCGCCGCGGCCGTGGTGGACGAGCAGCCCGCTGCGGTCGAACAGGGCCCAGCTCAGCGAGGGGGCCGGCGGCGCCTCCTCGTCGAACCACCGGGCCAGCCGGTCCTGGAGCGGCGGGGAGAGGAGCGTCGGCCGAGGGAGCGTCATGCCCTCATCCTCCCGCACGCGGCACAGGCCGCCGCGGTCCCGCGGGTCACCGCGGAAGGACGCCGTCCGGGCTCAGCCAGTCCGGGCGGCTCCCCTCGACCGCGTCCAGGACGTCCTCCTGCGGGCCGGTCGCCGGTCTCCGCGGCGACGATGATCCGGTCGTCGACGGGAGCGGAGGGGCCCGCTGTGCATCCGGCGAGCATCCCGATCAGCAGCACTCCCCCGGCGACGCGCGCCCGTCCGCTCACCGTCGAGCGTCGCGGCGACGGCCGCTCCGGCGGGCTGACGAGTCCCGGCGAGAGCCCGAGCGACCGCCGGCACCTGCGAGCCGGACGAGGAACTTCTCAGGTCCTCTTGCGTGTCGCAGGCGCGGAACCTAGTTTTGTCGAACCGGTTCGAAGCACTGTTGCTCCGACCCCGGACCGACGCCCGCCGTCGTCCGGCCGGCTGTCCCCACAGAAAGTGACCAGCGTGACAACGATGTCCTCCCCGAGGCGCGGCACCCGCTCCCTCGCCCTCGCGCTGAGTGCCGCGACACTCGCCGCCCTCGCCGTCGCTCTCCCGAGCGCCGAGTCCGCCTCCGCGGCCGACACCTCCGTCCCCGCCGACGCGCTCATCCTCCAGTACGACTTCGAGCAGGGGCAGGTGTCCGGATCCACGGTCGCCGACCTCTCGTCGAAGAAGCTCGACGGCACCGTCGTCAACAGCGCGAGAGCGACGTACGTCGCGGGTCGGAAGGCCGGTACGACCGCGATCGACCTTCCCGGGGGCGCGGCGGACTCGACCTCCGCGCCCTACCTGACCGTGCCGAACGGGCTCTTCCAGGGCGTGACGCAGACCACCGTCTCCGCCTGGACGAAGTGGTCCGGCACCGGAGGCTTCCAGTGGCTGTGGTGCCTGGGCATCAGCCCCGACGCCGCGTCGGCCTTCGCTCCGTCGTTCGACGGCGGCAGCGCCCGCGCGATCATCAAGCAGCTGAAGGACGGCGGCGAGACCGGAGTCTCCAGCTCCTCGCCGCTGCAGAAGGACCAGTGGGTCAACGTCACCGCGACGATGGACGGCACGACCGTGACCCTGTACCTCAACGGTCTGCAGGTCGCGACGGCTCCCGCCTCCGTCGACCTCGCGAAGCAGCTCTACTCCGCCTCCGCCTCCAAGAGCGGCAACATCGGCCGGGCGCTCTGGAACGTGCACCCCTACTTCGACGGAGCGATCGACGACTTCCGCGTCTACAACCGGGCTCTGACCGCCGCTCAGGTCCGGGGTCTGGCGGGCGACGCCGCGCCGGCCGTCACCGGCGTTCTCTCGACGAGCGTCGCGGTCACCACCGGCATCGGCGTCGCGCCGGCCCTGCCGGGGGTCCCCGCCACCTACTCCGACGGCGTGAACCGCGACGCCCCGGTCACCTGGGAGAGCGTCCCCGCCTCCGCGTACGCGAAGCGCGGCACCTTCACCGTGAAGGGCACCGTCACCGGCCTCGGCACCGCGGTCACGGCGACCGTCACGGTGCGCGCACTCGACGAGATGACCATCGACCTCGGCACGAGCACCGGGGAGTTCATGGGCGGCGCGTCCGGCACCCTCTACGGGGTCTACGGCGAGGGCCTCCCCTCCGACAACCTCCTCGAGGGGATCGACCTGCGCACGGTCTCGACCAAGGCGCAGGACGGGCCGCAGCATCCGGGCGCGGACGCGTTGAGCGTCGCGAAGGCCGTCGCCGACACCTCGGACGGCGACACCTACATCTACATGACGGACATCTACCGCGGCTTCCCCTACGAGTGGCCGGGCAGCACTCCCCAGGAGAAGCTGGCCGACTACCAGGCGAAGATCGCCACGCAGGTCGACCAGGTGCTCGCGCTCCCCGAGGAGTACCAGGACAACATCGTGTTCGTGCCGTTCAACGAGCCCGAGGGCAACATGTTCGGCAACGGGAAGTGGAGCTACAACGGGAAGAGCTGGCTGGAGGACCCGACCGCGTTCTTCGCGGCCTGGGACAGCACCTACGCGCTGATCCACGACAGGATGCCCGACGCCCGCATCGCCGGACCGAACACCAGCGTCCTCTACGACCAGGTCCGCGGGTTCATGACCCACACGCTCGAGCAGGACACCGTCCCCGACGTGATGACCTGGCACGAGCTGAGCGCCCCGGGTGAGATCCGCACCAACGTCGACCGCTTCCGGGCCTGGGAGGACGAGCTGTACGCGGGCACGTCCTACGCCGGGAAGCACCTGCCGGTGAACCTCAACGAGTACGCCTTCAACTACCACACCTCCGTGCCCGGCCAGATGGTCCAGTGGATCAGCGCGCTCGAGGACAAGAAGGTCGACGGCGACATCGCCTACTGGAACATCGACGGCAACCTCTCCGACTCCGCGGTGCAGGCCAACCGCGCCAACGGCCAGTGGTGGCTCCTCAACGCCTACGCCTCGATGACCGGCGACACCGTCGCGGTCACGCCGCCCAAGCCCGGCCAGAGCTACACCCTCCAGGGCGTCGCGACCCTCGACACCGCGGCCAAGCAGGCGAGAGCCCTCTTCGGAGGCGTCGGCGGCTCGCAGAAGGTCGCGTTCGAGCGCATCCCGGCCGCCACCTTCGGCTCGAAGGTCCACGTGGAGGTCAGCGAGATCCGCTGGACCGGCCAGGTCGGCGACTCGGGAGCCCCGCAGACGGTGAAGGAGTTCGACGCGTCCGTCGTGGACGGCGCCCTCTCGCTCGACTTCGGAGGATCACTGCCCGCGCTCGACGTCGACTCCGCCTACGAGGTCGTCCTGACCCCGGGCGCCAACGCGTCGTCGCCGTCCGCCTCGCCCGTCGACTTCCGCCAGAAGTACGAGGCCGAGGACGCCCGCTACACCGGATCGCGGAACCTCAACGGACCCGAGGGCTCGCCGACCAACGTCGGCGGCTTCTACACCTCGGGCGGACGCAACGTCGGCGGGATCCGCACCGGCGGCGACCTGAAGCTCGACTTCGCGGTCACCGTCCCGAAGGACGGCGAGTACGACCTCAGCGTCTTCGCCAACTCCCTCAACACCTACGCCGCCAACGCCCAACAGGGTCCGATCAACGCGTTCCTGAGCGTCGACGGCGCTGCGGAGCAGGAGATCCTCCTTCCGCTGGCCTACAAGTTCGTGGTCTGGGACCACGCGGACACCAAGGTGAAGCTGACCGCCGGCACCCACACGATCTCGCTCGCCGCGAAGAACCTCGCCGGCACGAAGTCGACCGTAGGCGACGCGATCGTCGACAAGATCGAGCTCTCCCTCCCGAGCGCGGCCGCCGCGACCTCGATCCACGAGGCCGAGACCGGCACGCTCGAGAACGGAGCGACGGCCGACTACTCCCGCGCCGGCGTCTCCGGCTCGGGCACGGCGACGCTCACCAGCGGCGCCTCCACCACCGTCTGGGGCTACTCCGCGAAGGACGCGCCGTCCTCCGTGACCGTGGACACCCTGGGCGGCGGCACCGGCGACCTCTACGTGAACGATGTGAAGGTCGGGCCGGTGGGCGCGAGCTCGACCCGTCAGGTCTTCCTCTCGGGCGGCGTGAACAAGATCGAGGTCGTCGGCACGAGCGGCACGCTCCTCGTCGATCGGATCGTCATCGGAGCGAGCGCGAACCCGCCCGCGACGACGAGCTATGAGGCGGAGGCGGCCACGATCACCGGCCCCGCCACGGTCCGCGACCTGTCCTTCGCGTCGGGCGGCAAGGCCGTCGGGAACATCGGGGGCGGACGCGACGGCGACTCGACCCTGACCTTCGGCGACGTGAAGGCCGAGCAGGACGGGACGTACGCGCTCACGCTGCGCTACTCCAACGAGGAGCAGTCCCCCGCGACGCACTACAACCCCGACCCGCTCGCCCGCCACGCGGACATCACGGTCAACGGAGTGACGCAGCGCGTGCTCTTCCCGCACACGTTCCACCAGAACCAGCTGTGGGACCTGAGCGTGCCGGTCACGCTCAGGAAGGGCTCGAACACCATCGCGATCACCTCGAAGGAGCTCCCGGGCTTCGACGGGACGACCTACCTCTCCGACACCTTCCCCGGCGTCCTGCTCACCTCGCAGTACGCGCCCAACATCGACAGGATCTCGGTCACGCCCTTCGTCGGGCGGACCACGGGCCTGACGGTGAGCGGCACGGCGGCCTCGCGCTGCACCGCGGGGAAGGTCACGATCACGGGGACGGCGACCAACACCAGCGCGGTCGCCGCTGACATCACGATCGGCTCGGCCTGGGGCACGAAGACCTTCACCGGGGTCGCTCCCGGCAAGACGGTCTCAGCCGCCTTCAGCACCCGCGCTGCGAGTGTCGGAGCCGGCGCTCTCGACGTGCGGATCGCGGGGACGGTCGACGGCGCTGCGGCGAGCGGATCCACGGCACCGGCCTACGGTGCGGCGCGCTGCGGCTGATCCGTCCAGAACGCCCTGACGCGGCCGGGCACCTCGTGCGCCCGGCCGCGTCGGCGTGTCGTCGGGACCGGAGGTTCCCCGACGGGGACGAGCGCGCCGTGGACGAGCAGAGCGCCGGAGCCGCAGCGTCCGGTCCTCGCTCCGGGGACGCGGCGCCCGAGTTGCGTGCGCCGCGCCGCACTGCCACTCTCGACACGGTTCGAGCGGGGGTGGAGATGGCCACGATCGGAGACGTCGCGAAAGCGGCAGGGGTCTCTCGCAGCACGGTGTCGTACGTCCTCTCCGGCAAGCGCAGCATCTCCCCCGAGACGCGCAAGCGCATCGAGGACGCGATCGCCGAGCTCGACTTCACGGTCAACGCCGGAGCACGGGCGCTCGCGACGCGCCGCACCATGGCGCTGGGCCTGCTCGTCCACTTCGACCCGGACGAGTTCGCGCCCGCGATGGTCGAGTACGTCCTCCCCATCACGGCCCGCGCCCGCGAGCTCGGCTACGACGTGCTGCTGGCCACCGAGGCCGACGGGGCGGCTGCCGTCCGCCGGCTCACGCGCTCCGGCCAGGTCGACGGACTGATCCTCCTGAGCGTCGCGGACGACGACGACCGGCTGCCCGTCCTGCGCGCCTCGCGGCGGCCCGGTGCCGCCCTCGGCGTGCCCGCGGACGCCTCCGGGGTGGACGTCTTCGACCTCGACTTCGGCGACGCGGCCCGCCTGCTGATCGAGCACCTGGGCGCCCTCGGGCATCGGAGCATCGGTCTCGTCACCCCTCCTGAGCGCGTCTTCGACCGCGGAGGGACCTACGGGCTCCGGTTCCGCGAGTCGGCTCTCGAGACCGCCGGTCGGCTCGGGATCGAGCTGGTGCTGCGCCCTGCCGCCACCGCCGCCGACGCCGTCGAGCCGATGGTCACGGCGTTCCTCGACGACCACCCCGGTCTCACGGCGCTGGTCGTCCACAGCGACCGGACCATCGCGATGCTTCCCGCGATCCTGGGCCGACGCGCTGTCGCCGTGCCCGGGCAGCTGTCCGTCGTGAGCCTGTACTCGGCCGAGTTCGCCCGCGACTTCTCGCTCCCCTACAGCTACGTCGAGACGGGTGCCGCCGAGCTCGGCGCGCACCTGGTCGACACGCTCGTCGAGCGGATCGAGCAGCCGTCCCGCGGCGAGAAGCCGTCGATCCGCCTCCTGCCCGCGCGTCTCGTCGACCGCGGGAGCGCCCGCGCGGTCTGAGGACCGCTCCGGAGCCCCCGAGGCCCGGTCAGAAGCGCGAGGCGACCTCGTAGAGGACCTCGTCGTCGCCCGCGTAGACGCCGTCGCGCCGCGGCCAGTGCGCGATCACGTCCGTGAAGCCGAGCTCCTCCGCCCGGCCGGCCATGTCCTCGAAACGGGCGACGCTCTCGAGGGAGTAGTCGCCCCCGGAGTCGAGCGAGAGGTGGCGCTCGACGGTGCGCGGGTCGCGCCCGGCCACCTCGAGCGCCGCATCGAGCCGCCGGGAGAGGGACGCGACCGCCCGCCACCACTCCTGGCTCGACACTCCCTCCGGGCCGGTGGTGACCCAGCCCTGCCCGCGCTCGGCGACGAGCGCGAGGCCCTTCGGCCCGTTCGCGGCGAGGACGAACGGGACGCGGGGGCTCTGCACGGGCTCGCCCACCATGCGCGCCGAGCGGGCGGTGAACCACTCCCCCTCGAGGTCCACTCCGCCCGAGCCGGGCTCCTCGAAGCGCAGCAGCGCGTCGAGGGCTGTGACGAACTCAGTGAAGCGCTCGTGCCGCTGCCGGGGCGAGTAGTCGGGCTGCCCGAGCACGCGCGCGTCGAAGCCCGTGCCGCCCGAGCCGACCCCGAGGATGGTCCGACCGCCCGAGATCTCGTCCAGCGTCGCGATCTCCTTCGCGAACGGCACTGGGTGGCGGAAGTTCGGGGAGGCCACGAACGTGCCCAGGCGGAGCGTCTCCGTCACCATCGCGGCAGCGGTGAGGGTGGGGACGGTCGCGTGCCACGGCTGGTCGGCGAGGGAGCGCCAGGAGAGGTGGTCGTAGGTCCACGCGTGGTCGAAGCCCAGGCCCTCGGCCGACTGCCACTTCCGGCGGGCCTCGGCCCACGGGTCCTGCGGGAGGATGACGATGCCGTGTCGCATCGTCCGAGTGTACGAGCGCCGTCGGGTCAGAGCGCGGCGGGCGGCACCGGGGGCGGATCGGGCACCTCGTCCACGACCGAGCGCGGGACCATCAGGGTCGGCATCCGCACGCGCAGGCGCAGCGGTTCCCGCTCCGACGCGCCGAGCAGCTCGCGGGCGGCGCTCCGCACCTGCCGCGCCAGCGCCGGGTGCACGGCCCCCGGATCCTCGAACGCGGCGACCAGCTCGCGCAGCACTCGGGTGGTGCTCCGCGGGTCGCCGTCCTGCCTGGGCATCGGATCGGCCCCTCACTCTCGGCACGGCCGTCAGGGTCCCGGCGGTGCAGCGGATGTCTCGCGCCGACGGTAGGGCCGGGGACGGCCCCGTGGCACTGAGGTTGACAACGGGAGGACCCGGCGGATCGCGGTGCGCGGGGTGCGATCCGGGCGAGGGCGGTCCTGCTGGGGATCGACGGCCACCGCCGGGAGAACCCGCTTCCCACGATCGCGCCCGTCCGGTCGCGGCTGCTCTCGGGGCGTGATCACGACGACGGAGCGGGTGGACGACTGGATCGAGGGCTGGTGCCGGCACGCGGCGTGCAGCGCGTCCGCGAGGACGGGGCCTGGCTGGTCGATGTCGGAGCGGAGTCGCGAACGCGGGAGCGGATCCTGGTCGATCCGTCGCCCTCCGCGCTGCAGGCGGGCGCCGAGCAGACGGCCGGGCCCCGGGAGTGGATGACGGTCATCGGCCTGGGCGACGACGCCCGCCTCGCGCCCGCCGCCGGGCTGGAGCTCGTGTCGGGCGACGAGAGCCTGATGGCGGCGTCCCTCGGCCCGATCCGCACCTCCGAGGGAGCCCTGCTCGTGGGAGCCGTGCTCGAGGCCGCCGACGGAGTGGCGAGCGTCCGGCTGCTGGTCGACGGAGTCGTCGCCGCTCAGGGCACCGCCGCCGTGCACGGGACGGTCGCGGTCCTGGACAGGATCGAGACCGATGCGCGGTTCCGCCGACGCGGGCTGGGACGGCGGGTCGTCGACGCCCTCACCGCCTGGGCCCGGTCCGAGGGTGCACGGAGCGGTCTCCTCGTCGCCAGCACGGACGGCCGCGCCCTCTACCTCACCCTCGGCTGGGAGGTGGTCGCGCCGGCGCGCATCTGGCGCGGGGCCGCACTCCGAGATCCGGGACAGGGCTGCGCGGCCGCCGGGCGATGAATTCCCGGTCCGCCCCTCCGGGAGCGCACGTCCGCGTGAGTGCGGAATCCCGCGCAGCGGATACAGGCGGCGGAGAACGGCGGAGCAGCCGTGAAGCGGCCGCCCGCCGATCTGTATTCAGCCGATAACACCACCCTCGAAAGAGGGACGCTCGCTATCGCTCGAACGGCCTTGTCCGAGAAGCGGATCATCCGCTTCTCGGACTCGTGTCACCGCCCTCGGGTCGTCAGCCGAGTGCGCCCTTCTCGGCCGAGTAGAGCTGCTTCACCTGCTCCGCGGTCAGCGCCCGGTCCCACACCCGCAGTCGGGCGAGGGAGCCGGCGAAGCGGTTGATCATCGTGCCGTCCCGGCCGACCGCTCCGACCACGAAGTCGCCCGGAGCCGCGTTGAGGCCGTCGGGGTAGACGTAGGGGTTCTTGGCGTAGGTCGCGCCGAGCTTGTCGGTGTACACCGGGTACGCGGTGGCGGCGCCGTCGAGGTACGAGACCGCGACTGCGCCGTCATACGTCCCGACGTGCAGCTGCCACACGCCGCGCGTGATCCGGCGGGGCTCCACCGAGTAGTCGCGCGAGTACGGGTAGCCGGGCGTCGGCCCGCCGAGCTTCGAGACGTGCATGCACACGCGCTCCCAGCCGCCGTACTCGGGGAGGTTGTTGAACAGCGCATAGGAGCGCAGCGGCCCGACCGTCGACTCCTCCCAGACGCCCGCGATGCAGGCGCCGTCCGCGTCGGAGTTGAGCACCCACACCGCGATCGTCACCTGGCCGGTCGAGGCGCCCAGGTTGAGCGGGCCGACCTCGTCCTTGGGGACGACCAGGTGGTCCGTCGTCCCGTTGAGGGCGACTCCGGTGCCGAACGGCGTGGCGACGGCGCGGGCGGAGGAGCCCGCGCCCTGCCGGAGCGCCGGAGCGCCCGCGACGGCCGAGGCGAAGGGGGCGGCGCTCTCGGCGAAGGACCACTCCGCGATCGGCGTGGGCACGGTGACCGTGGGGACCGGAGCGGCGTCGCCGACCACGAACGCGTCGAGGATCAGGTTGGTGCCGCTCGAGGCCGGGTTGCGGCCGCTCCCGCGGCGGATGGTCACCGTGTGCGGCCCGGGCGCGAGCTGTCCGCTGCTCCAGACCGTCTGCTTCGACCGCGTCGCGGCGCTGTAGCGGTCGACGGACGCGACCGTGACTCCGTCGAGCTCGACCTCGTTGATGCCGGAGGAGCCGGTGAGGCGGCTGATCCAGCTCACGCTGGTACCCGTGAAGGCGAGGGTGGCGGAGGCGCCCGCGGTGGTCGAGTAGGCGATGCTGCCGCCGCTGTCCGTGCTCGCCTTCAACGTCGACCAGGTGCCGGTCGTGACGATCGGGGCGGCGCCGTTCTCGTAGGTGCCCGCTCCGGGCAGCGTCGTCGCCGGCGGAGGCGTCGCGTCGCCGACCACGAAGGAGTCGAGCAGCAGGTTGGTCCCGGTCGAGGCCGGATTGCGGCCGCTCCCCCGGCGGATCGTCAGCGTGTGCGGCCCGGCGGCGAGCTGTCCGCTGCTCCACACCGTCTGCTTCGAGCGGGTGGACGCGCTGTAGCGGTCGACGGAGGCGACCTTCACACCGTCGAGCTCGACGTCGTTGATCCCGGAGGACGACGTGAGTCGGCTGATCCAGGCGATGCTCGTGCCGGTGAAGGCGAGCGTCGCGGAGGCGCCGGAGCTGGTCGAGTAGGCGATGCTCCCGCCGCTGTCCGCGGTGGCCTTCAGCGTCGTCCAGGTGCCGGTGGTGACGATCTGCGCGGCGCCGTTCTCGTAGGTGCCCGCGCCGGGAAGCGTGGACACGGGTGGCGTCTCGGGCTCGGGCTCCGTCTGCGGCACGGGGCCCTCGGCGATCCAGCGCTGGAAGGTGTCGAGCATCTCCTTGTTGGTGAAGCTCGGGACCTTGTGCCCGTCGGTGCCCTCCCCCGGGTGGGTGCGGACCGTCGCCTCCTTCGCCAGGGGCAGAGCCGCGGCATGGAGGGCGGCGCCGTGCAGGGCGAACGGCACGACCTTGTCATCGGGCGATCCGGTGATCCTCAGCCGCGCACCGCGCCACACCGACGCGGGCAGCCGCGCCGGGTTGGTGGCGGCGATGGCCGCGGCGTCGGCGTACTCGGGGCCGATCCGGTCCGGTTCGCTCGCCGCCCGCTCCTCCATGTCGTAGGAGCTGTTGCAGAGGTACGCGCCCCGGATGTTCGGCACCATCCGCTTCCCGTAGGCCCAGGTCAGAAGCGGCCCGCCCCCGGAGTCGGAGCGCAGGAGGCTCGCGTCGATCCGCCACACCGACGAGGCCCAGGCGACGACAGCGGCCTGGATCTCGATCGCCCGCGGGCTCGACCAGATGCTGCCGCCGTAGGTCGGGCAGATGCTGACGATGCCGCGGTCCACGGCGAGGTCGGCGGAGTAGGCGAAGGCGCTCGAGAGCGCCGTGTGGGTGCCGTTGCGGGCGTGGTAGTACCAGAGCATCGATGCGCCCCTGGTCTGCGACGGAGGTGTCGCGTGCGGCACGAACAGGCGCGCCCGGTCCCCCGCGACGACGACGTCGATGATCTCGTAGCGCTTCCCGCCCGTCTTCGACGTGGCGGTGGACAGGCGCGAGACCTCGCCGGGCAGTCGGGGCACCGCGGTGAGGTCGCCGGCCGCGAGGGCCGGCGTCGCGAAGGCGATCGCGCCCGCGCCCGCGACGGATCCGGCGAGGATCGTGCGGCGGGAGAGAGCGGAGAGGGCCTTCGCGCCCGATCGGGAGCCGGTGCGGGAGGAGTCGGCGGAGTCGCCGACGGCAGTGTCCTGAGGAGTCACGGAAGAGAGAGCCTTTCCGATCGTCACCGTTACTGGTACACCGATCGAAAGAGGAGGAGAAGGCGTTCAGTGAACGAGCGGCAGTGCTCGCGCTGCTGATGCGGATCGCCTTCTCCTCGAGAAGGAAAGGGAAGCCGGATCAGGCTAACAGAGGGGATGAGAAAGGGTTCAGTATTTCTACCCACCGCTTTATCAACGGGAAGAGGACTCGCCAGTAATCGCTTATCCGGTCGGTTATCGTCCCTTTTCCGGTGACACGACGCGTGCCGGACACCGCCGTCTGGCAGGATGCCCCCGTGTCGGAGACGGGTCGGCTGCAGCGGGGCGGCGCCCTCTCCGTGCTCCTCGTGTTCCTCCGCCTCGGGCTGACCTCGTTCGGCGGGCCGATCGCGCACCTCGGCTACTTCCGCGAGGAGTTCGTGGTGCGCCGCGGCTGGCTGACCGATCGCGCGTACGCCGACCTCGTCGCGCTGTGCCAGTTCCTCCCCGGACCCGCGTCCAGCCAGGTCGGGATGGCGGTCGGCCTGCAGCGCGCAGGACTCGCCGGACTGGTCGCCGCGTGGTGCGGATTCACGCTCCCCTCGGCGATCGCGCTGGTCCTCGTCGCCGGTCTCGTCGCTGGTGCGGGCGACGTCGCCTCCGCCGGCTGGCTCCTGGGCCTCCAGGCGGCGGCGGCCGCGGTCGTCGCGCAGGCCGTGCTCGGGATGGCGCGCTCGCTCGCACCGGACCGCCGACGCGCGACGATCGCCGGTGCGGCGGCGGTCGCCGTGCTCCTCGCCCCGGAGCCCGCGCTGCAAGTGGCGGTGATCGCGGCGGCGGGCCTGGCCGGCGTCCTGTGGCTGCGCGGCGAGGAGGCGGCTCCGGACGAGGGCTCGGGCTTCGCGGTCCGGATCCCGACGGCGCTCGCGGTCTCGGCCCTCGCCCTCTGGGGGCTCCTCCTGGCCGGCCTCCCCCTGCTCGCCGCTCTCACCGGCGAGGGAGCGGCGGGTCTCGCCTTCGTCTTCTACCGCGCGGGCGCTCTGGTGTTCGGGGGCGGCCACGTCGTGCTGCCTCTGCTGGAGGCGCAGACGGTCGGCGCCGGCGCGGTCGGGCAGAGCGAGTTCCTGGCCGGCTACGGCGCGGCGCAGGCGGTGCCGGGCCCGCTCTTCACCTTCTCCGCGTTCCTCGGTGCGGTGGGCGCGGGGACGCCGGACGGTGTCGCGGGGGCGGCGATCGCGCTGGTCGCGATCTTCCTGCCGGGCGCTCTGCTCGTGGTCGGCGTGCTCCCGTTCTGGCAGCGGCTGCGGCACCTGCCGGTCGCGCAGAGGGCGCTGGCCGGCGTGAACGCCGGCGTGGTGGGACTGCTCGGCGGCGCCCTCTACGACCCGGTGCTGACCGAGGGCATCGGCTCGACCGGCGCTCTGGCGCTCGCGATCGGCGCCTTCGTGGCGCTGACGCGCTGGACCGTGCCCCCGTGGATCGTCGTCCTCGCCGCCGCGGGCCTCGGCGCCCTGCTCCTCTGACTCCCTCCGGGGACGACGATCCGGACCAGCCCTGGCAGTCTGGACGCATGAGGGCTCGGGGGACGACAGCGGCAGTGGCGACGACGGCAGCGGCGGGGCTCCTGCTGCTGGGCGGGTGCACCGCCGGCGGCGGGGCCGAGGCGGGCGCCACGGCGTCCGCGCCCGCCTCGCGGACGCCGAGACCCGCCATCACCGACTTGATCACTCCGAGCCCGACCCCCTCCGCTCCGGCGACCGCCGAGCCGGTCGGAACCGTCGTCGACGCCGGGCCGGTCGGCGAGGGAGTCCCCGCCACCGTCTCGGGCACCGGCCCGGCCGACGTGTCGTTCCAGCGGCAGGGCGAGTTCGCGGTCGTCCTGAGCCTGGACTGCTCGGCCTGCACCGGCACGGCGATCGTCACCGCCGCGGGCCGGATGACGCCCTTCGGCGAGGCCGCCGCCCCGATGACGGGGTCGTTCCTGACCGGGATCTTCCGCGACGACCCCGTCGAGCAGCAGGTGATCGTCCGAGCCGACGGGCCGTGGACGCTCGGCCTGCAGAGCTGGAACGACCTCGCGACGGTGAGCGGTGCGCAGTCCGGCACCGGCCCGGCCGTCCTGTTCTTCTCCGACGACGTCCCGCGCGTGACGGTCGACTACACGCCCGCGGGTCCGGACGACTCGTTCTCCGGCCGCGTGTTCACGACCTCCGATCAGCCGCAGCTGTTCGGCGACTCCGTCGCCTTCTCCGAGGTGTTCGAGGCCGACCTGCCCGGCGTCATGGCCGTCCAGACCGAGGGGACCTGGACCGTCACGCCGACGCCCTGACCCGGGGTCGCGTCGCGCCGGCCGCGGAGTCGGGGAACGGGCGCCCTTCGGCCCAGACCCGCTGCACGCGGAGCGATGCGTCGAGCAGGACGACGTCGGCGCGGTACCCGGGGGCCAGCAGGCCGAGGTCGCCACGGCCGAGCACGCGGGCGGGAACGGCGGTGAGGGCGGCGACGGACGCCTGCAGCCCGAGCCGGCCGGGCCCGACGGCCCGCCGCAGGGCCTCCTCCTGCGTGAGCGTGGATCCGGCGAGCACAGCGGTGCCCGCGAGCCGGGCGACTCCGCCGAGCACCTCGACGTCGAGCGGGCCGAGGCGGTGCGCTCCGTCGCCCGCCCCGGCCGCCGCCATCGCGTCGGTGACGAGCGCGATCCGCCCGGGAGCCGCCGCGAACGCGAGCCGCACCACCTCGACGTCCACGTGCCGGCCGTCGAGGATCAGCTCGAGCGCGACCCGCTCGTCCCCCAGGGCCACCGGGATCGGGCCCGGGGAGCGGTGGCCGATCCCGGGCATGGCGTTGAACGCGTGCGTGACCAGCCGGGCTCCGCGGTCGAACGCTGCCCGCGCCTGGTCGGCGTCCGCCTCGGTGTGGCCCACCGCGACCACCGTGCCGGCGCCGGCGAGCCGCTCCACCGCGGCGAGGGCTCCCGGCAGCTCGGGCGCGAGCGTGATCTGCGCGAGGCGTCCGCGGGCGGCGTCCAGCAGCCGGCCGACCGCGCCGGAGGAGGGGTGCACGAGAGCCGCGGGGTCGTGCGCTCCCCTGCGCGAGGGCGCGAGGAACGGGCCCTCGAGGTGCGCGCCGAGCACGAGCGGGTCGGTGACCGCGAGGGCCGAGACCGCGTCCAGAGAGGACTCCAGCTGCTCCAGCGGCGCCGAGACCAGGCTGACCAGCGAGCGCGTGGTGCCGCGGGAGCGGTGCAGCGCGAGGCCCGCGCGGATCGCCTCCGCTCCTCCGTCGAAGCCGTGACCGCCCCCTCCGTGCACATGGAGGTCGAGGAAGCCCGGGACAGCGGTGAGGCCCCGCGCGTCGTGCAGCTGCGCCCCCTCCGCCTGCGCCTGCCAGCCGGTGCCGGTGCCGGTCGCCGTGATCGCGCCGTCCCGCGCGAGGAGCCAGTGGTCCTCCACCGTCCCGGCCGCGTCGACCTTCCGTGCGCTGTGGATGATCAGCGCGGCGTGCGCCATGCGGTCGTCTCCTGGGTGTCGTTTCCGGATCGGCGGGGACTCCGCCCCCTCCCGACGATGGCACAGCCCTCGCCGGTCGCGCCGGTCCGACACCGATCACTGCGCCACCCCGAACGCATTCCGCGCCTCCGCGTCACGAACAAGGACCTCACGCGTCTCCTGTGCATGCCTGCCCTGGACCCCCGAACCCCCGCCCCCCGCCTCGCCGCCTCCCGCCGGCCGCTCGACGTCGTCGCCATCGCGGCGGCCGCCCTCGTCAACGAGCGCTACCTCGATCGGCGCTTCACCGTCCACCACCTCGCCGCCGAGCTGCGGATGCCCGCCCTGCTGCTGCGGCTGCGGTTCCGCCGCTGCTACGGGCTCGGCCTCGACGAGCACCTCGCCCTCCGCCGACTCGAGCTGGCCGCCGTCCTGATGGCGAGCACCCCCGTCGCTCTCGGCGGCCTCGACCGCATCGCCCGGGGCTCCGGCTACCGGGGCACCGCCGAGCTGGACCGCGACCACCGGAGGCACCGCCGGTCCTCCGCGCTGGCCGCCTGGTTCCGGGCCGCCCCGCGTCCCGAGCGCGAGCATCGGCCCGGCACCCGGCCCGAGGAGGAGCTGCTCGCCGCAGCGCCGGGCGCTGCGACTCCGGCCCGCCCCAGCAGCATCCGCTCGGCACCGGTCACCCCGCTGAGGCGCCGCGCCTGAGCCCGGCCGCGGAGCGGTACAGTGCCACGATGCGCACCTCCGGAACCCGCCGATGACGGCCGTCCGCTACGTCGCGATCGGCGATTCCTTCACCGAGGGCGTCGGCGACGAGCGGCCGGACGGCACCACGCGCGGCTGGGCCGATCTGACGGCCGCGGGATGGGCGGCGGCCACGGGCGAGCGGATCGAGTACGCCAATCTCGCGATCCGGGGCCGGCTCATCGCGCCGATCCTCGCCGAGCAGCTCGAGCCCGCGCTCGCCCTGGGCCCGACCCACCTCTCCTTCAACGGAGGCGGCAACGACATGCTGCGCCCGCGGGCCGACATCGAGCGGATCGCCGACGCCTACCTCCGCGTCCTCGAGCGCTGCGACGAGCAGGGCGTCGTGCTGATCGCCCTGGCCGGCGCCGACCCGTCGCCGCGGCTCCCGCTCGGCTCGCTCATCCGCCGCCGCGGGGACGCGCTGACCGACGCCGTCCTGCGCCGGACGAGCCACCGGACCGACGTGGTCGTCGCCGACAACTGGCACGACCCCGCTTTCGCCGATCCGGCGCTGTGGTCGGAGGACCGCCTGCACCTCGGCCCGCGGGGGCACCGTCGGGTGGCCGACCGGGTCCTGCGGGCGCTCGGGCTCACGCCGCCCGCCGCGCTGCCCGACGCTCCCGAGGCCGCACTCCGGCGCGGCGGAACCGTGCAGTACTACCGGCAGCACGTCGCGCCGTGGGTGCAGCGCAGGCTCACCGGCACGTCCTCCGGGGACGGCCGCGCCGCGAAGTACGCGGGCTTCGTGCCGATCGACCCGGTCTGACGCCTCCTCCGAGGAGCACGGCCCTCGTTCGACGGGCAGGGATCTCCCCTGAGGCGCTCAGCGGCGACCACTCATGGCCGCTCAACGGCGTCGAGCGCTCAGTGCCAGCCGTACCGCGCCGAGAGCACCCGGGCGACGGCGTCGTACCGAGCACGCTCCAGAGCTGCTCCTTCGCGGCGCATCCCGGCGGGGTGCACGCGGAACACGCGCTCCGGGTCGACCCAGCTGGGGCGCCCGTCCGGGTCCCAGCCGCCGGTCCCGACGGCCAGGTAGTCGGAGTGCTCCTTCGAGCTCAGCCGCACGGCGAGCACTGTCCCCGACTTCTCGACCGCGAGCACGAGCACCGGGCGGTCCTTGCCGCGGCCGTCGTCCTCCTCGTACGGCACCCAGGTCCAGACGACCTCGCCCGGGTCCGGGTCGCCGTCGGGCGTGGGCGCGTAGCCCAGGCGGACCCCGCGGAGCCGCGACGGGTCGACCTCGACGGTGCGGCCCACTCCGCTCGCGCCCGGGGTCGGCGCCGTCGTGCTCAGGTACGGGCGCTGCGGGCGGGGCCCGGCGTCCGGCCGCGGGGCGACCGCGCGGCCGAGGAGTCGGAGGAGCAGGGACACGACCGAGCGCGAGGAGGGCACCCCGGAACCCTAGCCCGGATCCGCGGCCGCCCGCCCGCGGGGGCGCGCCCGGCGGTCGCCCGGCCCGGACGCGCCGACGGGGTGCCGGCTCCGGAGAGCCGGCACCCCGTCGGGTGCTGCGGAGGAGGGGGTCAGTCCGCCAGGACGTAGCCCGCCTCGCCGTGGATGGCCGTGTCGATGCCGGCGATCTCGTCCTCGTTCTTCACGCGGAAGCCCATCGTCTTCTGGATGATCCAGCCGATGAGGAGCGTCATGACGAAGGAGTAGGCGAGGACGGTGAAGGCCGCGAGGGCCTGCTTGCCGAGCTGGCTCGCGTCGCCGGTGAGGAACAGGCCCACGCCGGTGCCGAAGAAGCCGATGTAGAGCGTTCCGATGAGGCCGCCGACCAGGTGCACGCCGACCACGTCGAGCGAGTCGTCGTAGCCGAGGCGGTACTTGAGGTCGATCGCCAGGGCGCAGACGGCTCCGGTGATGACGCCCAGGACGATCGCCCAGAACGGCGACAGGCTGGCGCACGCCGGGGTGATCGCGACGAGGCCCGCGACCGCGCCCGAGGCGGCGCCGATCGAGGTGGGCTTGCCGTCCTTGATCTTCTCGACGACGAGCCAGCCGAGGATCGCGGCGGCCGGAGCGGCGATGGTGTTGAGGAAGGCGACGGCCGCGATGCCGTCGGCGGCGAGCTCGGAGCCGGCGTTGAAGCCGAACCAGCCGAACCACAGCAGTCCGGCGCCCAGGAGCACGAACGGCGGGTTGTGCGGCTGGTGCGCGCCCTTGGTGAAGTTGACGCGCTTGCCGAGCACCAGGGCGAGGGCGAGGGCCGCCGCTCCGGCGTTGATGTGGACGGCGGTGCCGCCCGCGAAGTCGATCGCGCCGACGCCGTAGGCGATCCAGCCGCCGTCGACGACGGTGGCGTCGTCGCCGAGGGTGAAGTTGAAGACCCACGAGGCGACCGGGAAGTAGACGACGGTGGCCCAGACGCCGGCGAAGACCATCCAGGCCCCGAACTTCGCGCGGTCCGCGATGGCGCCGGAGATGAGCGCGACGGTGATGATCGCGAACGTCGCCTGGAACGCGGCGAAGGCCAGCGTCGGGTAGGCCGTCGTCTGCTCGCCGAGTGCGTCGTTGTAGATGCCCTGCAGGCCGATCTGGGCGGTGTCGATGCCGAGGACGCCGTCGATGCCGACGAAGGTGTCGGTCCCCGCGGGGCCGGACGGGCCGTTGCCGAACGCGATCGCGTAGCCGTACAGGACCCAGAGGACCCCGATGAGGCCCATGGCTCCGAAGCTGAGCATCATCATGCTGATGACGCTCTTCGCACGCACCAGGCCGCCGTAGAAGAAGGCGAGCCCGGGGGTCATGAGCAGGACCAGCGCGGCTGCGATGAGCAGGAACGCGGTATTGCCTTGATCCATTGTTGAACCTCTCGTGAGTGTGCAGAGAAAAGCCCGGAGCGAGGACGCTGCGTCGGAGCACGGCCTGGAGACACGCGGGTGTCGGGTCACCTCGGGTAGCCGACAGTCTGGTGGCGCGAGGTTTCGTCCCGTGAGGCACCGCGTTTCGCGGAGGTTACGGCCGAGGCCCCTGTGTAAAAAGCGCGTTACGGCGCGCTGGCGGACGGCACGACGACGACCCCGGGAACGCCGGGAGGAGAGCGGATCCGCCCCTAGGAGCGGGGCGCCATCGAGGTGAGCGCGATGAGCCGCGACATCGAGCGCAGGTACTTCTTGCGGTAGCCGCCGCTCAGCATGTCGCCGCCGAAGACCTCGTCGAGGGGCGTCCCGGAGGCGAGGACCGGGATCTGCGCGTCGTAGACCCGGTCGATGAAGGCCACGAGGCGCAGGGCGTCGGTCTGGTCGGTCAGAGCGGTGACGCCCCGGAGCACGATGGTGTCGACGCCGTCGATCACCTTGATGTAGCGGGAGGGGTGCACGGTGCCCAGGTGGTGCACGGCGTCCGCGAACGGGTCGTCGGTGACGACGGAGCCGGCGGGGGCGGCCGCGACGAGAGCGTCGATCTCCTCGTCGGTGCGCACCACGGCGTGGCCCTCGATGTCGCGGCGCCGGTAGTCGGTGCCGTCGATCCGCATCGTCTCGAAGTGGGCGGCCATCGACTGGATCTCGCGGAGGAAGTCCGCTGCGGCGAAGCGCCCCTCGCCCAGCGCGTTGGGCGGGGTGTTCGAGGTCGCGGCGATGCGGGTCCCGGAGGCGACCAGCTCGCCGAGGAGCCGCGTCATCAGCATCGTGTCGCCCGGGTCGTCCAGCTCGAACTCGTCGATGCACAGCAGCGCCGAGCCCTTGAGGAGCGAGACGGTCGCCGCGTAGCCGAGCGCGCCGACGAGTGCGGTGTACTCGATGAACGTCCCGAAGTAGGTGCGGCCCGGCACCGCGTGCCAGATCGCCGCGAGCAGGTGGGTCTTGCCGACGCCGAAGCCGCCGTCGAGGTACACGCCCGGCTTGACCGCGGGGGCCTTCTTCCGGCCGAAGCCCAGGAAGCCGCCTCCGCCTCCCTTGGATCCGCCGCCGGCGGCGAACGCGCGGAGAGCCTCCACCGCGTCGGCCTGCGAGGGGTACTCCGGGTCGGGACGGTAGCTCTCGAAGGTGGCGCCCTCGAACTGGCGCGGGGGCACCAGCGTCGTCGCGATCTCGTGCCCGCTGATCTGGGGCGAGCGGGCGGTCAGGCTGCTCGTCGATCGGACGTCGTCGGGGCTCACTCGCGTCTCGCATCCTGCGCACGGCGGGGTCCGTGCGCTCAGTGGCGGCGGCCGCACCGGGCACGGAGCCGCCGCGGTTCTGTGTCGAACTCTTACGGCGCCCTCCGTGCGGCGTCGTCCGCGGACGCGTACTGTCGCTGAAGGGCGGGCTCCAGCGTAGCCCGCCGTGGAATCACGCCCGCGCTCCGCGCACCATCCTGGAGGTCCTCCTTGTCCGTCGAAACCGATCCGTCGCCGAAGTTCGCCTCCTACGCGCACCCCGAACGGCTCGTCAGCGCCGACTGGCTCGAGCAGCGCCTCGGCACTCCCGGTCTCGTCGTCGTCGAGTCCGACGAGGACGTCCTGCTCTACGAGACCGGCCACATCCCCGGCTCCGTCAAGATCGACTGGCACACCGACCTCAACGACCCGGTGCAGCGCGACTACATCGACGGTGCCGCGTTCGCCGCGCTGGTCGGCGGCAAGGGCATCGCCCGCGACACCACCGTCGTCGTCTACGGCGACAAGAACAACTGGTGGGCCGCCTACGCGCTCTGGGTCTTCACCCTCTTCGGGCACGAGGACGTCCGTCTGCTCGACGGCGGCCGCGACAAGTGGCTCGCGGAGGGCCGCCCGACGACCACGGACGCCTCCTCCCCGGAGCCCGCCGAGTACCCCGTCGTCGAGCGCAGCGACGCCGAGATCCGCGCCTTCAAGGACGACGTCCTCGCGCACTTCGGCAACCCGCTGATCGACGTCCGCTCCCTGGAGGAGTTCACCGGGCAGCGCACCACGGCGCCGGCCTACCCGGAGGAGGGCGCCCTGCGCGCCGGTCACATCCCGAGCGCGCAGAACGTGCCCTGGGGCAGGGCCGCCGCCGAGGACGGCACCTTCCGCCCCCTCGACGAGCTGAACGGCATCTACCGCGAGGGCGCGGGGCTGAAGGACGGCGACTCCGTCATCGCCTACTGCCGGATCGGCGAGCGCTCCGCCCACACCTGGTTCGTGCTGACCCACCTCCTCGGCTTCGAGGGCGTCCGCAACTACGACGGCTCCTGGACCGAGTGGGGCAGCGCCGTCCGCGTCCCGATCGTGCAGGGCGCCGAGCCCGGCGAGGCCCCCGCGGCCCGCTGACGCGTCACGACGGAGGCCGGGAGCGCCGATCCGCCCGTCGACGGGCCGGATCCGGGCCCCGGCCTCCGCTGCGACCGCCCGCCGCCCCTCCCCCGATGAGACACTGGACCGGATGACCGACACCACGCTCCCCGACGCTCTGCGCGACATCCGCGAGGAGTTCCTCGCCCTCGAGAAGCCGGAGCGCCTGCAGCTCCTGCTCGAGTTCTCGAACGAGCTCCCCGACCTGCCCGAGCGCTACCGCGACCACCCGGACCTCTTCGAGCGCGTGGAGGAGTGCCAGGCGCCCGTCTTCATCGTCGTCGACGTCGAGGGCGGGATCGTGCACCTGCACGCCACGGCTCCCCGCGAGGCGCCCACGACGCGCGGCTTCGCGTCGATCCTGGCGCAGGGCCTGGCCGGGCTCACCCCCGAGCAGGTGCTCGCCGTCCCCGATGACTTCCCGCAGACCATCGGCCTCTCGGAGGCGGTCTCGCCTTTGCGCCTGCGCGGCATGACCGCGTTGCTCGGCCGCACCAAGCGGCAGGTCCGCGCGCACCTGGCCGCATGATCCTCCGGCCGCTCGTCCCCGCCGGTCCGCCGATCGTGATCGGCGAGGAGGGCGCGCGAGCGGCGGTCGCGGACGCCTGGCGTCCCGACGAGGCGGTGCGCGTGCGCCTGAACATGATCGCGAGCGTCACCGGCTCCAGCACCGGCTCCGACGGAACCAGCGAGACGCTCACCAACCGCGTCGACCGCACGATCCTCGGAGTCGTCCGCGAGCAGGCCGACGTCGTCCTCGTCGGAGCCGCCAGCGTCCGCGCCGAGGGCTACCGCGTCCCCCGGCGGGTCCCGCTCGCCGTCGTCTCCGCCTCGGGCGATCTCGCCGGGCACCGCCTGGAGCTGCAGGAGGGCTCCCGGGTCCTGCTGCTGGTGCCGGAGTCGCGCGGCGCGGTGGAGGGGCTCCCCGCCGGCGTCGAGGTCGTCCCGGTCCCGTCCTCCTCGGAGCGGATCGGCGTCGACGAGCTCCTGGAGGCTCTCGCCGGGCTCGGCCTGCACCGCGTCGTCTGCGAGGGCGGCGCCTCGCTCTCGGGCCAGTTCCTCGCCTCGGGCCGGGTCGACGAGCTGTGCCTCACCACCTCGCCGCGCGTGGTCCTCCCGGGCCTCCCGGTCGCGACGGGCACGGCCGTCGTCGACGACGCCTACGCCCTGACGCTGCTGGCCGCGGACGATTCCGGGGCCGTCTACGCCCGCTGGAGCCGCACGCGCTGAGAGCCGCCCACCCGGCGTGCCTCCGCGTCCCGGGCGCGTCGGAACCCTAGTCTGCGATCGTGCCCGAATTCCCAGCGTCGTCCCAGCTCCCCGAGGAGTTCCGGGTCGCGACGGAGTCGATCCGCGTCGCTGCCACGCGCGCCGAGCTCACCGTCTCCGAGATCGCCTCGCCGTCGGGTCTCGCGCCCTGGGCCCTCGCCCTGTCGGGCGACGTCGCGCCGCACGCGCACGGACGCGACTCCGAGCTGGGCACGGGGCGCTTCATCCTGCTCTACGACCCCGAGGAGCCCGAGCAGTGGGGCGGCCCCTTCCGTGTCGTCTGCTTCGCCCAGGCCCCGCTCGAGGTCGAGATCGGCACCGATCCGTTCCTCGCCGAGGTCGCCTGGTCCTGGCTCATCGACGCCCTCGGGGCGCGGGGCGCCTCCTATTCCGCCGCGTCCGGCACGGCCACCAAGGTGCTCTCCACCGGTTTCGGCGAGCTGGCCGCTCAGGGCGACGGTGCGCAGATCGAGATCCGCGCCTCCTGGAGCCCGGATGATGCGCAGCTCGCCGCTCACGTGGAAGGGTGGGGGGAGCTGTTGTGCATGCTCGCGGGTCTCCCGCCCGTATCGAGCGACGGTGTGACCCCGCTCGCCTTCCGACGGAACAACCGTGACTGATTACCGTGTCCTCTCCACGCCCGACGAGTTCCTCGCCGCGGTCGACGCCCTCGCCGCCGGCGAGGGCCCCGTCGCCGTCGACGCCGAGCGCGCCTCCGGCTTCACCTACTCGCAGCGCGCGTACCTGATCCAGGTCTACCGGCGCGGTGCCGGCGCGTTCCTCTTCGATCCCCCCGCCATCGGCCGGATGGACGCCCTGCAGGCGGTCATCGGCCAGGAGGAGTGGGTCCTCCACGCCGCCAGCCAGGATCTCGCCTGCCTGCGCGAGGTGGGCCTGGACCCGGTGCGGATCTTCGACACCGAGCTCGCCGCCCGGCTCCTCGGACTGCCCAAGGTGGGCCTCGGCGCCGTCGTCGAGGACCTCCTCGGCATCCACCTGGCCAAGGAGCACTCGGCCGCCGACTGGTCGACCCGCCCCCTCCCCCAGAGCTGGCTCGTCTACGCCGCGAAGGACGTGGAGCTCCTCGTGGACCTCCGCGACCGCATGGAGGAGATGCTCATCGCCGCGCGGAAGACGCGCATCGCCCGCGAGGAGTTCGAGGCGACGCTCGCGCGCGCCCCGAAGGCGGTCCCGCCGGATCCGTGGCGCCGCCTCTCCGGCATGCACTCGCTCCGCGGCCCGCGCCCCCTCGCCGTGGCGCGCGAGCTCTGGCTGGCCCGGGACGCGTTCGCCCGCGAGCGCGACATCGCTCCCGGCCGCCTGATCCCCGACTCCTCGATCATCGCGGTCGCCCGCAACATCCCGACCAGCATCGGCCAGCTCTCGGGCCGCCGCGATTTCACCGGCCGCGCCAGCCGCGGCGAGGTCGAGCGCTGGTGGGCCGCGATCGAGCGCGGGACGACGACCGAGGACCTGCCGAGCCCGACCCGCCCGGCCGCCGACACGCTCCCCCCTCCGCGCGCGTGGGGCGATCGCAACCCGGCCGCCGACGCGCGCCTGAAGGCGGGACGCGCCGTGGTCACCGAGATCGCGGAGCTGCTCTCGCTCCCGGTCGAGAACCTGCTCACGCCGGAGCTGCTGCGCCGGGTGGCCTGGAACCCGCCCGAGCCGCTGACCGCGGAGTCGGTCGCCGCGGAGCTTACCCGCGCCGGCGCCCGCGCCTGGCAGGTCGAGGCCACATCGGGCTCGATCGCCACCGCGTTTGTCGAAGCGGCCCAAGCGCCGGCCGAGGGCACCGAAACCCCTTCGTAGGAAGCGGCAAAGGATTCCGGCTGCGCGGTGCCGGTTCCTACGATCGACGGCGACCGTCAGTTCCTGGGAGGCATTGTGGCCGAGAGATCCGAAGTCGTGTTCGTCGACGGAGTCCGTACTCCGTTCGGACGTGCCGGCGAGAAGGGCATGTACTGGCAGACCCGAGCCGACGACCTCGTCGTCAAGGCGATGATCGGTCTGCTGGAGCGCAACGGCGCGCTGCCGAAGGAGCGGGTGGACGAGGTGGCGATCGCCGCCACCACCCAGCAGGGCGACCAGGGCCTGACCCTCGGCCGCACGGCGGCGCTGCTCGCAGGGCTGCCGAAGTCGGTGCCCGGCTTCGCCGTCGACCGCATGTGCGCCGGAGCGATGACCTCGGTCACCGCGACCGCGGGCGGCATCGCGTTCGGCGCCTACGACGTGGTCCTCGCCGGCGGCGTGGAGCACATGGGCCGGCACCCGATGGGCTTCGGCGCCGACCCCAACCCGCGCTTCCTCTCCGAGCGTCTCGTCGGCGAGGACGCGCTCAACATGGGCCGCACGGCGGAGCGGATCCACGACCGCTTCCCGCACCTGACGAAGGAGCGCGCCGACCACTACGCCCTGCGGAGCCAGCAGAAGCTCGCCGCCGCGTACGCCACCGGCAGCATCCAGCCGGACCTCGTCCCCGTCGCCACGCGCAGCGCCGCGGGCTGGGGCCTCGCGACCGCCGATGAGGCACCGCGCCCCGAGACGACCCTCGAGGGCCTCGCGGGCCTGCGGACCCCGTTCCGCCCCCACGGCCGGGTGACCGCGGGCAACTCCTCCGGGCTCAACGACGGAGCGACGGTGTCGCTCCTGGCCAGCGCCGAGGCCGCGCAGGAGCTGGGCCTGTCCGCGAAGATGCGGATGGTGAGCTTCGCGTACGCCGGCGTCGAGCCCGAGATCATGGGCATCGGCCCGGTCCCCTCGACCGAGAAGGCGCTCCGCAAGGCGGGCCTGGGCATCGAGGACATCGGGCTCTTCGAGCTCAACGAGGCGTTCGCCGTGCAGGTGCTCTCCTTCCTCGACCACTTCGGCCTCGACGACGACGACCCGCGCGTCAACGAGTACGGCGGAGCGATCGCGATCGGCCACCCGCTCGCCTCCTCCGGGGTCCGGCTGATGATCCAGCTGGCCCGGCAGTTCGAGTCGCACCCCGAGGTGCGCTTCGGAGTGACGGCCCTCTGCGTCGGGCTCGGCCAGGGCGGCACGGTGATCTGGGAGAACCCGCACTACGACGGCAAGCGCGGACGACGGAAGGGACGCTGACCCATGCTCGACGGATTCGAGAACCTCGTGGACCTCGCCGAGGGCGAGGTCGTCACCCACTCCTACGTCCGCGACGTGCCGCTGCCCAGCGGCCGCACGCTCGCCCTGATCACGCTCGACAACGACCGCGACCACACCCGCCCCAACACCTTCGGGCCGGCGTCGCTCTTCGAGCTGGCGGACGTCCTCCTGGCGCAGAAGGAGCGCGCCTCGCGCGGCGAGATCCAGGCGGTCGGCATCACCGGCAAACCGTTCATCCTCGCCGCGGGAGCCGACCTCAGCAAGGTCGGGGCCATCCCGAGCCGTGAGCTCGGCCGCCAGCTGGCGCGCCTGGGCCACCGCACGCTGGGGATGCTGGCCGAGCTGGGCGTGCCGTCCTTCGCCTTCATCAACGGCCTCGCCCTGGGCGGCGGCACCGAGATCGGCCTGAACGCCGACTACCGCACGGTCGACTCCTCCATCCCCGCGCTCGGGCTCCCCGAGGTCTTCCTCGGCATCATCCCCGGCTGGGGCGGCGCGTGGCTCCTGCCGAACCTGATCGGCATCGAGAACGCCCTCAAGGTCGTCGTCGAGAACCCACTCAAGAACAACCGCACGCTCAAGGGCCAGGAGGTGTTCGACCTCGGCATCGCCGACGCGATCTTCCCGCCCGCCGCCTTCCTCGAGGACTCGCTCCGCTGGGCCGACGGTGTGATCGGCGGCTCCGTGAAGGTGGAGCGGCCGAACGCGCCCGGCAAGCTGGAGCGGCTGGTCAAGTGGGACGTCGCGATCTCGATCGCGCGCAAGCAGCTGGAGTCGCGGATCGGCACGGTCGCGGCGTCTCCGTACCGCGCGCTGGAGCTGCTCAAGGCCGCGAAGAACACCACCCGCGAGGAGGGCTTCGCCGCCGAGGACGAGGCGCTGGCCGACCTGATCTCGGGCGACCAGTTCCGCGCGAGCATCTACGCGTTCGATCTGGTGCAGAAGCGCGCCAAGCGTCCCGCGGGAGCGCCCGACAGGGCGCTGGCCAAGCCCGTCACCAAGGTCGGGGTGGTCGGCGCGGGCCTCATGGCCTCGCAGTTCGCGCTGCTCTTCCTCCGCCGCCTCCAGGTGCCGGTGGTCATCACCGACCTCGACCAGGAGCGGGTCGACAAGGGCGTCGCGGGCATCCGCGCCGAGATCGACGCGCTGCTGGCGAAGGGACGCGTCTCCCCCGACGACGCGAACCGCCTCCGCGCGCTGATCACCGGCACGACCGACCGCTCCGACTTCGCCGACGCCGACTGGGTGATCGAGGCGGTCTTCGAGGAGCTGTCGGTGAAGCAGGAGGTCTTCGCCGATATCGAGCGCTACGTCTCGCCCACGGCGGTGCTCGCGACCAACACCTCGTCCCTCTCCGTCGAGCGCATCGGCGAGCGGCTGGAGCACCCCGAGCGCCTCATCGGCTTCCACTTCTTCAACCCGGTCGCGGTCATGCCGCTGATCGAGGTGGTCCGGACACCGCACACCGACGACGAGACCCTCTCGACGGCGATGGTCACCGCCGCGAAGCTCAAGAAGAACGCCGTCATCACGCGCGACACCCCGGGCTTCGTGGTGAACCGCGTGCTGGCGAAGGTCCTGGGCGAGGCGATGCACGCGGTCGACACGGGTACTCCCTTCGAGGTCGTCGAGCAGTCGCTGGCTCCGTTCGGCCTGCCGATGACCCCGTTCGAGCTGCTCGAGCTGGTGGGCCTCAAGGTCGGCGCGCACGTGCTCGACACCCACCACGCCGCGTTCCCCGACCGCTTCTTCGACAGCCCCAACCTGCACCGCCTCGCCGAGCTCGGCCACGTCTTCGAGCGCGACGCGAAGGGGCGTGTGAAGGGCGTCGACAAGCGCGCGGTCGCGATCGTCGCCGGGGGCACGGAGCCGATGACGGCCGAGCAGCTGCGGCTGCGCGTCGAGACGGGTCTCGCGGACGAGGTCAAGCGGATGCTGGACGACGACGTCGTGCACGCCGCCGAGGACATCGACCTCTGCCTGATCCTGGGCGCGGGCTACCCGTTCCAGATGGGTGGGCTCACGCCCTACCTCGACCGGGTCGGCGCGAGCGAGCGGGCGTTCGGGGACACGTTCCACCACCCCGCCATCCGCGGCGTCGACTGAGGCCGAGTGCAGTGACGCGGAAGGGGCGCCGGATCGGATCCGGCGCCCCTTCCGCGCGTCGCCTGCGGGACGGGTCCCGACGGACGATCAGTCGCTGCGGGCGTCGTCCCGGGCCTCGACCTCGTCCGGGAGCGGGCGGGCGACCGGGATCTTGCTGCCCAGCACCTGCGCGACGACGTCGCGGGCGATGTGCTGGGGAGTGAGCCCGACGTCCTCGAGGATCTCCTCGCGCTTGGCGTGGTCGAGGAACTGGTCGGGCAGCCCGAGCTCGGTCACCGCGGTGTCCACGCCGGCCTCGCGCAGGTCCTGGCGGATGCGTGTGCCGATCCCACCGACGCGCACCCCGTCCTCGATCGAGACGACGATGCGGTGCTCGCGGGCGAGCTCGATGATGCTGGTGGGCACGGGCACGACCCAGCGGGGGTCCACGACGGTGGCTCCGATGCCCTGGGCCGCGAGCCGCTCAGCGACCTCGAGACCCATCGCGGCCATCGGCCCGACCGTGACCAGCAGAACGTCCTTGCGCTCGGCGCGGGCGAGCACGTCGACCCCGTCGCCGAGACGCTCGACGGCGTCGATCTCGTCACCGACGCTCCCCTTCGAGAAGCGCACCACGGTCGGCGCGTCGGTGACGCCCACGGCCTCGCGCAGCTCCTCGCGCAGACGCACGGAGTCGCGCGGAGCGGCGAGGCGGATGTTCGGGACGACCTGCAGGATCGCCAGATCCCACATGCCGTGGTGGCTCGGACCGTCGGGCCCGGTGACTCCGGCGCGGTCCAGCACGAAGGTGACGCCCGCTCGGTGCAGTGCGACGTCCATCAAGACCTGGTCGAAGGCGCGGTTCACGAAGGTGGCGTACAGCGCGACGACCGGATGCAGCCCGCCGAAGGCGAGACCGGCGGCCGAGGTCACGGCGTGCTGCTCCGCGATGCCGACGTCGAAGACGCGCTCCGGGTACTTCTCCGCGAGGCGGTCGAGACCGACGGGCCGGAGCATGGCGGCCGTGATGCCGACGATCGTCGGGTCCTCGTCGGCCAGGGTGACGATCTCCTCGGCGAACACCGAGGTCCACGAGCGGGCCCCGGCCGCGCTCAGCGGCTCGCCCGTCTCGGGGTCGATCTGCCCGACGGCGTGGAACTGGTCGGCGAGGTCGTGCACGGCCGGACCGAAGCCCTTGCCCTTCTGGGTGATCGCGTGGACGATGACCGGCTGGCCGTAGTCCTTCGCCTGCTGGAGGGCCTCCTCCATCGCCGTCAGGTCGTGTCCGTCGATCGGCCCCAGGTACTTGATGTCGAGGTTGGAGTAGAGCGCCTCGTTGTTGATGAAGCGGCTGAGGAAGCCGTGGAGCCCGCCGCGCACGCCGCGGTAGACGGCGGCGGCGGGGCCGCCCAGCCGCTCCGAGACGGCCCGGGAGCCGCGGTGCATCGTGCGGTAGGTCGGCCGCGTGCGGACGCCGTTGAGGAAGCGGGCCATGCCGCCGATGGTCGGGGCGTAGGAGCGCCCGTTGTCGTTGACCACGATGACGAGCCCGCGGGAGTTGTCGTCGCTGATGTTGTTCAGCGCCTCCCAGGTCATGCCGCCGGTGAGGGCGCCGTCGCCCACGACCGCGACGACGTGGCGGTCGGTCTGACCGGTCATCGTGAAGGCGCGGGAGATGCCGTCCGCCCAGGACAGCGAGCTGGAGGCGTGCGAGCTCTCGACGATGTCGTGCGGCGACTCCCTCCGCTGCGGGTAGCCGGCGAGGCCGCCGCGCTGCCGGAGCTTCGAGAAGTCCTGGCGACCGGTGAGCAGCTTGTGGACGTAGGACTGGTGGCCGGTGTCGAACACGATCGCGTCGTGCGGCGAGTCGAAGACCCGGTGGATCGCGATGGTCGTCTCGACGACGCCGAGATTCGGCCCCAGGTGGCCGCCGGTCTTCGAGACCTCGCGCACGAGGAAGTCGCGGATCTCCTGCGCCAGCGTCTCGAGCTCGGCCGCGGTCAGGCGATCGAGATCGCGAGGACCGCCGATGGTCTCGAGAACAGCCATGCGCGCCGCCTTCCGGGGTCGTGAGCGAGGTGGGGACGTCTCCCGAGTCTACGCACGGGGCCCCCGGGAACGCGTGTGCGCCTCCCCCGCAGGGAAGGCGCACACGCTCTGCGGCTGATCTAGACGAGCGAGCGCAGCACGTACTGCAGGATGCCGCCGTTGCGGTAGTAGTCCGCCTCACCGGGGGTGTCGATGCGGACGACCGCGTCGAACTCGACGGTCTGCTTGCCCTCGGCCGAGTGCTCGGTCGGCTCGGCGACGACGTGGACCGTCTTGGGGGTGACGCCCTCGTTCAGCTCCTCGATGCCCGAGATGCTGATCGACTCGGTGCCGTCGAGGCCCAGCGACTCCCAGCTCTCGCCCGCGGGGAACTGCAGCGGGACGACGCCCATGCCGATGAGGTTCGAGCGGTGGATCCGCTCGAAGCTCTCGACGATGACCGCCTTGACGCCCAGCAGGCTCGTGCCCTTGGCCGCCCAGTCGCGCGACGAGCCGGAGCCGTACTCCTTGCCGCCCAGGATGACGAGCGGGGTTCCCTCGGCCTGGTAGTTCTGCGACGCGTCGTAGATGAACGACTGCGGGGCGTCCGGCTGAGTGAAGTCGCGGGTGTAGCCGCCCTCCACGCCGTCGAGCAGCTGGTTGCGCAGGCGGATGTTCGCGAACGTGCCGCGGATCATCACCTCGTGGTTGCCGCGGCGCGAGCCGTAGGAGTTGTAGTCCTTGCGGTCGATGCCGTGCTCGTCGAGGTAGCGGCCGGCGGGGCTGTCGGCCTTGATCGAGCCGGCGGGGCTGATGTGGTCGGTCGTGACGGAGTCGCCGAGCTTGGCGAGCACGCGGGCACCGGCGATGTCGGTGACCGGGGTCGTCTCCATCGTCATGCCGTCGAAGTACGGGGGCTTCCGCACGTAGGTCGACGACTCGTCCCACTCGAAGATCGAGCCCTCGGGGGTCTGCAGCGCGCGCCAGCGCTCGTCGCCGTCGAACACGCCCGCGTACTGCGTGTCGAACATCGACTTGTCGATCGACGAGTCGATCGTCGCCTGCACCTCGGCCGCGTCGGGCCAGATGTCCTTGAGGAACACGTCGTTGCCGTCGGAGTCGGTGCCGAGCGCGTCGACCTCGAAGTCGAAGTTCATCGAGCCGGCGAGCGCGTAGGCGATGACGAGCGGGGGGCTCGCCAGGTAGTTCATCTTCACGTCCGGGTTGATGCGGCCCTCGAAGTTGCGGTTGCCCGAGAGCACGGCGGTCACGGCGAGGTCGTTGTCCTGCACCGCGGCCGAGATCTCCTCGAGCAGCGGGCCGGAGTTGCCGATGCAGGTCGTGCAGCCGTAGCCGACCGTGTAGAAGCCGAGAGCCTCGAGCGACTCGGTCAGGCCGGCCTTCTCGTAGTAGTCGGTGACGACCTTCGATCCGGGCGCCAGCGTGGTCTTGACCCACGGCTTGGCCTTCAGGCCCTTCTGCGCCGCGTTGCGGGCCAGCAGGCCGGCCGCGAGCATGACGGACGGGTTCGACGTGTTCGTGCACGAGGTGATCGCCGCGATCGCGACGGCGCCGTGATCGATCGTGAAGGTCCCGCCCTCGCCGAGCTCGACCGTGGTCGGCTTGGAGGCGGTCGCCGGCGCGTGCGAGCGGTGGGTGTGCTCGTGGCTGCTGTGCTCGTCCTGCGGCTGCAGCTCTCCGGGGTCGGAGGCGGGGAACGACTCCGCGATGGTCAGGTCGACGATGTCGTGCGAGACGTCCGCGTAGTTGGTGAGGTCCGACTCGAACTGCGTCTTGGCGGACGAGAGCTCGATCCGGTCCTGCGGGCGCTTCGGGCCGGCGATCGAGGGGACGACGGTGCCGAGGTCGAGCTCGAGGTACTCGCTGAAGACCGGCTCGACCGCGGGGTCGTGCCAGAGCTTCTGCAGCTTGGAGTACTGCTCGACGAGGGCGATCTGCTCGTCGCTGCGGCCGGTGAGGCGCAGGTAGTCGAGGGTCACGTCGTCGATGGGGAACATCGCGGCGGTGGAGCCGAACTCGGGGCTCATGTTGCCGATGGTGGCGCGGTTCGCGAGCGGCACCGCGGCGACGCCGGCCCCGTAGAACTCGACGAACTTGCCGACCACGCCGTGCTTGCGCAGCATCTGCGTGATGGTGAGCACGACGTCCGTCGCGGTCACGCCGGTCGGGATCGAGCCGGTGAGCTTGAAGCCGACGACCTTCGGGATGAGCATCGAGACGGGCTGGCCGAGCATCGCGGCCTCGGCCTCGATGCCGCCGACGCCCCAGCCGAGCACGCCGAGGCCGTTGACCATCGTCGTGTGCGAGTCGGTGCCGACGCAGGTGTCGGGGTAGGCGCGCAGCGCACCGCCCACCTCGCGGGTCATGGTGACGCGGGCCAGGTACTCGATGTTGACCTGGTGCACGATGCCGGTTCCGGGCGGGACGACCTTGAAGTCGTCGAATGCGGTCTGGCCCCAGCGGAGGAACTGGTACCGCTCGCCGTTGCGCTCGTACTCGAGCTCGACGTTGCGCTCGAGCGCGTCCTCGGTGCCGAAGAGGTCGGCGATGACGGAGTGGTCGATCACCATCTCGGCGGGCGCGAGCGGGTTGATCCGGTTCGCGTCGCCGCCCAGGGCAGCGACGGCCTCGCGCATCGTGGCGAGGTCGACGATGCAGGGCACGCCGGTGAAGTCCTGCATGACCACGCGGGCCGGCGTGAACTGGATCTCGGTGTCGGGCTCCGACTCCGGGACCCACTCGCCGAGGGCGCGGATGTGGTCGGCGGTGATGTTCGCGCCGTCCTCCGTGCGGAGGAGGTTCTCGAGCAGCACCTTGAGGCTGAACGGGAGCTTCTCGTGACCGGGGACCCGGTCGATGCGGAACACCTCGTAGTCGGTCGAGCCGACCTTCAGGGTGTCTTTCGATCCAAAGCTGTCTACCGCGGACACGTCGCCCTCTCCTTCGCTGACTGCAGCGTCCGCCGACGGGCGGCGCCGCTCTCCGTCCTCATCTTGACGACCGCGCACAGCGGCCTGCCACCAAGGAGGACCTAACTCCTCGACGCCGAGGCGCCCGGTCGACCTCGCCGCGACGGTGCGGGGAGGCGAGCGCTATTTATCTCGACGTCGAGACAATTCTACGCACGATCCGGAGCATCGCCCGCATCGGCGCGCTCGCCGGCTCCGCGGTACTCGGCCCGGACGGCGAGCACGGTGAGCACCAGCAGCGGCGCGTACAGGGGCAGGCCCAGCGCCAGCTTCCAGATGCCCAGCGCCGTGGTGTCCTCGGCGAGGAACAGCGGGTACTGCACGGCCAGGCGCAGGAGGAAGAGCCCCGCCCACGCGAGGGTCAGGGCGCCGAAGAGGCGGCGCTTGCGCCGATCGGATCGCCAGGCGGTGCCGTCCCCCATCAGGAAGCCGGCGGCGACGCCGATCAGGGGCCAGCGCACGAGGACGGAGAGGAGGAAGACGAGCCCGTAGACGAGGTTGGTGAGCAGCCCCAGGGCGAAGTTGTCGACGCCCCGCCCGGTGAACAGCGCCAGTGCGGCCGAGACCACCACGGCGAGCAGTCCGCCGACGGCCTGGATCACCGGCGTCCGGCCGAGCACCCGCGCCACCGTGAACGCCACGGCGAGCCCGACGGATGCGACCAGCGAGAGCACGAGCTCCGAGGTGACCGTGTAGAGCAGGACGAAGGCTATGCCGGGCACGACGGCCTCGAGGATCCCCCGGACGCCGCCCATGGTGCGCAGCAGCGCCTTCCCGTCGAACGGCTCGCCGTCGGCGACCGCGCCGAGTCCCGAGCGGCGGGCGGCCTGCGCGATCGCGTCGCCCACCTCGGGCCGGACCGGCTCCTCCGATCGGGCCGGGTCCTCGGGCCGCACCGGCTCCATGCCGGTCAGCTCGCGCTCTGCTGGGTCTGGCTGCCGGTCGGCACCTTCAGCGGGATCAGGTCGCGCGGAGGCATCGGGCCGCTGCCGCGGACCACGACGATGCTGCGGAAGAGCTCCTCGACCGAGGCGGCCGCCTGCTCGTCGACGGCTCCGGCTCCGGCGATCACGCCGCGGAGGAACCAGCGCGGACCGTCGACGCCGACGAACCGGGCGACGCGGGTCTGGCCGCCGGCGATCGGGAGCTCGGCGACGAGCTCCGGACCGAAGACGCCGTCGCGCTCCGTCGTCGATCCGCCCTGACGGCCGATCTGCTCGGCGATCTGGCCGCGGATCTCGTGCCAGAGGCCCGAGGAGCGCGGCGCGGAGAAGGGCTGCACCTGCAGCGTCGACCCGGCGTAGTCGAGGCCGACGGCGATGACGCGCTTGGTCCCCTCCTCGACCTCGAGGCGGATGTGCATGCCCTCGCGGGGAAGCACCTTCACCCCGCCGAGGTCGATGTAGGGGCGGACCGGGTTGGCCTCGCGCTCGTCCAGGGGCCCGGCCTCCGCGCGGTCCTCCGGCGCCGACTTCTCGAAGTCCTGCTGGACGGGCTCGGCGGCCTCGCCGGCCGTGGGCTGGATGTCGCTCATGCGCTCTCCTCGTGGATTCTGGTCTCCTGGGCGCCGGCGGCGTACCCGGTGGATCCGAAGCCGCCCGTGCCGCGGACCGACTCGGGAAGCTCGTCGACGGCCGTGAACCTCGCCTGGACGACGGGGACGATCACGAGCTGCGCGATCCGGTCCCCCGCCGAGACGCGGTACGTCTCGCGGCCGTCGGTGTTCAGCAGCGCCACCCGGATCTCGCCGCGGTAGCCCGCGTCGATCGTTCCGGGGGCGTTGACGACGGTGATGCCGTGCCTGAAGGCCAGCCCGCTGCGGGGGACGACGAAGCCGGCGTGGCCCTCCGGGAGGGCGACGGCCACCCCGGTGCCGACGGAGGCGCGCTCACCGGGGGCGAGCACCACGTCCTCCGTCGAGTGGAGATCGGCTCCCGCGTCGCCCGGACGGGCGTAGGAGGGGAGCCGGTCCGCGGTGATCGGGACGTCGACGGTTGCAGGCACGTGACGAGGGTAGACCAAACGTCTGATCCAATAGGGTCATGCCGTCCTACCGAGAGAGGCTGTGGCCAGCGCCCTGGCTCTTCGTCGCCACCGCCCTCGTGATCCCCGCCAGCATCCTGGTGTTCGCGCCCATCGACCTCGCGGTGGGGGTGATCGTCGCGGTCGTTCTGTACGCGGGCTGCGTGCTGTCGCTGCTGGCCCTCTCCCCCGTGATCGAGGTGGCGGAGGGGGAGCTGCGCGCCGGCCGCGCGCACATCCCGCTGGACCTCGTGGGCGAGCCGTCCTCCTACTCGGGGGACCAGGCGTTCGCCGAGCGCGGGACGCGCCTGGACGCGCGGGCGTACCTGGTCATCCGCGGCTGGGTGAAGGAGGTGGTGCGGGTCCCGATCGAGGATCCGGCCGACCCGACGCCGTACTGGCTGGTCTCCACCCGCCGCCCGGACGACATCGTCGCCGCGATCCGGGGATCACGGCGACGGAGCGGTCCTCCTTCGGAGCCGGGAGGCGCTTAAGCGGCGCACTCCAGGCAGATCGGTCCGAGCTTCTCCTCGTGGTCGATCTGCGAGCGGTGCTTCACGAGGAAGCAGCTCACGCACGTGAACTCGTCCGCCTGGGGCGGAAGGACCACGACGTCCAGATCGAGGTCGGACAGATCGGCACCGGGCAGTTCGAATCCGCCCGGGTTGTCGGCGTCATCGACGTCGACGACTCCGGACATCTTGTCGGGGACTCGCTCCTTCAGGGCCTCGATCGACTCGGAGTCGTCATCGGTCTTGCGGGGGGCGTCGTAGTCCGTAGCCATTCCCATCCACTTCTTATTTCTGCTGTTCAACAAATCGGCGGGGTCAGTGTGCATCACGACGCATCGATTCGCAAACCACCTCGAACGGCTCTTGACACCCGCTCGCCCCGCCTCCTTCCGCACCAACTTTCGACCCGCCCGGGGTATTCCCGGCCGATCGCCCGGGCGCGTGGCATCCTTGCCCGGTCCGCGTCCAGAAGGAGGGTCCCCACGATGATGGAACTGAAGGTGATCGGCGTCGAGGGCGGATCGCTCGTCCTCGTGTCCGAGGGCGGCGAGCGCTTCTCGGTCCGCATCGACGAGACGCTGCAGAGCCAGCTGCGGCCGCGGGTCCACACCCTCCCGCCGCGCGAGAAGCGCGTCTCCCCCCGCGAGATCCAGGCCCACATCCGCTCCGGGCTCTCCGCCGAGGAGGTCGCCGAGCTCACGGGCGCCGACCTGGGCTACGTCCAGCGCTTCGAGGGACCCGTCACGGCCGAGCGCGAGCACATCGTCGCGTCCGCCCTCGCCGTGCGCGTCTACACGACCACCGACCCCGATCCCCTCGAGGAGGGCACGCCCTTCGGCGACGTCATCCGCGACCGCCTCGCGTCGCTCGGCGCCGAGGGCGAGCAGTGGTCGAGCTGGAAGGAGGAGGAGGGCTGGGTCGTCAAGCTCCTCTTCCGCTCGGACGAGATCGACCACGACGCCCGCTGGCGCTTCGACCCGCGGAAGGCGCTGCTGTCGCCGCTGACCTCCGAGGCGATCACGCTCTCGCAGCAGGGCGAGATCCGGCCGACCCTCATCCCGCGCCTGCGCGCCGTCATCCCCGCCGCCGTCGACGAGCTCGCCACGCGCTTCGACCCGGAGTCCGCGGAGGCGCCGAGCCGCTCCGCCCGGGCCGACCACCCCACCGCCGGCCGCCCCGCCGCGATGCCGCACGCCCGACCGGCCGCCGTCCGCCCCTCCGACACGGAGCCGCAGCCGGCCCTCTCCGAGACCCCGCGCCCGATCTCGACGCTCCCCCGCCCCATCACGAGCACGACGGAGCAGCGCGAGCGCAACCTCAACGACACCGCCGACCTGCTCGACGCCCTGCGGCGCCGCCGGGGCGAGCGCGATCACGCCTCGAGCCTCCGCGTCCGCGAGGAGCCGGAGCCCGAGGCCGAGGCCGCTCCTCCGGTCGAGAAGGCACCGGAGCCGCCGCGCACCGCTCCCCCGGTCCCCGAGCAGCCGTCGGGCGTGCGCGGGAGCCTCCGCCGGGGGCGGGCGTCGATGCCGAGCTGGGACGAGATCGTCTTCGGAGCGCGCAGCGACGACTGAACCTCCGCCGGCGCGGCTCCGCCGGGGTGGACGGTGCCCCCGTGCACTCGGCCCGGCTCAGGCCAGCGCGCCGAAGCGGAGGAGCGGCACCTGCGTCTCCTCCGGGGTGAGCGACCCGTGCTGCCCGATCATGGAGCGGCCGGAGGAGTCGTCCGCCGCGTAGTAGGCGATGGTCCTCCGCGCCGCGACGAACACGTCGCCCATCCGCTCGGCCGCCGCCGGAGAGACCTCGCCGAACCAGCCGCTCGCGGCGACCTCGTCGCGCGTCGCGATCCAGGCGCGTGCGCCCTCCGCCTCGGTCCAGCGCCGCGCCACCTCGTCGGGGTCCACACCCGGCTCGAGGTGCAGCTGCAGGCAGCGGGGCTCTCCGCCGAGGTGCCGGACGCCCTCGAGCAGCGGTCCCCGCTCGACGAGCACGTGCGAGGACGCCGGGACGTCCACGATGCCGTGGTCGGCGGTGACCAGCACGCTCTCCCGGGCGGAGAGCCCGCGGACCGCTCCGCCGACCTCCCCGTCCAGGAGCTCGAGCGCTGCCGTCCACTCCGGCGACTCCCAGCCGCGCGCATGCGCCGCCTGGTCGAGCTCGGGGACGTAGAGGTACACGAGCTGCCGGCCGCCCTCGTCGAGCAGGGCGCGCGCCGCCGTGAAGCGCTCGGCGACGCCGCCGGCGGAGTGGTACTCGGCGCCGCGCAGGATCGCCCGCGTGAGACCGGAGCGGGCGTACCGCGCGGGGCCGATCACTCCGGCCCGGACACCGGCGGCCGAGGCCTGCTCGAAGACCGTGGGGTGGGGCTGCCACGTCTCGGGCACCATGCGCTCGTCCCAGCCGGAGAGCTGGTTGACCAGGCGGTCGGAGGCGCGGTCGAGCACGCGGTAGCCGACCATCCCGTGCCCGCCCGGGCGCAGGCCCGTCGTCAGGCTCGCCAGGGCCGCCGCGGTTGTCGTCGGGAAGCCCGAGACGAGCGTGGTGCCGCGGTTGAGGGCCGGAGCGAGCGTGCGCGAGTGGCCCCCGCGCTGGCGGAGGTTCGCGGCACCCAGGCCGTCGACGAGGACGACCACGATCCGCTCGACGCGGGGCGAGCCGAAGAGGCCGGGGCGGCCCAGGAGCGCGTCGAGGGCGCCCGGCAGGACGTCGGCGAGGCTCCGCCGCCCGTCGGGGGCTGGCGGTAGCATGTGGGTCATCGCGCCCAGTTTCGCACAGCGCCGCCGTCCCCGCCGGGCCGGTGCGGCGGAGCGTCCGCGTGAACGGGAGGGCCGGTCCCGTCCGCGAGGCGCCGTCTCCGCTCCGCCCGTCCCGTCGAGCGCCGCAGGGCGGTGCAGTCCCCCGCCGCCGCCCCGCGCCCGCCACCGAATCGAGTCATGAACGCTGCAGCCCCCTCCTCCGGATCCTCGCTCACCGAGCGCATCGAGGACGTCGACGTCTCGGCCGAGATGGAGGGGTCCTTCCTCGAGTACGCGTACTCGGTCATCTACTCGCGGGCCCTGCCCGACGCCCGCGACGGCCTCAAGCCGGTGCAGCGCCGGATCCTCTACATGATGAGCGAGATGGGGCTGCGGCCCGATCACGGCCACGTGAAGTCGGCCCGCGTGGTCGGCGAGGTGATGGGCAAGCTGCACCCGCACGGCGACGCCTCGATCTACGACTCGCTCGTCCGCCTCGCCCAGCCGTTCACGATGAGGGTCGCCCTCGTCGACGGGCACGGCAACTTCGGCTCCCTCGACGACGGCCCGGCCGCGGCCCGCTACACCGAGGCCCGCCTCGCCCCGGCCGCCACGGCCATGACCGAGCACCTCGGCGAGGACGTCGTCGACTTCGTCCCGAACTACGACAACTCGCACGACCAGCCCGAGGTCCTCCCCTCCGCGTTCCCGAACCTGCTGGTCAACGGGGCCAGCGGCATCGCCGTCGGCATGGCGACGAACATGGCGCCCCACAACCTCGTGGAGGTGATCGGGGCGGCCCGGCACCTGATCGCCCATCCCGACGCGTCCCTGGACGACCTGATGTCGTTCGTCCCGGGACCGGACTTCCCGAGCGGTGGCACGATCGTCGGCCTCGCCGGCGTGCGCGACGCCTACGCGACCGGCCGGGGCGGCTTCAAGACCCGCGCGCGCGTCTCGGTCGAGAGCATCACCGCGCGCAAGTCCGGCCTGGTCGTCACCGAGCTGCCCTACCTCGTCGGCGCCGAGAAGGTCATCGACAAGATCAAGGACGGCGTCCAGAACAAGAAGCTCAGCGGCATCTCGGACGTCACCGACCTGACGGACCGGGACAACGGCCTCCGGCTCGTCATCGGGATCAAGACCGGCTTCAGCCCGGAGGCCGTCCTCGAGCAGCTCTACCGCTACACGCCCCTCGAGGACGCGTTCTCGATCAACAACGTCGCGCTGGTCGACGGCGGCCCGCGCACCCTCGGCCTGAAGGAGCTGCTGCAGGTCTACATCGGCCACCGGGTGCAGGTCGTCACCCGGCGGACCCGCTACCGACTGCGCAAGCGCCAGGAGCGGCTGCACCTGGTCGAGGGCCTGCTCATCGCGATCCTCGACATCGACGAGGTCATCCAGCTGATCCGCGGGAGCGACGACACCGCGGCGGCGCGGGCCCGGCTGATCGAGGTCTTCGACCTCAGCACCCTGCAGGCCGACTACATCCTCGAGCTCCAGCTCCGCCGCCTCACGAAGTTCTCGCGCATCGAGCTCGAGACCGAGCGCGACACCCTCCTCGCCGAGATCGCCGCGCTCGAGGCCCTCCTCGCCAGCCGATCACGGATCGACGAGCTGGTCTCGGACGAGCTCGACGAGGTCGCCCAGCGCCTCGGGACCCCGCGGCGCACCCTGCTCACCGAGGCGCGCCCCTCCGTCGCCACCACCGGGCGGAAGGCCGCCGCGGTGCTCGAGATCGCGGACGTGCCCTGCCGGGTGCTGCTGAGCACCACCGGCCGCATGGTGCGGGTCGACCGCGACCCCGAGGCCGCTCCCCACCCCGAGCGCGCCACGCGCCGCTCGAAGCACGACGCCGTCCTCAGCGTGCTCGACACGACCAGCCGGACGGAGATCGGCGCGGTCACCAGCGCCGGTCGGCTCCTCCGCTTCTCGCCGGTCGACGTGCCCGCCGTCCCCTCCTCCTCGGTGCAGCTGGGCGCGGGCGTGCGCATGAGCGACTACCTCCCGCACCTGGCGAAGGACGAGCGGGTGCTCGCGCTCGTCGCCCTCGACGACGAGCGGCCGATCGCGCTCGGCACCCAGCAGGGCGTCGTCAAGCGCGTCGCGCCGGGCGAGCTGCCCAACCGCCCGGACATCGAGCTCATCGCCCTGAAGCCGAAGGACGCCGTCGTGGGCGCGGCCGCGTCGGCGGAGGAGGACGAGCTGGTCTTCGTCACCGGCGAGGCCCAGCTGCTGCGCTTCCCCGCGTCCGCCGTCCGCCCTCAGGGCCGGACCGCCGCGGGGATGGCCGGGGTCAAGCTGGCCGAGACCGACGACGTCGTGCACTTCGCCGTCGTCGCCGCCGAGGACCGGGACGAGGCCGTCGTCGCGACGGTCGCCGTCGACAGCTGGGCCCTCTCGGGGACCGACACCGGCAGTGCGAAGGTCTCGCCGTTCTCGGAGTTCCCCGCCAAGGGCAGGGCCACCGGCGGAGTCCGCGCGCAGCGCTTCCTCAAGGGAGAGACCGCCCTCGGAGTGGCGTGGGTCGGCCCCGGTCCCGCGCACGCCCTCGAGGCCGACGGCTCGGTGGCCGCGCTGCCCGACTCCGGGATGAAGCGCGACGGCTCCGGCGTGGCGCTCGCGGCGCCGATCGCGACGATCGGAGCGGCGCCCGAGGTGTTCTGAGCCCCGCGGCTCAGACGTCGATGCGGTCCCGCGACAGCGACTCGGACCCGCGGACGATGAACTCCTTGCGGGGCGCCACGTCGTTGCCCATCAGCAGCTCGAACACCCGGCCGGCGTTCTCGGCGTCGGCGACCCGCACCCGGCGGAGGGTGCGGCGGGAGCGGTCCATGGTCGTCGTGGCCAGCTGGTCCGCGTCCATCTCGCCGAGCCCCTTGTAGCGCTGGATCGGGTCCTGGTAGCGGCGGCCCGCCTTGCCGAGGGCCGCGAGGACGCTCTGCAGCTCCTTCTCCGAGTAGGTGTAGATCGTCTCGTTCGGCTTCTTCCCCGCGTTCATCACCACGAGCCGGTGCAGCGGAGGCACGGCGGCGAAGACGCGCCCCGCCTCGACGAGCGGCCGCATGTAGCGGAAGAAGAGCGTGAGCAGCAGGGTGCGGATGTGGGCGCCGTCGACGTCGGCGTCGCTCATCAGGATGATCTTCCCGTAGCGGGCGGCCGAGAGGTCGAAGGAGCGGCCGGAGCCGGCTCCGATCACCTGGATCATCGAGGCGCACTCGGCGTTCGAGAGCATGTCGGCGATGCTCGCCTTCTGCGTGTTGAGGATCTTCCCCCGGATCGGCAGCAGGGCCTGGTACTCGCTGTTGCGGGCGAGCTTGGCGGTGCCGAGGGCGGAGTCGCCCTCGACGATGAAGAGCTCGCTGTTCTCGACGTCGCTGCTGCGGCAGTCGACCAGCTTCGCCGGAAGGGAGGAGGACTCCAGCGCGTTCTTGCGGCGCTGGGTCTCCTTGTGCGCGCGGGCCGAGATCCGCGACTTCATCTCGGCGACGACCTTCTCGAGGAGCTGGGAGGTCTGCGCCTTGTCCTCGCGGCGCGTCGAGGAGAACACCGCGCCCAGCGTCGAGGCGATGGTGGAGGCGACGATCGCGCGGACGGCGGGCGTGCCCAGCACCTCCTTCGTCTGGCCTTCGAACTGCGGCTCCGGGAGCCGCACGGTCAGCACGGCGCTGAGCCCGGCGAGGACGTCGTCCTTCTCGAGCTTGTCCGAGCCGACCTTGAGGCGGCGGGCGTTCGCCTCCACCTGGGAGCGGAGCAGCTTCAGCAGGCCCTGCTCGAAGCCGGTCTGGTGCGTCCCGCCCTTGGGCGTCGAGATGATGTTCACGAAGCTGCGCATCACCGTCTCGTAGCCGGTGCCCCAGCGCAGGGCGATGTCGACCTCGCAGGTGCGCTCCACCTCGGTGGGCACCATGGCGCCGCCGGGGGTCAGCACCGGCACGGTCTCGGTGAAGGTGCCGGAGCCGGTGAGGCGCAGCACCTCGGTCACGGGGGCGTCGGGGGCGAGGAACTCGACGAACTCCGAGATGCCGCCGTCGTAGCGGAACATCTCGGCGCGGCGCTCGTCCGCCCGGTCGTCGACGATGTCGATCGTCAGGCCGGGGACGAGGAACGCGGTCTGCCGGGCGCGCGTCACCAGGTCGTCCGTCTGGAACGAGGCGCCCTTCGTGAAGATCTGGCGGTCGGCCCAGTAGCGCACGCGCGTTCCGGTGACGCCCTTGGCGACCTTCCCGACGACCGTCAGCTCGGACCCGTTCTCGAACGGCGTGAACGGAGCGTCGGGGGTGGGCTCGCCCGCGTCGGCGAAGCGCCCGGGCTCCCCCCGGTGGAACGACATCCGGTAGGTGCGGCCGTTGCGGTCGACCTCGACGTCCAGGCGCTCCGAGAGCGCGTTGACCACGGAGGCGCCGACGCCGTGCAGACCGCCGGACGCCGCGTAGGATCCGGAGCCGAACTTGCCGCCCGCGTGCAGCTTCGTGAACACGACCTCGACTCCGGAGAGCCCCGTCTTCGGCTCGATGTCGACCGGGATCCCGCGCGCGCGGTCGCGCACCTCGACGCTGCCGTCGGCGTGCAGGAGCACGCTGATCTCGGTCCCGTGCCCGGCCAGCGCCTCGTCGACGGAGTTGTCGATGACCTCCCAGAGGCAGTGCATGAGGCCGCGCGAGTCGGTCGATCCGATGTACATGCCGGGCCGCTTCCGGACCGCCTCGAGACCCTCGAGGACGGAGAGGTGACGGGCGTTGTAGTCGGTGGAGGCCATCCGCCCAGTCTACTTTCGGGAACCGCTCCGGCCGCGGTGGCGCGGCACCCGGCGACAGCACGATGGCCGCTCGGCGCGGGGCCCCTACGCGCAGAGCGAAATGCCGACCGATCGACTCCGTGCGGAAACAATCGCGTGCTTGGATGGGTTCCACTAAGCAGAGATCGAAGACCGAGTGCAGGAGGCCAAGTCATGTCGACCACAGCAACCCAGAACGGCGTGGACGAGCTCGCCGGTGCCCACCAGCTCTCCGCCGCCGACCGCTGCGACAGCTGCGGTGCCCAGGCGTACATCCGAGTGGTCGTGAACAACGGAGAACTGCTGTTCTGCGCACACCACGGGAAGAAGTACCAGGAGAAGCTCTCCAGCATCGCCCAGAGCTGGCACGACGAGTCCGCCCGACTCTTCGAGGAGCAGCGCCCCTAGCGCGTCCCCGATCAGCCCGGACGGCGCGTCAGCGCCCTACAGACCGACACCGAGCCGCTTCGCGATCACTTCGCGAGCGGCTCGTGCCGTTTCATCGACCAGGCGGAGACGCTCGTCCGACGGGGAGTAGGCGTCGCCGAGGGCGCGCCGCAGGATCGCGTCCGCGAGCGACGGGTTCTTCGCGAGGACGGGGCCGTGCAGGTGCGTGCCCAGAAGGCCTCCCACCGCGTAGCCCTCGTGGCCGGCGCCGTCGCCGGTGCCGTGCAGCACTCGGCCGAGCGCGTGCTCGGGCGCTATCCCGGTCATCCGGCGCTCGTGGTTCTCGAATCCGACGAGGACGCCGCCCGGCGTCTCGACGAGGAGGTCGTCGGTCGCGCGCTCGCCCGTGACCGAGTCTCCGGGGAACAGCCCGATCCCCCGGGCTCCGCCCGCGGCCGTGCTGATCGAACCGGCCAGCATCTCCCAGCCGGCTCCGACCGCGACGACCTGGGTGCCCTGGTCGACCCAGGCCCGCAGCGTCGGCGCGATCTCGTGGAGGAGTGCCAGGACGCCCGGGAGGTCCTCGTCCGCTCCCGTCCCGGCGACCAGGACGTCCGGATGGACCTCGGCGTCGGAGGCGGTCATGAGCGGCACGACCTCCGCCTCGACACCCGACCAGCGCGCCCGAGCCGCGAGGACCCGGGCGTTCGCCGCGTCGCCGTTGCTGTCCAGGACGTCGGGAGCGAGCACGGCGATGCGGAGGGTGGTCACGCGGTCTCCTCGCGGTTGGTGACGAGCTGCAGGTGCGCACGGGTGCGGCGCATCGAATCGGCCGAGAAGACGATGGTCTTCCGGCCGGAGGCGGGGGTCGGCAGAGCGAGGAACGCGTCGAGCGCGCGACCCAGGTCCTCGTCGACGGAGTCGACGCGCACGCCGTCGTAGCGCAGGTGCAGCGCCGCCTCGTGCGCCTTCGACCCCGAGACGACACGGACGTGCCCGAGCACGGAGGTGTCCACGGGCCAGAAGTAGGAGGGGTCTCGGACGTCGGAGCCGATCGCGAGCATGATCTGCTCGGTCCCCTCGGGGATCTCCGCGATGTTCAGGCGGTAGCTCGCCGGGTTCTGAACCAGGACGAACTCGACCTCGTGGCCGCGCACGGTGACGATCTCGCCCCGCCCGAAGACGGGGTCGATGCTCGAGAGCGCGGAGGCGGCGAGGGCCGGGTCGAAGCGCTCGGCGAGCACGGCGCGGGCCGTGGAGACGGCCGCCGCGGCGTCGACCGCGTAGTGGACGCCCCGCGCGGGGAGCCGGACCTCGAGCGGGTCGCCGTCGCTGACGATGCGCGCGGCCGCTCCCGTCGTGCTCTCGACGACGGTGGTGGCACGGTCGGTCCCGGCCTCCGCCTCCGCGGCGTAGCCGAGACCGCCCGACGCGGAGTCGCGGACGGAGGAGGAGACGCCGTACCAGCGGATCCGCTCGTCGGGGAGGGAGGTCGCGACATCGGCGACGTGGCGGTCGTCGGCGTTCAACACGACGGGACCGGTCGCGCGGGAGGCGATGGTGCCGAGCATCCGGGCGACCATGGCCGGATCGAAGAAGCGGTCGATCTGGTCGACCACCACGTTCGTCAGCAGGACGACGCGGGGGCGCATCCGGGGCGCGAGGCGCGCGCCGTGACCCTCGTCCATCTCGAGGACGGCGATGTCGGCGTCGATCCGTCCGCGGAGGTCCGCCTGCTCCAGGAGCGCGGAGGTCAGCCCCTGGGCGATGTTGGCCGTCGAGGGGTTGGTGAAGACCCGGAGCCCGTGCGCGCGGAGCACCGCGACCAGCATCTTGGTCGTGGTCGACTTGCCCGCCGATCCCGTGACGACCACGAGGCCGTCCCGGAATCCGTCGAGCACCGCGGGCAGGAATCCGGGCGCGACACGGTTCACCACGAGTCCGGGCACGGCGGATCCCCCGCCGGGCTTCCGGACCCGCGCGGCGAACCGGGCGGCCCTCCCGAGGAGGACCGCCGGCGCGTAGCGGATCACCGGCCTACTCGAGGTAGTCGCGGAGCGACTGCGAGCGGGACGGGTGGCGGAGCTTGGCCATCGTCTTGGACTCGATCTGGCGGATGCGCTCGCGCGTCACGCCGAAGGTGTCGCCGATCTGGTCGAGCGTCTTCGGCATGCCGTCGCCGAGGCCGAAGCGCATGCGGATCACGCCGGCCTCGCGCTCCGAGAGCGAGTCGAGCAGCGACTCCAGCTGCTTCTGCAGCATGGTGAAGCCCACGGCGTCGGCCGGGACGACCGCCTCGGTGTCCTCGATGAGGTCGCCGAACTCGCTGTCGCCGTCCTCGCCCAGGGGCGTGTGCAGCGAGATCGGCTCGCGCCCGTACTTCTGCACCTCGATGACCTTCTCGGGGGTCATGTCGAGCTCGCGCGAGAGCTCCTCGGGCGTGGGCTCGCGGCCCAGGTCCTGGAGCATCTGGCGCTGCACGCGGGCCAGCTTGTTGATGACCTCGACCATGTGCACCGGGATGCGGATGGTGCGGGCCTGGTCGGCCATCGCGCGGGTGATCGCCTGGCGGATCCACCACGTGGCGTAGGTCGAGAACTTGAAGCCCTTGGTGTAGTCGAACTTCTCGACCGCACGGATGAGGCCCAGGTTGCCCTCCTGGATGAGGTCGAGGAACTGCATCCCGCGACCGGTGTAGCGCTTCGCGAGGCTGACGACGAGCCGGAGGTTCGCTCCGAGCAGGTGGCTCTTCGCGCGCTGGCCGTCCTTCGCGACCCAGCGCAGCTCGCGGACGAGCTCCGGGCTGAGGTCGGTCGAGTTGGCGAGCTTGTCCTCGGCGAACAGGCCGGCCTCGATGCGCATCGCGAGCTCGACCTCCTCGGCCGCGTTCAGGAGCGCGACCTTGCCGATCTGCTTCAGGTAGTCCTTGACCGGGTCGGCGGTGGCACCGGTGATCGCGGTCGAGTAGACCGGGACCTCGTCGTCCTCTCCGCCGAACGATAGGACGAGCGCACCGCTCGGGAGCGGCTCGGCCGGAGCGGCGACGGCGGCGGCGGCCGGGGCCTCCGGCGTCTCCGCGTCGTCCTTGGCGTCGGTCTCGGTGTCCTCGGCGACGACCTCGGTCTCCTCCTCCTCCGCTGCCTCGTCGGGCTCGACGGCGTCGGTCGGCTCCTCCTCGGTGTCGGCGGGAGCGGCGGCCTTGGTCGTGGCGCGCGAGCGGGTCGTCTTGGCCGCGGTGGTCTTGGCCGCCGTGGTCTTCGCCGCGGGCTTGCGCGTCGCGGGCTTCTTGGTGGTCGTCGTCACGTCGTCGTCGACGGCGTCGAGCGTTGCGGTCTTGGTAGCTCTGGTGGCCATGGCGGCACCTCTCCATCCGTTGCGTCCCGGGGGCGGGCGGCGCGGGAGGGCGTCGTCCGTCGGTGGGCATTACGAGGACCCATGTCAAGTCGAGGACGTCGCACGCCCGACGTGGGCCTGGTGCTCCTCGACCCGAACGGGTCCTATTGACAATTATTGCACGTCTGAGTAGTGCAGCCGTGCGGTGCGGTGCTAGTGGGGCTCGATCCGGCGGGATCCGGGCCGTTCCGCTGGGACATCGCGTCTGCAGAAGGGCGGATCGACGGACGACCGTCAGCGCCCCGCGCGGCCGCGGCGCATCCGGTCACTCAGTGCAACCCAGAGAGGGGCCACGGTTATTCCCTCGTCCTCGGCCAGGCGGCGGCGGGTCCGGCGGCGCGCGACGACGAGTGCGACGACTCCGGCGCCGACCACCACGTACTGCACGCACCACGCCAGGCGGAAGTGCTCGAGCGAGTAGGTCTGCTCGGAGGAGGCACCGGGACCGGCCAGTGCGTCGAGGATCAGGCCGATCGCGAACATCATCGTGAAGCTGGCCAGGAACCCGCCCACGTTGACGACTCCGTTCGCCGCGCCGAGGCTCCGCGAGGGGTTGAACGTGCGGGCGAAGTCGAACCCGATCATGGAGCCGGGGCCGCCCGCTCCGACGACGATCAGGAGCAGCACCACGAGCCAGTACGGCGGGACGCCGGGCCAGAGCAGCACGATGGTCCAGGCGACCGCCATCGCCGAGACGATCCCGAGCACGAGGTTGCTGCGGCGCATGGGGTGGCGGGCGGTCAGGACGCCGAGCACCGGCCCGACGACGATCCCCGCGATCACGACGATCGTGAGGGTCGGCGCGGCGACGGTCGGAGGCAGGCCGATCGCGTACACGAGGAAGGGGTAGCCCCAGAGGAGCGTGAAGACCGTGCCGGAGGACTGCGTGACGAAGTGCGACCAGAAGCCGAGCTGCGTCCCCGGCCGGCGCAGGCTCACTCCGAGCTGCGCGATCGTCGCCCGGAGCGTCGGCGGCACCAGGGTGATCGGCTCGGTGCGCGGCGGGACGTCGGCGACCAGGAGGAGCACGCCGAGGAAGGACACGGCCCCGAGGCCGGCGGCGCTGAGGAACGCGGGCTCCCAGCCGAACGTGTGGAGGATCGCCGCGAACGGGAGTGCGGAGAGGATCTGGCCCACCTGGCCGATGTTGCCGATCCACTGCGAGAGCTGCGGCACGATCGGTCCGCTGAACCAGGTGACCGTGAGGCGGATCACGGAGGTGAAGATCGCGGCGTCCCCCGCTCCGAGCAGAACCCGCCCGACGATCGCGACGCCGATGCCCGGCGCGATCGCGACCACGACCTGGCCCGCCATCATCAGTGCCGTGCCCGAGAGGATCAGGGTCCGCGGGCCGAACCGGTCGATGAGGATCCCGACCGGGATCTGCATCCCGGCATAGACGATCAGCTGGACGACGGCGAGCGACGAGAGGACGGCGGCGGCCACCCCGAACCGCTCCGCGGCGTCCACTCCTGCGACGCCCAGCGTCGTGCGGTCCAGGACCGCGACGAGGTAGGCGAACGCTCCGGCACCGAAGACGAACCAGGCTCGACGATCACGCACTCGTCCGATCCTACGGCCGCTCAGGAGGCGGTGGGCTCCTCGCCCGGGCGGCGGATCGCGAGGAACTTCTCGAGCTCGGCGGCGATCGCGTCGGCGCTGGGCACGAAGCCATCCTCGTCGGTGAGCGGCGAGCGGAGGCTCGTCCCCTCCATGTAGGTGTCGTGCCGCGCCTCGAGGGCCGAGACCAGCTTCTGCAGCTCGTCGTTGCCGCCGACCTGCTCGTCGACCTTGCCGAGGAACTCCCGCCCGCTCTCACGCAGGCGGTCCGTCGGGAAGATGAGGCCGGTCGACGCCGAGATGCTCTCGAGCGCCGCGACCGCCGCCTGCGGGTACTCGGTGTCCGACAGGTAGTGCGGGATGAGCAGCGCGAAGCCGACCACGGTCAGACCGCGCTCGTAGAGGCGCAGCTCGAGCAGGTGGAGGACGTTCGAGGGCACCTGCGTGTGCGGCTTCCAGACCGACATCGCCTCGATCAGGTCCTCGCGGTTCCCGCTCACGGTGACGCCGACGGGCCGGGTGTGCGGCACGGGCATCGGGATCGCCTGGACCCACGTGGTCGAGGCGACGTCGAGCCGCTCGAGGAGGGAGACCACCGCGCGGGTGAACCGCTCCCACTGGAAGTCGGGCTCGAAGCCGGTGAGCAGGAGGAACGGCTGGTGCAGCTCGTCGTGCGCGAGCGAGAGCCGGAGCATCGCAGGACGGTAGTCCGTCAGGTGGTCCTGGTCGAAGGTGATGATGGGGCGGCGGGCCCGGTAGTCGAGCAGCTGATCCTGGTCGAAGACCGCGACCTCGCGGTGCTCGAGGGTCTCGAAGAGGTACTCCCCCAGCTGCCCCACCGCTCCCCCGGCGTCGGCGGAGCCCGTCAGGCCCGCGACGAGGTGCAGCCCGCGCGGGATCTCGGAGAGGTCGCCCTCGATCTCGAACAGGTCTTCCGGATCCAGCATGCGTCCAGTCTAAACGGGGGTCCCGGCACCCCGTCCGGGTCCGCTGAGCCCTCAGCGAACAGCGCCTAGCATTGCCGCCATGCCCCTCTCCTCTCTCGAGTACTCGACCGTTCCCGCCTCCGACATCGACACCGACGCCCTCGTCCTCGGCGTCGCCCCGGGACCCGACGGTCCCCGGCTCGTCGGCGCGGAGGGCTTCGAGGAGCTGGCCCCCGCGCTGACCGCGCTCGGCGCGACCGGCACCGCCGAGACGCTCGTGCGCGTGCCGTCCTCGGTCCGTGCCGGAGTGATCGTCCTCGTCGGACTCGGCTCGGCGGAGCCCGACGACACCGCGCTGCGGAACGCCGCGGGCGCCGCCGTCCGCCTGCTCGCGGGGTCCGCCTCCGTCGCCCTCTCCCTCCCGGCCGGCTCCGACGGCACGCTCGCCGCGGTCGCCGAGGGCGCCGCGCTCGGCTCCTACTCCTTCACCGCCTTCCGCGGCAGCACCGCCGCCGCGGCGAAGGCGCCCGTCGAGCACGTCGTCCTGCTGGGCGGCGGCGAGTCGGCCGACCCCGCCGTCCTGGACCGGGCGCTCGTGCTCGGCCGCGCGGTCGGCACGGTGAAGGACCTCGTCAACACTCCCCCGTCGCACCTCTACCCGCAGACGCTGGCCGAGGCCGTGCAGACCGGCGCCGAGGGACTGCCGCTCGAGGTCACCGTCTGGGACGAGGAGGCCCTCGCGGAGGAGGGGTTCGGCGGCATCCTCGGAGTCGGCAGCGGCTCCTCCCGCCCGCCCCGCCTCGTGAAGGTCGCCTACGCGCCCGAGGGCGCGAGCACCCACCTCGCCCTGGTCGGCAAGGGCATCACCTTCGACAGCGGCGGACTCTCGCTCAAGCCGCCGGCCTCGATGATCGGGATGAAGACCGACATGGCGGGCGCGGCGACCGTGTACGCCGTCGTGCGCGCCATCGCGGAGCTCGGCCTCCCACTCCGCGCGACCGCCTGGCTCTGCATCGCCGAGAACCTCCCCTCCGGGACCGCGATCCGCCCGGACGACGTGCTCACCGTGCGCGGCGGTACCACGGTGGAGGTGCTGAACACCGACGCCGAGGGCCGGCTGGTGCTCGCCGACGGCCTCGTCGCCGCCAGCGAGGAGCAGCCCGACGCGATCATCGACGTCGCGACGCTGACCGGCGCCTCCGTGGTCGCCCTCGGCAACCGGACCGTCGGCGCTCTGGGCGACGACGAGCTGGTCTCCCGCGTCCTCGAGGCCGCCCGCACGGCGGGAGAGCCCTTCTGGCAGATGCCCCTCCCCGCGGAGCTGCGACCGCTGCTCAACTCGGACATCGCCGACATCGCGAACGTCAAGCCGGGCAACACCGCCGGCGGCATGCTCCTCGCCGGCCACTTCCTCCGCGAGTTCGTCGGGAAGCGCGGCGAGGGCGAGGACGCGACCACGATCCCGTGGGCGCACCTCGACATCGCCGGCCCCTCGAGCAACGGAGGCGGTGGCTACGGCTTCACCGGAGCCGGCGCCACGGGAGTCTCGGTGCGCGCGCTGATCGCTCTGGCCGAGGGCTTCGCGAGCGCGTAGTAGGGTCGACGGGGCGGGAGATCCCGCCTCGTCCCCCCTCCCGATCCGCTCGGCGCTCAGCGCCGGAGCCGATCGGCCGGGAAGCGGGACCGCACGTCGCGAGGGAGTCACTGGGTGTCGGAAGAGCGCTACGACCTGGTCGTGCTCGGAGGTGGCAGCGGCGGGTACGCGGCGGCCCTCCGGGCGACGCAGCTCGGGATGAGCGTCGCGCTCGTGGAGCGCGACAAGCTCGGCGGCACCTGCCTGCACCGCGGGTGCGTGCCCACCAAGGCCCTGCTGCACGCCGCCGAGCTGGCGGACGGCGCCCGCGAGGGAGAGAAGTACGGCGTGCTCTCGAGTTTCACCGGGATCGACATGGCGGGCGTCACGCGCTACCGCGAGGGCGTCGTCGCCGGCAAGTACAAGGGGCTCCAGAGCCTCGTGTCCTCGCGCGGCATCACGGTCGTCACGGGCGAGGGCCGTCTCACCGCGCCCGGCACGGTGACCGTCGGCGAGCACGTGCTCCACGGCGCGTCGGTCGTCGTCGCCACCGGGTCCGCCTCCCGCACCCTCCCCGGCATCGAGATCGGCGGCCGGATCCTGACGAGCGACCAGGCTCTCGAGCTCGACCACGTGCCCGCGAGCGTCGTCGTCCTGGGCGGCGGAGTGATCGGCGTCGAGTTCGCGAGCGTCTGGCGCTCGTTCGGCGCCGAGGTCACGATCGTCGAGGCCCTCCCCCACCTCGTCCCCAACGAGGACGAGAGCGTCAGCAAGCAGCTGGAGCGCGCCTTCCGCAAGCGGGGCATCGCCTTCCAGCTGGGATCCCGCGTCGCGTCGGTCTCCCAGAGCGGGGACGGCGTCTCCGTGTCGCTCGAGAGCGGCGCCACGGTGGAGGGCGAGATCCTGCTGGTCGCCGTCGGCCGCGGCCCGGTGACCGCGGGCATCGGCCTCGAGGAGGCCGGGGTCCGCCTCGACCGCGGCTACGTGCTGACCGACGAGCGCCTGCAGACCTCCGTCCCCGGCGTGTACGCCGTGGGCGACATCGTGCCGGGGCTCCAGCTCGCGCACCGGAGCTTCCAGCAGGGGATCTTCGTCGCGGAGGAGATCGCCGGTCTGGGCCCGCAGGTCGTCTCGGACGTCAACGTCCCGAAGGTGACCTACAGCGACCCCGAAGTGGCCTCCGTCGGCCTCGGCGAGGCCCGCGCGATCGCCGAGTACGGCGCCGAACGCGTCGCCGTGTACGACTACGGCCTCGGCGGCAACGCCCGGAGCACGATCATCGGGACCACCGGCTCCGTGAAGGTCGTGCGCCTGGTCGACGGCCCCGTCGTCGGCGTGCACATGGTCGGAGCCCGCGTCGGCGAGCTGATCGGCGAGGCTCAGCTCATCGTGAACTGGGAGGCGCACCCCGAGGACGTCGCGCCCCTCGTGCACGCGCACCCCACTCAGAACGAGGCGCTCGGCGAGGCGCACCTCGCTCTGGCGGGGAAGCCGTTGCACGCCCTGTAGAACCACTGCGGTGCGGCGATCCGCCGCTTCCGCATCAGTAAGCTGGACATCGAAACACAAGCGTCTTAAGGAGACAGGCTCATGAGCGAATCCGTCAGCCTCCCGGCACTCGGAGAGAGTGTCACGGAAGGAACGGTCACCCGCTGGCTGAAGAACGTCGGGGACCGCGTCGAGGTGGACGAGCCCCTGCTCGAGGTCTCGACCGACAAGGTCGACACCGAGATCCCGTCGCCCGTCGCGGGAGTGATCGAGGAGATCCTCGTCCAGGAGGACGAGACCGTCGAGGTCGGTGCTGAGCTGGTGCGCATCGGCGACGGCTCCGGAGCCGCGTCGGCGTCCGAGCCCGAGGCTCCCGCCGAGGAGGCCCCCGAGGTCCAGGCCGCCGAGACCGAGGCCACCGACGAGGTGACCCCGTCGGTCGACGCCGAGAGCACGCGGATCCCCTCCGCGACCGAGACGTCCGGCGGAACCGGACCCCAGCCGACCCGGGAGTAC
>NZ_PSTP01000049.1:0-810 GCF_002930935.1 Rathayibacter sp. AY1A2 | reverse complement strand
TCGATCACCCACCAGCCACCCGAGGCCGGACGCGCGCCGAACGCACGTCCGTACCCCCGCGCCCGAAGCGGCTCATGCCGAAGGCACGGCCCGACCCTCCAGCACCCGCACCACGCTCGTGCCGCAACCACGGCCAGACTCCTCCACCCCGACCAGGCTCGCGCCGCAGGCGCGGCCCCCGCATACCCCCCGACCAGGCTCGTGCCGCAGGCACGGCCCCCGCACTCCCGCGCGAGCAGGCTCGTGCCGCAGGCACGGCCTCCCGCTCAAGCCCCCCGCCGCCGCTCGTGCCCCCGGCACGGCGCCCCGCGCTCGTGCCGCAGGCACGGCGCCCACCCCACCAGCACAGGGCTAGGCGGCGTCCGGGTGCGGTTCTGGCAAGGCGGAGGAGGAAGCCGTAGCGGCGCTACGGCGCCCGACGACAACGCCGCCAGAACCGCACCCGGGCGGCGCCTAGTCGTTGCCGAGGATGATGATGGCGGCGGTAGGGGGTAACGCGTCCTCGTGGTACCGCTCGATCTCCTCGATGGCGATCGGGTCGGCCTGCTGGAGGAACTGGGTGAGGCGGGTGACCTCCTCGGTCTCGCCGATGGAGTCGGCGGCGCGGCGGAGGGCGTAGAGGGAGAGCAGGAATCCGCGGTTGGGTCCGTGGCGCCAGGGGATGGGGCCCTGGCCGCGCCAGCCGGCTCCGCGGAGGAGGTCGAGGCCGCGGTGGTAGCCGACGCGGGCGTAGGCGTAGGAGGGGAGGGCCGCGTCGATGCCCCAGACGCTGTCGGCGAGCAGTGCCCAGGCCAGCGGGGAGCGCGGGTG
>NZ_PSTP01000048.1:0-822 GCF_002930935.1 Rathayibacter sp. AY1A2 | reverse complement strand
TTTTCTCACGCCTGGGTGTGTGGGAGAGGGATACCGCCCGTATTTTGAGAACTACACAGTGGACGCGAGCATCTTAGATTCACGGCTTCGGTCGTGGATCGACAAGATTCGCATGGCGCGGCTTTCGGGCTGCGGTCATGCAAATCATTGGATCTGCAACTTTTCGAGTTGTAGTTTCTTAACTCATGTGATTAGCAAGTTCATAAGAGCAAACGGTGAATGCCTTGGCATCTGGAGCCGAAGAAGGACGTCGTAATCTGCGATAAGCCTCGGGGAGCTGATAAACGAGCTGTGATCCGAGGATTTCCGAATGGGGAAACCCCGCCAGGCCCCTTGTGGTGACCTGGTGACTCCCGCCTGAATATATAGGGCGGGTAGAGGGAACGTGGGGAAGTGAAACATCTCAGTACCCACAGGAAGAGAAAACAACAGTGATTCCGTCAGTAGTGGCGAGCGAACGCGGAAGAGGCTAAACCGAGTCATGTGTGATACCCGGCAGGGGTTGCATGGCCGGGGTTGTGGGACTTTTCGTTCCGGTCTGCCGGCCGGTGAACGTTACAGCGCATCATAGACGAACAGGTTTGAACGCCTGGCCAGAGCGGGTGCGAGCCCCGTAGTCGAAATGGTGTTATGGCGTGAAGAGTATCCCAAGTAGCACGGGGCCCGAGAAATCCCGTGTGAATCTGTCAGGACCACCTGATAAGCCTAAATACTCCCAGATGACCGATAGCGGACAAGTACCGTGAGGGAAAGGTGAAAAGTACCCCGGGAGGGGAGTGAAATAGTACCTGAAACCGTTTGCTTACAAACCGTCGGAGCCTC
>NZ_PSTP01000047.1:0-1019 GCF_002930935.1 Rathayibacter sp. AY1A2 | reverse complement strand
GGGGTTGTAGGGGGTGTGCTCGGTGAAGCGCGCGAGGTCCTCGAGCTCGAGGTCGCCGTACACCTCGTCCGTCGAGATGTGGTGGTACCGCACGTCGTGCCGGCGCACCGCCTCGAGCAGGGCGGCGGTCCCGAGGATGTTCGTCGCCAGAAACGGCGCCGGATCCTCCAGGGAGTTGTCGTTGTGCGACTCCGCGGCGAAATGCACCACCAGATCCGACTCCCGGACCAGCCGGTCGACGAGCGGGGCGTCGGCGACGTCGCCCTCGACGAAGGTGATCCGGTCCGACACCGGCGCTACCGAGCGGAGGTCGCCGGCGTAGGTGAGCTTGTCGAGCACGGTGATCCGGACGTCGGGGCGCTCGCGCAGGGTGAGGTGGACGAAGTTGCTGCCGATGAAGCCGGCACCGCCGGTGACGAGGATCCGCACGAGTGCTCCTACTGGTTCGAGGAAGGGACGAAAGGCGTCGGACGCCCGGGTCGCGATCGACGACACGGGCGGACTCCGGTGGGCGCTCAGACGGAGGATGATCCCCGCGCGAGAGCGGGCAGCTGCTGGAGGTAGGCGCCGTATCCGCTCTTGACCAGCGGTGCGGCGAGCTCGGCGAGGCGGGTGTCGTCGATCCAGGAGTTGCGCCAGGCGATCTCCTCGATGCAGCCGATCTTGAATCCCTGCCTCTGCTCGATCACGCGCACGAACTCCGTCGCCTCGATCATGGAATCGAAGGTCCCGGTGTCGAGCCAGGCCGTTCCCCGATCGAGCACCTGGACAGTGAGAGCACCGGCCTCGAGATACCGCTCGTTGACCGTCGATATCTCCAGTTCGCCGCGCGCGGACGGCTTGATGCTCTTGGCTATCCCGATCACGGAGTTGTCGTAGAAGTAGAGGCCGGGAACAGCGAAGGTGCTCTTCGGAGAAGAGGGCTTCTCCTCGATGGAGACGGCTCGGAAGTGCTCGTCGAACTCGACGACTCCGTAGGCGCGCGGGTCGGCGACCTGGTAGGCGAAGATGACGGCGCC
>NZ_PSTP01000046.1:0-1048 GCF_002930935.1 Rathayibacter sp. AY1A2 | reverse complement strand
CAACCATCGCCCGGCTCGGCTACCTTCCTGCGTCACACCTGTTAATACGCTAAACGCACCAGCACGGGGTCGTACGCTAGGCCCAACGCTTCACCCCGAAGGGATCCATCAAAGGGATTCAGATACTTAGCACTACTGGATTGTCTTGGGCGGTTCTTCGCCGGTACGGGAATATCAACCCGTTGTCCATCGACTACGCCTGTCGGCCTCGCCTTAGGTCCCGACTTACCCAGGGAAGATTAGCTTGACCCTGGAACCCTTGGTCTTCCGGAGGACGGGTTTCTCACCCGTCTTTCGCTACTCATGCCTGCATTCTCACTCGTGTGGCATCCACGGCTGGTTCACACCGCCGCTTCACTCGCCACACGACGCTCTCCTACCCATCAACACGGCTGGACCACGAAGGCCTACCACTAATGTCAATGCCACAACTTCGGTGGCGTGCTTGAGCCCCGTTACATTGTCGGCGCGGAATCACTTGACCAGTGAGCTATTACGCACTCTTTCAAGGGTGGCTGCTTCTAAGCCAACCTCCTGGTTGTCTGTGCAACTCCACATCCTTTCCCACTTAGCACGCGCTTAGGGACCTTAGTTGGTGGTCTGGGTTGTTTCCCTCTCGACTATGAAGCTTATCCCCCACAGTCTCACTGCTGCGCTCTCACTTACCGGCATTCGGAGTTTGGCTGACGTCAGTAAGCTTTTGGGCCCCATCGGCCATCCAGTAGCTCTACCTCCGGCAAGAAACACGCAACGCTGCACCTAAATGCATTTCGGAGAGAACCAGCTATCACGAAGTTTGATTGGCCTTTCACCCCTATCCACAGCTCATCCCCTCCATTTTCAACTGAAGTGGGTTCGGTCCTCCACGACGTCTTACCGTCGCTTCAACCTGGCCATGGATAGATCACTTCGCTTCGGGTCTAGACCCTGCGACTGAATCGCCCTATTCGGACTCGCTTTCGCTACGGCTGCCCCACACGGGTTAACCTCGCCACAGAGCACTAACTCGCAGGCTCATTCTTCAAAAGGCACGCCGTCACCCCTACAA
>NZ_PSTP01000045.1:0-1468 GCF_002930935.1 Rathayibacter sp. AY1A2 | reverse complement strand
GGCCCCGCCGATCCGCTCCCCGCGCCCGAGAACCGCTTCGTGCTCTGGCTGCGCGGCCTCGACCTGCCCCGCCGTCCCGGCTGGATCGGCGGCGTCTGCGCGGGGATCGCCGACCGGCTCGGCATCGACCCGCTGATCGTGCGCGGGATCGTGCTCGTCGTCGCGGTGCTGGGCGGGCCCGCGCTCCTCCTCTACGCCGCGGCCTGGCTGCTGCTGCCCGACCAGGACGGCGCCCTGCCGGTGGAGCGGCTGCTCCGCGGCTCGCTCGACCGGGTGCACGCCGGGATCGGCGTCCTCGTGCTCGCCTCGATGCTGCCGGTGGCGCAGGGCTTCTGGTCGCTCGGCGGCGCGTACACCGGGGCGATGCCCTGGGCGCCCGCGACCGGGCGGACGCTGTGGTCGCTCGTGGTGCTCGGGCTGATCGTGGCCTTCGTGGTCTGGATCGTGCGGCGGAGCCGGCGATCGGACGACGCGGCCGCTCACCCGGCCCAGGGCTCCCCGTCCGCACACCCCTCCGCGACGCTCCCCTACCCCGCGCCCTCCGCTCCGGCCTACCCCGCACCCGACCCCGGCCTGCAGGACGAGCGCCCCTCGTCCCCCGAGGCCGTCGCCGAGTGGCGCGAGCGCCAGGAGGCCTGGCGGGCCGAGCGGGAGGCGTTCCGCGCCCAGCAGAGCGCGTCGGCCCGCGAGACGGCCCGCGCCCGGGCGGAGGAGGCGCGAGTCGCCGCCGCCGCCGTCACCGCCGCGCGCCTGGAGCGCCAGCGCCTCCGACGCGCCGCGAACCCCCGGCTGCGGGCGAGCCTCACGTTGCTCGCCCTGGGCGCCGCCGCACTGACCGGCGCACTGGTCTCGCTCACCGCCTCCGGGCCGACGGCCCTCGTCGTCGGAGCCGCCTCGGCCGCGCTCGTGCTCGCCGTGGTGATCGTGCTCGCCGGCCTGTTCCGGAGGCGCGCGATCGCGCTGGTCGCCCTCGCGACGGTCGCGCTGGTCACGGCCGCCTGCGCCGCCGTGCTGCCGACCGACCGCGAGCTGCTCCCCGTGCTGGGCACCTACGGCTTCTCGAGCGCCGCTCCCGGCCGCTACGCGACGCTCGCGGCGAGCGACCTGCGCGTCACGGTCGCACCCGGCTACGAGACCTCCGGCGAGCCGCTGGACCTCTGGATCGGCTACGGGCACGTGTCCGTCGCCACGATGGCGGGAACGGCGGTCCGCCTCGAGGCGACCACGGAGGACACCGAGCTCCTCGTTCTGGACGCCGACGGAGGCGCGATCGACGCGCCCCGCGAGGTCCGCACCGCCGACGGCCGTCAGCTGTGGACGCAGACCTTCGGCGATCCCGAGGCCGAGCCGTTCGTGGTCCGCATCGCCCAGGAGGGCGGGTCGATCCGCGTCCAGGACTCCACACCGGGCGCCGACTCCGGCACCACTGCGCCGGACGCCGACGCCACCCCGACACCCACCCCGAGCC
>NZ_PSTP01000044.1:0-1492 GCF_002930935.1 Rathayibacter sp. AY1A2 | reverse complement strand
CCTCCCGAAGGAGGATGCGGGGTGCCCGTCTTCTGGGAACCACAAAGTGGACGCAAGCAATCTCTGACCACTCCTACCAGCCTTTACAACGGTATGAGTGTAGTGATTATCAAGTTATCGGCTTATTAGTACCGGTCAGCTCCGACAGTCTTTAGTCCTGTCTTCCACATCCGGCCTATCAACCCAGTCGTCTGGCTGGGAGCCTCTCCCCCGAAGGGATGGAAATCTCATCTCGAAGCCGGCTTCCCGCTTAGATGCTTTCAGCGGTTATCCGTTCCGAACGTAGCTAATCAGCGGTGCTCCTGGCGGAACAACTGACACACCAGAGGTTCGTCCATCCCGGTCCTCTCGTACTAGGGATAGATCTTCTCAAATTTCCTGCGCGCGCAGCGGATAGGGACCGAACTGTCTCACGACGTTCTAAACCCAGCTCGCGTACCGCTTTAATGGGCGAACAGCCCAACCCTTGGGACCTACTCCAGCCCCAGGATGCGACGAGCCGACATCGAGGTGCCAAACCATGCCGTCGATATGGACTCTTGGGCAAGATCAGCCTGTTATCCCCGAGGTACCTTTTATCCGTTGAGCGACAGCGCTTCCACAAGCCACTGCCGGATCACTAGTCCCGACTTTCGTCCCTGCTCGACTTGTCAGTCTCACAGTCAAGCTCCCTTGTGCACTTACACTCGCCACCTGATTGCCAACCAGGTTGAGGGAACCTTTGGGCGCCTCCGTTACTCTTTGGGAGGCAACCGCCCCAGTTAAACTACCCATCAGGCACTGTCCCTGAACCCGATTAGGGTCCGAAGTTAGATATCCAGAGTGACCAGAGTGGTATTTCAACAATGACTCCACGAACACTAGCGTGCCCACTTCAACGTCTCCCACCTATCCTACACAAGCCACACCGAACACCAATACCAAACTATAGTAAAGGTCACGGGGTCTTTCCGTCCTGCTGCGCGTAACGAGCATCTTTACTCGTAATGCAATTTCGCCGAGTTCGCGGTTGAGACAGCTGGGAAGTCGTTACGCCATTCGTGCAGGTCGGAACTTACCCGACAAGGAATTTCGCTACCTTAGGATGGTTATAGTTACCACCGCCGTTTACTGGGGCTTAAATTCTCAGCTTCGCCTTGCGGCTAACCGTTCCTCTTAACCTTCCAGCACCGGGCAGGCGTCAGTCCGTATACATCGTCTTGCGACTTAGCACGGACCTGTGTTTTTAGTAAACAGTCGCTTCCCACTGGTCTCTGCGGCCATCGAACGCTCCCGGAGCAAGTCCGTTCACGCCTCAGGCCCCCCTTCTCCCGAAGTTACGGGGGCATTTTGCCGAGTTCCTTAACCACGATTCTCTCGATCTCCTTAGTATTCTCTACCTGACCACCTGAGTCGGTTTGGGGTACGGGCAGCTAGAACCTCGCGTCGATGCTTTTCTTGGCAGCATAGGATCACCGATTTCGACTTGCGTCTACCCATCAGATCTCAGGCT
>NZ_PSTP01000043.1:0-1601 GCF_002930935.1 Rathayibacter sp. AY1A2 | reverse complement strand
GGGATCGTTGAGCGGTCACCCGAACGCCGATCAGTAGACCGATGCACGCCGCATTGCTACGGCGAGACGATAGAACCCCTGAGAGTCACCGTCTGTCACCATTCGTCGCCCAGCTTGCGGAGCCCGTTGTCTTCCGGCAGGGACTGGCGCGAGTAGTCGTGCAGAACGTCGGGCGACGCAGTTTCGCGTCCGTCACGTTCAGCTTGGCGGATGGCCGCGATGACGACGCATGTCACAGCCACGATCAACGCCGCAGCAGTCGTCAACGTCATCCATATCGGCTGAACGGTTGACCCATCCGAGCACAGCGGGTTCCAGAGGAACCCCTCTCCCGTCAGGCTGCCTCCGCCGCGGGTCCTGCACGTCTCGCTCGGGTCCCACATGTAGATGGAGGCTACGGCTCCCACGGCGGCTGCAAGCCCACCGAAAACCAAGGCGAGAACGATGGGCGTCGCTGCACTCGGTCGCGGGGGCTCTCCAACGTTCATCGGGACATCATGCACCGCGCTCCACCAGATTGATCAAGAGCCGGAACGTCAGGCCCGGTATCGAGTGGCCCGCGTGGAGGTCATCGCGCCGCGACGGTGAGGTTCAATTCTTCGCCGACGCGCAGAATTTCGTCGGAAGGGAAGCGGAACGGGTTGAGGTAGAACAGGTCATCGGCCGTCATGTCGAATCGTGCCGCGACGTCCTCTGCGAGGTCGTTGCGAGCGACCGTGTACGACGTCGGCATTCCGTCCGTCGATGTCGTTTCGCCACGCGCTGCTGCACGCGGCCCGGCGTCCTGGGCGACGAGATCACTGCGTTGAGGCTTCACGCTCCATTGGACGTCAGCGACAGCAATGATCCTCATCGAGCAGTCGGGGTCGTTCTGGGGCTTGGTGGTGATGACGAGCTGATCGATCGCTGTCGGGTCGCCGTGGAACTCTGCGAGGTTCCGCCAGGCCTTGTAGGGCTTCCCTGGCTCCGCATCCGCGAGACTCATTGGGAAAGCAATGTCGAAACAGGTGGCGCCCTCATCGATCGGGTCCAGCGCTGCCATGACCGCAACGGAACCTGAGGAAGATGCGGTCGCGGCGGGAATGTCGAGCTCGTCTGATGCCAGAGCCAGCCGGCCATCAGCCGCACTCAAACGGATGCTGCCGGCCGTCCCATCGCTCCCCGTGAACGTTGCCACGCCAAGGTCACCGGTCAGTGCGGCGTCGGAGCTGCTGTCTGTGGACACCGGAGGCGGAGCCGGCGGTTCAGGCTGTGGCGTGCATCCCGTGACGACGATCAGGCATGCTGCGATCGCGACCGTTTTTCGCGCCTTCGAGAATGTCCCCACTGGCTCAGGGTAAGCGACGTCCTCGCTCTTCCCTTGGTCGTGCGGTTGGGGCGACTGGATGGAGTGGTCGCGGTTCCCTCCGCTGAGGCCAGCTAGGGGCTACAGCGCCTTGCTAGGGTCCGGACTTATGGATGAGCCCCGAAAGCGCGGACACCCGCTCGTCGTCGCGGGAGCGACGATCGCGGCTGCAGCCGTCCTCTGCGCTTTCGTGTACTACGCCGGTCTGGCCGTCTTCCGGACCGAGGGGGACGTGCCGGCGGCCTCGGCCATCGAC
>NZ_PSTP01000042.1:0-1696 GCF_002930935.1 Rathayibacter sp. AY1A2 | reverse complement strand
GGTCGTAATTTTTTTACGGAGAGTTTGATCCTGGCTCAGGACGAACGCTGGCGGCGTGCTTAACACATGCAAGTCGAACGATGAAGCCCAGCTTGCTGGGTGGATTAGTGGCGAACGGGTGAGTAACACGTGAGTAACCTGCCCTTGACTCTGGGATAAGCGCTGGAAACGGCGTCTAATACCGGATACGACCTGCCCCGGCATCGGGTGCGGGTGGAAAGTTTTTCGGTCAAGGATGGACTCGCGGCCTATCAGCTAGTTGGTGAGGTAATGGCTCACCAAGGCGACGACGGGTAGCCGGCCTGAGAGGGTGACCGGCCACACTGGGACTGAGACACGGCCCAGACTCCTACGGGAGGCAGCAGTGGGGAATATTGCACAATGGGCGAAAGCCTGATGCAGCAACGCCGCGTGGGGGATGACGGCCTTCGGGTTGTAAACCTCTTTTAGTAGGGAAGAAGGGCTTCGGCTTGACGGTACCTGCAGAAAAAGCACCGGCTAACTACGTGCCAGCAGCCGCGGTAATACGTAGGGTGCAAGCGTTGTCCGGAATTATTGGGCGTAAAGAGCTCGTAGGCGGTTTGTCGCGTCTGCTGTGAAAACCCGAGGCTCAACCTCGGGCCTGCAGTGGGTACGGGCAGACTAGAGTGCGGTAGGGGAGAATGGAATTCCTGGTGTAGCGGTGGAATGCGCAGATATCAGGAGGAACACCGATGGCGAAGGCAGTTCTCTGGGCCGTTACTGACGCTGAGGAGCGAAAGCGTGGGGAGCGAACAGGATTAGATACCCTGGTAGTCCACGCCGTAAACGTTGGGAACTAGATGTGGGGACCTTTCCACGGTCTCCGTGTCGCAGCTAACGCATTAAGTTCCCCGCCTGGGGAGTACGGCCGCAAGGCTAAAACTCAAAGGAATTGACGGGGGCCCGCACAAGCGGCGGAGCATGCGGATTAATTCGATGCAACGCGAAGAACCTTACCAAGGCTTGACATATACCGGAAACTTCCAGAAATGGTTGCCCCGCAAGGTCGGTATACAGGTGGTGCATGGTTGTCGTCAGCTCGTGTCGTGAGATGTTGGGTTAAGTCCCGCAACGAGCGCAACCCTCGTTCTATGTTGCCAGCACGTCATGGTGGGAACTCATAGGAGACTGCCGGGGTCAACTCGGAGGAAGGTGGGGATGACGTCAAATCATCATGCCCCTTATGTCTTGGGCTTCACGCATGCTACAATGGCCGGTACAAAGGGCTGCGATACCGTAAGGTGGAGCGAATCCCAAAAAGCCGGTCTCAGTTCGGATTGAGGTCTGCAACTCGACCTCATGAAGTCGGAGTCGCTAGTAATCGCAGATCAGCAACGCTGCGGTGAATACGTTCCCGGGCCTTGTACACACCGCCCGTCAAGTCATGAAAGTCGGTAACACCCGAAGCCAGTGGCCTAACCGCAAGGAGGGAGCTGTCGAAGGTGGGATCGGTGATTAGGACTAAGTCGTAACAAGGTAGCCGTACCGGAAGGTGCGGCTGGATCACCTCCTTTCTAAGGAGCATCTGGACACCGCAGGGTGTTCCAGGCGCCAGATCAAAGCGAATGTCTTTGCTGGTAGCTCATGGGTGGAACATTGAACTAGGTGCTCGGTGAGATCGTCTCGCGTCAGTACAGCCTTCGGGTTGGGAACGCGTCGGGGCGGTGGAGTCGGG
>NZ_PSTP01000041.1:0-2301 GCF_002930935.1 Rathayibacter sp. AY1A2 | reverse complement strand
CCGCCCCGCCTTCCCCGCCCCGCCCAGCGCCGAGCTGCACATCCACCTCGAGGGCACGATCGAGCCCGAGCACATCGTCGAGATGGCGCGCCGCAACGGAGTCGCCCTGCCCACCGAGGATCTCGACGCCCTCCGCGCGCGGTACTCCTTCACCGACCTCGCGTCGTTCCTGGAGCTGCACTACTCGAACCTCACCGTGCTGAAGACGGAGCGGGACTTCTTCGAGCTCGCGACCGGCTACCTCGACCGGGCGCAGAAGGCGAACGTCCGCCGCGCCGAGATCTTCTTCGACCCGCAGACGCACCTCGGCAACGGCGTCGCGCTCGACACCGTGATGAGCGGGATCACCCGTGCGCTCGGTCGGAGCGAGGAGACCCACGGGATCTCGACGGACCTGATCATGTGCTTCCTCCGCGACCTGGGCGCCGACGCGGCCGACGAGATGCTGACGGCGATCCTCCCCTGGCGCGAGCACATCATCGGCGTCGGGCTCGACTCGAACGAGGTGGGCTTCGGCCCGGAGCTGTTCGTCGACGTCTACGCGCGCGCCGCGGCGGAGGGACTGCGCCTGGTCGCGCACGCCGGGGAGGAGGGCGGGCCCGAGACGGTCGCGGCCACCGTCGAGCTGCTGAAGGTCGAGCGGATCGACCACGGGATCCGCGCGATGGAGGACCCGGAGGTCGTCGCGATGCTCCGCGAGCGCCGCATCCCGGTGACGGTGTGCCCGCTGTCGAACGTGGCCCTGCGCGCGGTGGACACGATGGCCGACCACCCGCTGCCCGCGATGCTCCGCGAGGGACTCGTCGTGACGGTCTCGAGCGACGACCCGCCCTACTTCGGCGGCTACGTGGACGAGAACTACCGCGCCCTGGTCGAGGAGCTGGGGATGGACGACGCGCAGCTCGAGCAGCTGGCGCTCAACTCCTTCGACGCGGCGTTCATCACGGAGGAGGACCGCGAGCGCTGGCAGGCGGAGGTGCGCGAGCACTTCGCGCGGTGAGCGCGCCACTGCCCGGAGAACGATCGTTCCCACCCCGTCTCCGGGCACTGCGCTCTCGTTCCGCGGGCGCACGCCTCCGCGCCCGCCCTACGCTGGCCGGATGACCCGATCCGACGGCACGCGATGAGCTGGGTGCTCCTCACCGGCGCGATCCTCACCGAGGTGACGGCGTCGCTCGCCCTCCAGGCCGCGATCGAGTCACCGGGCTGGTACGCGCTCGTGGTGGCGGGCTACCTGGCGGCGTTCGTCCTCCTCAGCCGGGTGCTCAGGGCCGGCATGCCGATCGGAGTCGCCTACGGCGTGTGGGGCGCGTGCGGCGTCGCGCTGACGGCGGTCCTCGCGGCCGTGCTCTTCGGGCAGCCGCTGACGGGCGTGATGACGATCGGGCTGGTGCTGATCATCGCGGGCGTGCTGATGGTCGAGATCGGGTCGCAGCGAGCGCAGGCCGCGCGCCGGGCGGTGCGCTGATGGCCTGGCTGCTCTCGGGCGCGATCCTCACCGAGGTCGCCGCGACGATGAGCCTCAAGCCCGCGACGGACGGCCGGAAGCGCTGGTACGTCGTGGTCGGAGTCGGCTACGTCGTCGCGTTCACGCTGCTGGCCGGAGCGCTCGCGCAGGGCATGCCGATCGGGGTGGCCTACGGGATCTGGGCGGCGGTCGGAGTCGCGCTGACCGCGGTGCTCGGCCGCTGGCTGTTCCAGGACCCGCTGACCTGGACGATGCTCGGCGGGATCGGCCTGATCATCGCCGGCGTGCTGCTGGTGGAGCTCGGGCACTGACCGGCCGAGTGTCGTCGCGGCGGGAGCGCGCCTCCTCAGCGGTCGTCGCGGCGGAAGCGCTTCGGCATCACCGGTTGTCGCGGCGGTACCGCGCCTCGCGGCCGGCGATGTGGAGGCCGAGCCCGGTGACCGCGACCGCGAAGGCGACCAGCACGCCGATGAACGCGATCTCGTCGCCTGCTCCGACCACCACGGCCGCGACGGCGAGCCCGATCAGCGCGAGGGCGAGCACCACGGCGCCGACGGTCTCGAGAGGGCTCCATGCGGTCATGGCTCCAGCGTGCGCTCGGAGCGGCGCGCGGGCAAGGGGCGGCAGGCGAACAGGACACGACGTCCCGCCGACCGCGGAGGTCCGCGCGGGTCCCAGCACACGACCCGTCCGCCCGGACGTCGGTCGACCGGGTGCTGCGGATCGCGGAGCTCGTCCGAGGCGGTCCGCGGTGCGAGCCCGCTCCGTCCGTCCCCGCCGGAACGCCCCCGCCCGTTCGCCCCGCCGCCGCGCCCGCCCCCCCCCCCCCCCCC
>NZ_PSTP01000040.1:0-3816 GCF_002930935.1 Rathayibacter sp. AY1A2 | reverse complement strand
CCCCCGAGCCGACCGAGGCCCCGCAGCCGACGGCGGAGCCCCTGCCGCAGCCCGAGCCCACCGCGGTGCTCCCTCCGCGGACCTGCGCCGACGACCCCCGCCTCTGCACTCCTGCGCCCGAGCCGACCATCGGCGGGCCCCTCACCTGAGCCCCGGCTCGCGGCGCGCCCCGCCTGCGGGGATAGTGGAGGCATGAGCAGACTCCTCCTCGGCCTCCTGACCAACGCCGTCGCGATCTGGCTCACGACCCTGGTCGTGGCGGGCGTGCGCGTGGACCCGTACGAGGAGGGCCCCGCCGCGGCGGTCCTCACGTACCTGCTGGTCGCGGTGATCTTCGGCGTCGTCAACGCCGTCGTCGGCGGAGTGGTGCGGGTGGTCGCGTTCCCCCTGTACGTGCTGACGCTCGGCCTGGTCTCGTTCCTCGTCAACGGCCTCCTGCTGCTGCTGACCGCCTGGATCAGCGGCCTCTTCGGCTTCGGCCTCGTCGTGGACGGCTTCTGGTGGGGCGTGCTCGGCGCCCTCGTGCTCGCCCTGGTGAACTGGTTCATCGGCCTCCTCCTGCGCCCCTTCCTCCGCCGCCGTCAGGACTGACACCGCCGGCTCGGCAGCCAGCATCGGCCGCGCCGCCGCCGCCCGGGAGGCCGCGCGCGCCATCGGTGGACGGCGGCCGCGATCGGCCTGCTGTGGAGGAGCCGCGGTGCGCCATGATGGGCGGGTGACCCCCGACTCCCCTGCGCCCTCGGCCTTCGCCGTGTGCTTCGTCTGCACCGGCAACATCTGCCGGTCGCCGATGGCCGAGGTGGTGCTGCGCTCCCTGGCGGAGCAGGCGGGGCTCGGCTCCGCGATCGAGATCAGCTCGGCCGGCACCGGCGAGTGGCACCTCGGCGAGCACGCCGACAGCCGCGCCCTCGCGGCGCTGGAGCGGCACGGCTTCGACGGGGGCCGCCACCGCGCCCAGCTCTTCGACCCGTCCCGCTTCGCCGAGTTCGACCTGGTCGTCGCGCTCGACCACGGGCACGAGCGCGCGCTGCGCTCCTGGGCGCGCACCGAGGTCGACCGGCAGAAGATCCGCCGCCTGCTCGACTTCGAGCCCGGCCTCTCCCCGCAGGGCGACGTCCCCGACCCCTACTATTCCGATGCGGCGGCGTTCGACTCGGTGCTCGCGCTCATCGAGCGCGCCTGCCGGGCCCTCTTCGCCCAGATCGAACCAGGACTGCGCGGCAACCGCTCGGTCCGCCCCGACTCCACCGACGCGCGCGCCGCCCTCGCGCAGGACACCTGAGAACCGGAAGGCACCACCGCATGACCTCGCTCCCCACCCAGCCGCTGAGCCCCCTCGACGGCCGCTACAGCGGTGCCGTCTCGTCGCTCGGCGAGTACCTCTCGGAGGCGGGGCTGAACCGCGCGCGGGTGCACGTCGAGGTCGAGTGGCTGCTGGCGCTGACCGACCGCCGCCTCTTCGGCTCCGAGCCCGTCGACGCGGCGGCCGCCGAGGAGCTCCGCCGCCGCGCCCGCGACTTCGGCCAGCCCGAGATCGACGAGCTGGCCGCCCTCGAGGCCCGCACCCGCCACGACGTGAAGGCCGTGGAGTACCTCGTCCGCCAGTGGCTCGAGGAGCTCGGACTGCAGCGCATCGCCGAGCTCACCCACTTCGCCGCCACCAGCGAGGACATCAACAACCTCTCCTACGCGATCGTGGTCCGTCAGGCCGTCGGCGAGATCTGGCTGCCGAAGCTGCGCTCGGTCGTCGCGTCGCTCCGGGAGCTGGCCGTCCGCTACCGCGACGAGTCGATGCTCAGCCGCACCCACGGCCAGCCCGCGACCCCGACCACGATGGGCAAGGAGTTCGCCGTCTACGCCTACCGGCTCGAGCGGGTCGTCGCGCAGATCGAGGCGACGGAGTACCTGGGCAAGTTCAGCGGAGCGACGGGCACGTTCGCCGCGCACCTCGCCGCCGACCCCGGCACCGACTGGCCCGCCCTCGCGGAGGAGTTCGTCACCTCCCTCGGCCTCGTCTTCAATCCGCTGACCACCCAGATCGAGTCGCACGACTGGCAGGCCGAGCTCTACGGCAGGGCCGCGCACGCGAACCGCATCCTGCACAACATCTGCACCGACGTCTGGACCTACATCTCGCTCGGCTACTTCCGGCAGATCCCCCAGGCCGGGGCGACCGGCTCGTCCACGATGCCGCACAAGATCAACCCGATCCGCTTCGAGAACGCCGAGGCGAACCTCGAGCTCTCCAGCGCCCTGCTCGACTCGCTCGCGCAGACCCTGGTCACCTCGCGCCTCCAGCGCGACCTCACCGACTCGACCACGCAGCGCAACATCGGCGTCGCGTTCGGCCACTCCCTCCTCGCCCTCGACAACATCGCCCGCGGCCTGCTCGAGATCGACCTCGACCCGACCGCCCTCGCCGCCGACCTCGACGGCAACTGGGAGGTGCTGGCCGAGGCGATCCAGACGGTGATCCGCGCAGAGGTGGCGGCCGGCCGCTCCTCGATCACCGACCCGTACGCGCTGCTGAAGGACCTGACCCGCGGCAAGCGCCTCGGTGCCGACGACCTCGCCGTCTTCGTGCAGGGTCTCGACATCGGCGACGCGGCGAAGGAGCGCCTGCTGGCGCTGACGCCGGGCGGCTACACGGGCCTCGCCTCGTCGCTGATCGACCGCCTGAGCTGATCCGCCGGGCAGCGAGCGCGCGGGTGCCGCCGTCCTCGAGAGCGAGCACTCCGACTCCTGCGTGCTCGCGGCGGCGCGGTCGACGGCGGCGCGATGTCGGGGGTCGCACCTAGCGTCGGCGGCATGTCAGCGTGCGCGATCGGAGGGTGCGCCTCCTCGGCCGAGACGGGCGCCCCCCTCGCGCTCTGCGCGGCGCACCTCGGGCTCGCGCACGACTGGGTCGCCCGCGAGGACGGCGTGATCGACGTCCTGCCCTCGCCGTGCGCGGCGTGCGGGTCCCGCCTGGGCGTCCGGCTCCCCTCCGCCTGGCTCTGCGCCGCCTGCGAGTGGCGGCTCGGCGACGCTCCCGACGGCGAGCTGCCGCCGCCCCGGGTCGACGTCGTCTACTACATCCGCTTCGGCGAGCGGATCAAGATCGGCACCAGCGGCAATCCCCGGCAGCGCCTCCACCGGCTCCGGCACGAGGAGCTCCTCGCGTTCGAGCGCGGCGGGCGAGCACTCGAGCAGCATCGGCACGCCCAGTTCGCCGACGAGCGCCTGGAGCGCACCGAGTGGTTCGCGCGCAGCCCCGTGCTCGACGCCCACATCGAGACCGTGCGCGCCGGGGAGCCCGACCCCTGGGCCCTGCACCGCCGCTGGCGCAGCGAGGCGCTGGCCCTGCGGCTCTGACGCGTCGGCTGCGAGCCGGCGGCGACGACTCGACCGCTCCGACTCGCCGGCTCCCACTCGACGGTTCCCACTCGCCGGCACTGCATCCACGGGTCCCGCTCCGCCGAGCCGGACACCGCGACGGAGTGCCGGGGAGGGCGCGCCGGGCACGGGTCCCCCGAGGACCGTCCCGCAGCCGCCGCACGACGCGCTCAGCGCCCCCAGGCGTCGACGAGCAGCGGACCGCGGACATCGCGGAGCCGGTCGACCAGACGGTCCGCCAGCGCGGCCGTGACTCCCGTGGCGACCAGGTCGTGGGGGCCGAGCGGCAGCAGCTTCCCCGTGCGGATGCGCACCACCTCCCACCCGGCGGAGCGGAGCGCGCGGTCCTTCCGCCGGTCGGCCTCCTCGCGGTGCCCGACGTGCTCGAGTCCGTGACGGCCGGTGGAGTCGTACTCGATCGCGACGCGCAGCTCGCCGAGC
>NZ_PSTP01000004.1:136120-214198 GCF_002930935.1 Rathayibacter sp. AY1A2 | reverse complement strand
CCAGCAAGCTGGGCTTCATCGTTCGACTTGCATGTGTTAAGCACGCCGCCAGCGTTCGTCCTGAGCCAGGATCAAACTCTCCGTAAAAAAATTACGACCCCCAACCCCGAAGAGAAGGAGAGTCAAGTTTGACCTCTAGCAAATAAGACATCTCTCCGACCCGAAAGCCGGAAGCTGACATCAATTTCCAAAGGAATCCCAACCCGATCCGAAGATCAAGGCCGGGGTATAAAATTGGCATTGAACATAGTGCACGCTGTTGAGTTCTCAAGAATCGGACACATCCCGCCTCCACACCAGAACGGTGCTTCACAACGAAAGTGATCGAAGTTTGCTGTACGAGGGCGTGAGCCACTCGATTTGTCTTGCTTGCCGAGACCGGTTAGGCTTGTCAGAACCGAAGTCCCGATCGCCTCCGTGGCAACTCGACTAACTTAGCACATCCGCAGGCCGTGTCAAGTCCGGCTTCTTCGTGGTGTTCGCTGCACGATCGAGGACCGCACCGCTGCACCGGGCTCGGCCGTGAGGCCTTGCAACGAAGCCGGGACCGTGTCCCGTGGAGGCTTTGCATCTTACGCTCGCGATCCCGCAGTCTTCAAGAGACGAATCTCTAACAGGCCTGGGAGCGAGGGGATGGTCCCCGCTTGAGGTGGGCCAGCTGGTCTCGACGCTCTGCGCCTGACTCCCGCTTGCCGCTCCTTTGGGGTGACGAGGAGTTACATTACGTCGGGCCTCGGCCGAGCGGCAAATCGCCTGCGTCCCGGGCGTGTCGCGATTCAGGGGCCGTGCGTCGCTGAGTGTCCGACTCGGTACCCGACACCGGCTATCGGACACCGGCTACCGAACACCGGCTACCGGACACCGGCTACCGGACACCGGCTACCGGACACCGGCTACCGGACACCGGCTACCGGACACCGGCTACCGGCTACCGGCTACCGGCTACCGGCTACCGGCTACCGGCTACCGGCTACCGGACACCGAGCTGATGAGACCGCCGACGCCGTCATCGTCCGCGTCCGCTCGAGGAGAGCGGGCACGCGGTCAGCGGACGAAGGCCCCGGCGAAGCTCTTCTTGCCGCGACGGAGGACGGCGATCCCGTCGATCAACGGGAGCTCGCCGAGCGTGACGGTCTCGGACGGGAGGGCGGTGTTGTTCACCGAGAGCCCTCCCTGGGCGAGTGCCCGTCGCGCCTCCCCCGTGCTGGCGACGAGTCCGGTCTCGACGAACGCCTGCAGCGCCGGCGTCTCCGGTGTCGCCTCCATCGAGGGCACCGCCTCGAGCGCGCCACGGAGGATGACCGGGTCGATCCCCTCGAGCGAGCCCTTGCCGAAGAGCGCAGCCGAGGCGTCGATCACCGAACGCGTCGCCTCCGCTCCGTGCACCAGCGACGTGACCTCCCAGGCGAGCGCGCGCTGCGCCTCCCGGCGGAACGGCTCGTCGGCGGCGGCCTTCTCCAGGCGCTCGATCTCCGTGCGCGGCAGGAAGGTGAAGATCCGCAGGCGGTCGGCGACGTCGCGGTCGTCCGTGTTGACCCAGAACTGGTAGAACGCGTACGGGCTGGTGAGCTCGGAGTCGAGCCAGACGGCGTTGCCCTCGCTCTTGCCGAACTTGGTGCCGTCGGAGTTCATCACCAGCGGTGTGCCGATCGCGTGGACCGACACGCCCTCCGTGCGGTGGATCAGGTCGGTCCCGCTCGTCAGGTTGCCCCACTGGTCGCTGCCGCCGGTTTGCAGGACGCACCCGTACTGTCGGTAGAGCTCCAGGTAGTCGAGACCCTGCAGGATCTGGTAGCTGAACTCGGTGTAGCTGATCCCCGCGTCGGAGTTGAGGCGGGCGCTGACCGCGTCCTTCTTGAGCATCGTCCCCACGCGGAAGTGCTTCCCGATCTCCCGCAGGAAGTCGATCGCCGACAGCGGAGCGGTCCAGTCGAGGTTGTTGACCAGGCGCAGCCCGTTGTCGCCGCCCGAGGGAACGAACCGGGACACCTGCGCCTGGAGGCGCTCGACCCACGCCGTCACCGTCTCGCGCGAGTTCAGCGTCCGCTCGGCCGTCGGACGCGGATCCCCGATCAGCCCGGTCGAGCCGCCGACGAGCCCGAGCGGCCGATGCCCGGCCAGCTGGAGCCGGCGCATGACGATCAGCTGCACCAGGTTCCCGAGGTGGAGGCTGGGCGCGGTCGGGTCGAACCCGCAGTAGTAGGTGATCGGCTCCCCCGACAGCAGCTCGCGCAACGCTCCCGCATCGGTCGACACGTGCACCGAGCCTCGCCAGACCAGCTCGTCCCACACGGTGTCGAAGGCGGGGTCGAGCTGCGGGCTCGTCGCGGACCCGGGGAGGTGCTGGTCGATCACCCGACCAGGCTACCGCGGCGGGAAGGAGCCGGTATCCGGGAGTCAAGCGCACAGGCTTGATCCCGGGCGATCAAGTGCCGATACTTGATCGAGGAGGTCCGATGTTCGTCATCACCGCGGATCAGCGCGACAGCAGGCACGACCACGACCGCGTCGATCAGGCGATCGCGAGCCTGATCGACGACGGTCGGGCGACGTTCGTCCTGCCCCCGGAGCGGACGGCGGGCGACGAGTTCCAGTGCGTGCTCGACCGGGCCGATGCCGTCGTCGCGCTCGTGCTCGAGCTGCACCGGACCGGCCACTGGAGCATCGGCCTCGGGATCGGCCCCGTCGACCGGCCACTCCCCGCGACCACGAGAGCGGCGACCGGGGAGGCGTACTTCGCGGCGCGCCGGGCGGTCGAGGCGGCGAAGGGCCGGCCGACGCGCTTCTCCCTCGATCCGGACGCACCGGGAACGGCGGCGCCGGCACCGACGGACGTCCAGGCGCTGATCGATCCGCTCCTCCTGCTGCGCGACGCGCGCTCCGAGGCCGGCTGGCAGATCGTCGACCTGCTCGAGAGCGGCCTCTCCCAGAAGGATGCGGCCGAGCGCCTCGCCGTCAGCCCGCAGGCGGTCAGCCTCCGGGTCCGCGCGGCGAGTGCTCGGGTCGACGCTCCCGCCCGTGACGCGCTCGCGCGCCTGCTGACAGTGGTCGACCGTACGCTCGACCCCACCGACGAGAGGACACCCCGATGACGGCACCCCCCGGATCCCCCGCCCTGCTCCTCGCCTCCGCGCTGCAGTCCGCCTCGTGGACGGGCGTGGTGCTCGTGCTGCTCGCCGGACTCGCCGGTGCGGTGCTCGCCGTGCGCCTTCGCCGTCCGCAGCTCGCCTGGATCCCCCTCGTGGCGGCGGCCGCCGCCTTCCTGCTCACGGCGGTCGCCGGACCGTCCGCGCCCCCGATCCACTCCGTCCTGGTGGCGGTGCTGGCCTTCGCGCTGGCGATCGCGGGCGGCGGGCCGGTCGTGCTGCTCACCCTCCGGCTCGCGACGGCCGACTCCCGCAGCGGCAGCCACGGCGGCATCATGGTCGCCGGAACCTCCCGCCCCGCCGCCGGGAGCGCGCCCTCGGCGATCGGCCAGCCGATCGAGGTGCTGCGCGGGGGGACGACGATCGGGGTCCTCGAGCGGATCGCGACGGCCGGCGCGCTGATGAGCGGTCTCCCCGAGGGGATCGCGGTCGTGGTGGCGATCAAGGGCGTCGGCCGCTTCAGCGAGCTCGCCTCCCCGGAAGCGCGCGAGCGGTTCATCATCGGCACGCTGGCGAGCCTCGCCTGGGCGGCGGCTCTCGGCGTTCTCGCCCGGCTCTACCTCGCGGGCTGAGCTCCGGGCCGCCGCCGGGGCACTGCTCTCCGGTAGGGCGAGACGGTGGGGTCGCCCGGGATGCTGAAGCGCCACGGGAAGTCGTCCCCGCCGCCCGGGCCCGAGACTCCGGTGCGCGGGCCCGCCGCCACGGAGGACGGCCTCTCCCCCGGCAGCAGCTCGAACGCCGCCTCGAGCGGGTCGCCCGACTCGGTGAGACGGACTCCGAGGGCCTTCGCCAGCCGTGCGGGTCCGCGGGCCAGATCCCGGCTGCGGACGGGTCCGCGCCGGATCATCGCGAGATCCTCCCCCGATACGACCTCGCCGGCGCGCAGCAGCACCGCCGACGCCGTGCCCGCCGGGGAGCAGACGATGTTCACACAGGTGTGCATCCCGTAGGTGAAGTACGCGTACACGGACCCGGGCGGACCGAACATGGGAGCCGTCCGGGGTGTCGGTCCGCGGTGCGCATGCGAGCCCGGATCCTCACCGATTCCGAGGTACGCCTCGACCTCGGTCAGCCGGACGCCGACCACGCCCTCCGGCGTGCGGTGCAGGAGGACGCGGCCGAGCAGCTCCGGTGCCACCTCGAGGGCCGAGCGCGAGAGATCGGGGAGGTCGGCGCTCAGAAGAAGCTCTGGCCCGACACGAGGGTGATCACGATCACCGCGACGATGACGACTGCGGCGACGAGCACCAGAGTCCGCTGCTGCCAGGGGCGCAGCGGCGGACGGCCGTCGTCGCCCGGCGCTCCTCGGAGGGTCACGGGCGCTCCCCCCGGAGGGATCCGCGCACGACCCGGACGCGCTCGGTCAGCCGGGCGAGCTGCTCCGAGACGCGGTCGGGAGCCGTGCCGCCGACACCGTCCCGGCTCGCCACCGATCCCTCGATGCTGAGGACGGAGCGCACGTCGGGCGTGAGCAGCGGCGACACCGAGGCGAGCGCGGCGTCGTCGAGATCCTCGAGCCCCCTCCCCTGCGACTCCGCCAGCTTGACCAGCTCGCCGGTGATCTCGTGGGCGTCCCGGAAGGGCACGTGCTTCTTCACGAGCCACTCGGCCACGTCGGTCGCGAGGGAGAAGCCCTGGGGCGCGAGCTCCGCCATCCGGTCGGTGTGGAAGGTGAGGGTCGCGATCATGCCGCTGAACGCGGGCAGCAGGACCTCGAGGGTCGTCACCGAGTCGAAGACCGGCTCCTTGTCCTCCTGCAGGTCACGGTTGTAGGCGAGCGGCAGGGCCTTGAGGGTCGCGAGCAGCCCGGTGAGGTTGCCGATCAGCCGGCCGGACTTCCCCCGGGCGAGCTCGGCGATGTCGGGGTTCTTCTTCTGCGGCATGATCGAGGACCCGGTCGAGTAGCCGTCGTCGAGCGTGACGAAGGCGAACTCCCGCGTGTTCCAGAGGATGACCTCCTCCGCGATGCGCGAGACGTCGATCCCGATCATGGCGGTGACGAAGGCGAACTCGGCGACGAGGTCGCGGCTGGCCGTCCCGTCGATCGAGTTCGGCACGCTCGACGCGAAGCCGAGATCGCGGGCGACCGCCTCGGCGTCGAGGCCGAGGGTCGAGCCGGCGAGGGCGCCCGAGCCGTAGGGCGAGACGTCCGCCCGGACGGCCCAGTCCCGCAGGCGCTCCAGATCGCGCAGCAGCGCCCAGCCGTGGGCGAGCAGATGGTGCGCGAGGAGCACGGGCTGAGCGTGCTGGAGGTGGGTGCGCCCGGGCATGATCGCCGTCGGGTGCGCCGACGCCTGCGCGGCGAGGGCGTCGATGAGCTGCACCACCAGCTCCGAGACGAGCGCCGCGTGGTCGCGGAGGTACATCCGGACGAAGGTGGCGATCTGGTCGTTGCGCGAGCGCCCCGCGCGGAGCTTGCCGCCGAGCTCGAGACCGGCTTCGAGCATCAGGCCGCGCTCGAGGGCGCCGTGCACGTCCTCGTCCGACTCGTCGGCGGCGAAGCTCCCGTCGGCGACGGCAGCCTCGAGCCGGTCGAGCGCCGCGAGCATCGCGGTGAGCTCGGCGTCGTCGAGGTAGCCCGCTCCGGCGAGCGCCCGGGCGTGGGCGCGGGAGCCGGCGAGGTCGTAGGGGGCGAGCTGCCAGTCGAAGTGGGTCGACCTCGAGAGCGCGGCGAGCTCGGGCGAGGGGCCGCCGGCGAAGCGGCCGCCCCACAGGGCTCCGGCCTCGCCCGCGCGGGCGGAGGGTCGTTCCGTCATGGTTCTCCTCGGGTTCGGCTGTCGAGTCTACTGAGCGGCGTCGGCGGTGCCGGCGCGCTCCAGGAGCCACACGAGCAGGGCCTTCTGCGCGTGCAGGCGGTTCTCCGCCTCGTCCCAGATCACGCTCTGCGGGCCGTCGATCACGTCGGCGGTCACCTCGTAGCCGCGGTCCGCGGGCAGGCAGTGCAGGAACAGCGCGTCGGGAGCGGCAGCGGCCATCGTGGCGGCGTCGACCCGGTAGGCGCCGAAGGTCGCGACGCGCGCCGCCTTCTCGTCCTCCTTGCCCATCGACACCCACGTGTCCGTGATCACGATGTCGGAGCCGGCCGCGCCCTCGTCGGGGTCGGTCGTGGTGATCGCCGATCCGCCGGTGGTCGCGGCGATGCGCTGCGCATCGGCCAGGACCGCCGCGTCCGGCGAGTACGACTCCGGGGAGACGATGCGGACGTGCATGCCGGCCGTGGCCCCCGCCAGGAGGTACGAGTGCGCCATGTTGCTCGCTCCGTCGCCGAAGAACGTGAGCGTGAGTCCCGCGAGGTGACCGCGGTGCTCGCGGATGGTCAGCAGGTCGGCGAGGAGCTGGCACGGGTGGAACTCGTCCGAGAGCGCGTTGACGACCGGCACGCGCGTGCTGCGCGCCATCTCCTCCAGGCCCGACTGCGCGTAGGTGCGCCACACGATGGCGGCGACCTGGCGCTCCAGGACCCGCGCCGTGTCGGAGGCGGTCTCCTTGCCGCCGAGCTGGCTGCTCGCGGTCGAGATGATCAGGGGGCTGCCGCCGAGATCGGCGATGCCGACCGCGAAGGAGACACGGGTGCGCGTGGAGGACTTGTCGAAGATCACGGCGACGGTCTGCGGCCCGGCGAGGGGCTTCCGGGAGAAGCGGTCGCGCTTGAGCTCGAGGGCGAGGTCGAGGATCTCGGCCTGCTCGGCGGGAGTGATGTCGTCGTCGCGGAGGAAGTGGCGGGTCACGGTGCTGGTCGCTTTCGGTGGAGGTACGGGGTCAGAGGGTCTGCAGTGCGCGGCCGAAGCGCTCGGCGAACTCGGCGACGTCGGCGGCGGTCACCACGAGCGGAGGCGCGAGCCGGATGCTCGAGTCGTTCGCCGCGTTCACGATCAGGCCGGCGTCGAGGCAGGCGGCGGCGAGCTCGGCGGCGACCGGCCGGGTCAGGGCGATGCCCAGGAGGAGGCCCGCGCCGCGGACCCCTCCGATCAGGGGCGAGTCGAGAGCGGTCAGCGCGTCGACGATCTGCGCCCCGCGCTCCCGCGCGTTGCCGAGAAGGTCGGCGCGCTCGATCTCGGCGAGCACGGCTCCGGCCACGGCGGTCGCGAGCGGATTGCCGCCGAAGGTGCTGCCGTGGTGGCCCTTCTGCAGGAGGTCGGACGCCTCGCCGAAGGTCACCAGCGCTCCGACGGGGAAGCCTCCGCCGAGCCCCTTGGCCAGGGTGACGGCGTCGGGCAGGATTCCCGCCTCCTGGTAGGCGAACCAGCGTCCGGTCCGCCCGACCCCGGTCTGGATCTCGTCGACGATGAGCAGCGCGCCGTGCTCGCGGGTCAGCTCCCGCGAGCGCTCGAGGTAGCCGGCCGGCAGCGGGATGACGCCCGCCTCCCCCTGGATGGGCTCGACGATCAGCGCGGCGACGGACTCATCGAGAGCCGCCTCGAGGGCCTCGATGCTCGCCTCGAGGTGCTCGACCCCTCCCGGCATCGGCTCGAACGGCGCGCGCATGGCCGCCTTGCCGGTCAGAGCGAGCGCGCCCATCGTCCGCCCGTGGAACGCGTTCTGCAGCGCCAGGACGCGGTGCCGGCCGCCGGCCGCGTTCAGCCGCGCCAGCTTGAAGGCCGCCTCGTTGGCCTCGGTGCCCGAGTTGGCGAAGTAGACGCGGCCCGTCTCCCCGGCCCCGGTGAGGCGGCGCAGGGTCTCGGCGAGCTCGATCTGCGGGGCGGTCGCGAAGTAGTTGGAGACGTGGGCGAGCGCACCGGCCTGGCGCGTCACGGCCTCGACGAACACGGGATGCGCATGGCCGAGCGAGTTGACGGCGATGCCGCCGAGGAAGTCGAGGTACTCCCGCCCGTCGACGTCCCAGACCCGGCAGCCCTCGCCGCGCTCGAGCACGGCGAGCGGCGGCGCGAAGGTCTGCATCATCGCGGCGGAGTAGCGGTCGCGCGCCGAGCCGGTGCGGGACGCGGTCGTGGGGGTGGACATGGTGGCCTTTCGATCGGAGCGGTCCGGCCGCGAGGGCCGACGGTGCGCGCGTCCCGGACGGGACGGGCGCTCGGAGCCGGGGCCGCTGAGGATCAGCGGCCCGACATTCGCTCCCGGTCGCGGGGGTCGAGCGAGGCGACGACCTCGGTGCCGATGCCCTCCGAGGTGAACACCTCGAGCAGGATCGAGTGCGGGATGCGGCCGTCGATGATGGCGGCCTTGGGCACTCCCCCGCGCACGGCGTCGAGGCAGGCGGTCATCTTGGGGATCATGCCCGATTCGAGCGAGGGCAGCAGAGCCGCGAGGTCGTCCGAGCGGATGTGCGAGACGAGCGACGCGCGGTCGGGCCAGTCGGAGTAGAGGCCGGCCACGTCGGTGAGGACGACGAGCTTCTCGGCGCCGAGCGCGACGGCCAGCGCGGCGGCGGCGGCGTCGGCGTTGACGTTCAGCGATTGCGTGGGGTCGTCCGAATCGGGGGCGATCGAGGACACGACCGGGATCCGGCCGGCCTCGAGCTGAGCGAGGACGGCGGCGGGGTCCACAGCGATCACGTCTCCGACGAGTCCGAGGTCGTGCTCCTCGCCGTCGATCACGACACCGCGGCGGCGGCCGACGAAGAGGCCCGCGTCCTCACCGGAGATGCCGGCGGCGAGGGGGCCGTGCTCGTTGATCCGGCGGACGATGTCGCGGCTGATGCTGCCGGTGAGCACCATCCGCACCACCTCCATCGCCTCGGGGCTCGTGACCCGGTAACCGCCCCGGAACTCGCTCTCGATCCCGAGCCGGTCGAGCATCCGCGAGATCTGGGGCCCGCCGCCGTGGACGACCACGGGGCGGATCCCGGCGTAGCGCAGGTAGACCATGTCCTGGGCGAAGGAGCGCTGCAGCTCCTCCGACACCATCGCGTTGCCGCCGAACTTGATCACCATCGTGCGCCCGTGGAAGCTCTGCAGCCAGGGCAGCGACTCGATGAGCGTCGCGGCCTTCCCGGGCGCGGCGTCGCGCTCGGCGCGGCTCTCGGCCGAGAGAGTGGTGTCGTCGCTCATGGCCGCCTCAGCTCGAGTACGCGGAGTTCTCGTGCACGTAGTCGTGCGTGAGGTCGTTGGTCCAGATCGTGGCCGTCGCGTCGCCGGCGTGCAGGTCGATGTCGACGGCGACCTCCCGAGGGGCGAGGTCGACGAGGTCGCGGCTCTCGTGCGGCTCGCCCGCGAGGCAGACCTGCACCCCGTTCATCGCGACGTCGATGCCGTACGGGTCGAACTGCGCATCGGTCGTGCCCACGGCGGCGAGAACGCGGCCCCAGTTGGGATCCTTGCCGAAGATCGCGGCCTTGAACAGGTTGCTGCGGGAGACGGCGCGGGCGACGACCACGGCCTCGTCCTCGGTCGCGGCGTTCAGCACGCGGATCGCGACGTCGTGGGCGGCGCCCTCCGCGTCGGCCTGCAGCTGCAGGGTGAGGTCGCGGCAGACCGCGGTCAGGGCCGCGGTGAACTCGTCGGCGTCGGCCTCGACGCCGCTGGCGCCGCTCGCGAGCAGTGCGACGGTGTCGTTCGTCGACATGCAGCCGTCCGAGTCGAGGCGGTCGAAGGTGACGCGGGTCGCGGCACGCAGGGCGGTGTCGAGAGCGGCGGACTCGAGGGCCGCGTCGGTCGTGATCACGACCAGCATCGTCGCCAGACCCGGCGCGAGCATCCCGGCGCCCTTGGCCATGCCGCCGATGCTCCAGCCCTGCTCGGAGCGGACCACCGCCTGCTTCGGGACCGTGTCGGTGGTCATGATCGCGCGGGCGGCCGCCTCGCCCGCCTCGGGTCCCCCGGCGAGCTCGGCGGAGGCGCCGGTCACGCCGGTGGTGAGCTTCGCGAGGTCGAGCTGGTCGCCGATCAGCCCGGTGGAGCACACCAGCACGTCGCCGGCGGACACCTCGAGGCTCTCGCCCACGAGCTCCGCGGTGCGGTGGGTGACCTGGAAGCCCTGAGCACCCGTGTAGCAGTTGGCGCCGCCGGAGTTGAGGACGATCGCCGAGACGACGCCGTCGCGCATCACCTGCTCGCTCCAGAGGACGGGGTTCGCCTTGCAGCGGTTGCTCGTGAAGACCGCGGCGGCGCTCTGCAGCGGGCCGAGGTTCTGCACGAGCGCGACGTCGCGCGCTCCGGTCGACTTGAGCCCGGCGACGACTCCGGCCGCCCGGAACCCTGCTGCTGCGGTGACGCTCACGGCGCGACTCCGTTCACGCTCAGGCCGAGGGACTCCGGGAGTCCCAGGGCGATGTTGGTGGACTGGACGGCTGCGCCCGCGGTGCCCTTGACCAGGTTGTCGATGGCCGAGACGACCACGACGCGGCGGGCCCGCTCGTCCACGGCGAGTCCGATCAGAGCGGTGTTCGCCCCCACCACGTCGGCCGTCCGGGGGAAGGAGCCCTCCGGGAGCAGCTGGACGAAGGTCTCGTCGCCGTAGGCGGTCTCCCACGCGGCGCGCACGTCCTGCGCGGAGACGCCGGGAGCGAGGCGCGCGGTCGAGGTCGCCAGGATGCCCCGGGACATCGGCACGAGGACCGGGGTGAACGAGATCGAGACGGGTCCGGCTCCGGCGAGCAGGAGGTTCTGCCGGATCTCGGGATTGTGGCGGTGCGCTCCGCCGAGGCCGTAGGCGTGCGCGGAGCCGAGGAGCTCGCTGGCGAGGAGGTCGGTCCGCAGGCTCTTGCCCGCACCCGAGGGTCCGACGGCGAGGACCGCGACGAGGTCCGACGACTCGATCACTCCGGCGTGCAGGCCGGGGGCCAGGCCGAGCGTGATCGCCGTGACGTTGCAGCCGGGGACGGCGATGCGCCGCACTCCGGCGAGCGCCTCGCGCTGCTTGCGTCCGCCGCCGCCGATCAGCAGCTCCGGGAGCCCGTAGGGCCAGGACCCGGCGAAGTCGCCCCCGTAGAAGTCGGCCCAGTCCTGCGGGTCGGTCAAGCGGTGGTCGGCGCCGCAGTCGACGACGAGGACGTCCTCGGGGAGGGTCGCGGTGATCTCGCCCGACTTCCCGTGCGGGAGGGCGAGGAAGACGACGTCGTGCCCGGCGAGGTTCCCGGTCGTCGTGTCGACGAGGACGAGGTCGCGGAGCGAGCGGAGGTGCGGGTGCACGGCGACGAGGGGCTGACCCGCGTTGGCGTGCGCCGTCACCGTGCGCACCTCGAACTCGGGGTGGTCGGCGAGCAGTCGCAGCAGCTCGCCGCCCGCGTAGCCGCTCGCACCGGCCACCGCCACGGAGAAAGTCATGCCCGAGAGCCTAGCCGGTGCGGGTGCGGGGCCCCGCCCGGCCGAACCGGACGGGACCCCCGGCCTCACTCGCGGAGTCGGGCGCCGAAGCGCTCCGCCGCCACGGCCACGCCGTTCTCTTTCGCGGCCGTCGCCTCGGCCGCGGTGAGCGTGCGGTCCGGCGCGCGGAAGCGCAGCGCGAAGGTCAGCGACTTCGTCCCCTCGGCGAGCCCGGTGCCGCGGTAGTCGTCGACCAGGCGGATCGCCTCGAGCAGCTCGCCCGCCCCCTCGGCGACGGCGGCACGCACGTCAGCCGCCGCGGTGCCGACCGGCACGACGAGCGAGAGGTCCTGGGTCGCGGCGGGCAGCGCGCCCACCGGGCGGGCCACGACGACCCTCCCGGCCCGCGCGAGCAGCGGCTCCAGGTCGAGCTCGACCACGGCGACGCGGCGCGGCAGGTCGAGCTCCTCGGCGAGCGCCGGGAGCAGCTCCCCCGCGTGCCCGATGACCGCGCCGTCGAGAACGACCTCGGCGGTGCGGCCCGGGTGCAGCGCGGCGTGGGCCCCCTGGCGCAGCACCAGCTCGGTGCCGGTCGCCGCGGAGACCTCGCGGACCACGTCGAGGGCGTCGCGCCAGTCGACGTCACGGCCGGCGACACCGGGCTGGCGCACGACGGCGGCACCCGTGAGCAGCGCCGCGAGGTGCCGCGGCTGCGGTGGGATGCCCGCGTTCAGCTCGGCCTCGACCTCCGCGGACGGACGCGCCCCGCCCGCAGGGAGCGCCCCGGAGCCGAACGGGCCGCCGGCGGCCGGGAGGAAGACGGAGCCGAGCTCGTAGACCGCGAGATCCGTCAGGCCGCGCGAGCGGTTGCGGGCCGCGACCTGCACGAGACCCGGCAGCAGCGAGATCCGCAGCTGGCCCGCGGTCGCGTCGAGCGGGTTCGCGAGCGTGATCTGCTCCTGCGGCTCCCCGTCGACCGAGCCGAGCCGGTCGTTGATCGAGCGCGAGAGGAACGGGTACGAGAGCACCTCGGTCAGACCCGCGGCGGCGAGCGCCTGGGCGAGGGTGCGGCGCAGCCTCTGGCCCGGGGTCAGACCGCGGCCGGGAGGCGCGACGGGCAGGATCGCCGGGATGCGGTCGTACCCGGTGATGCGGGCGACCTCCTCCGCGAGCGAGGCGCGGTCGACGAGGTCCGGGCGCCAGCTCGGCGGAGTCACCAGCAGGCCCGCTCCGCCGGCCTCGACGGAAGCGCCGATCTCGACGAGCGCGCCGCGGATCTCCGCCGGGGTGTACTCCACCCCGATGAGGCCTGCGACGTAGCCGTCCGGCAGCTCGACCGGCTCCGCCGTGCGCGGGTCGGCCAGGACCGAGCCGAGCTCGTCCGCCGTGCCGCCGGCGAGCTCCACCAGCAGCTGCACCGCGCGGGCCGCGGCGACCGAGGCCACCTCGGGGTCGACGCCGCGCTCGAAGCGCCGCGACGCCTCGCTCGGCAGCTTGTGCCGGCGAGCCGTCCGGGCGATCGAGACCGGGTCGAAGTTCGCCGCCTCGAGCAGGACGTCGGATGTGGCGTCCGAGATCTCGGTGCGCGCGCCCCCCATCACTCCGGCGAGGCCGATCGCCCCGCCGTCGTCGGCGATGACGAGGTCCTCCGCGTGCAGGCGCCGGGTCTGGCCGTCGAGCGTCTCGAGGGTCTCCCCCGGTGCGGCGCGGCGCACCACGATGCCGCCCTGCAGGGTCGCCAGATCGTAGCCGTGCAGCGGCTGGCCCAGCTCGAACATCACGTAGTTGGTGATGTCCACGACGAGCGAGATCGAGCGGACGCCGGCCAGTCGCAGTCGCGCGAGCATCCACGGCGGCGTCGGTCGTGAGACGTCGACGCCCCGGACGACGCGCGTGACGAACACGGAGGCGCCGACACGGCCGCGGATCGGCGCCTCGTCGGCCACGGACACGGGGAAGACGGGGGCCGTCTCCGTGCGCTCGTGCGGAGGGAGCGCCCGAGCGGGGTCGCGGAAGGCGGCTCCGGTGGCGTGGGCGTACTCGCGGGCGATGCCGCGGATCGAGAAGGCGTAGCCGCGGTCGGGCGTCACGTTGACCTCGACCGCGGCGTCGTCGAGACCGAGGAGCGCGACGGCGTCCGTGCCCGGCTCCGGGTCGAGCCCGAGCGAGGCGAGGCGGAGGATGCCCTCGTGGTCGTCCCCGAGGCCGAGCTCGCGGCTCGAGGCGATCATCCCGTCGGACACGTGCCCGTAGGTCTTCCGCGCGGAGATCGGGAACGGCCCGGGCAGGACCGCACCCGGCAGGGACACGACGACCTTGTCGCCGGCCGCGAAGTTGTGGGCTCCGCAGACGATGCCGCGGACGTCCTCTCCGCCGTCGGCGGCCCGCCCGCCCTCCGGGGCCACGCGGACGTGGCACCAGTTGATGGTCTTGCCGTTCTTCTGCGGCTCCGGAGCGAGGTCGAGCACCTCGCCGACGACGACGGGCCCGGTCACCTCGAACCGGTGGACGTCCTCCTCCTCCAGGCCGACCGACACCAGGGCCGCGTGCACGGACTCCGTCGTGACGTCCTGCTCGAGGTCCACGTACTCCCCCAGCCAGCTCAGCGGGATGCGCATCAGATCACCATCCCGTACTGCTCGCTGAAGCGGACGTCGCCCTCGACCATGTCGCGCATGTCCTTCACGTCGTTGCGGAACATCAGGGTCCGCTCGATCCCCATGCCGAAGGCGAACCCGGAGTACTCCTCCGGGTCGATCCCGGCCGCGCGCAGCACGTTCGGATTGACCATGCCGCAGCCGCCCCACTCGATCCAGCGGGCACCACCGACGAAGGTCGGGTGCCAGACGTCCAGCTCGGCGCTGGGCTCGGTGAAGGGGAAGTAGTTCGGCCTCAGGCGGATGCGCGCGTCGTCGCCGAAGAGGATCCGCGCGACGTGCTCGAGGGTGCCGCGCAGGTGCGCCATGGTCAGGCCGCGGTCGACGGCGAGGCCCTCGAACTGCGTGAACACGGGCGTGTGCGTCGCGTCGAGCTCGTCGGTGCGGTACACCCGGCCCGGAGCGATCACGTACAGCGGCAGCGGGCGCTCGAGCATCGAGCGGATCTGCACCGGCGAGGTGTGCGTTCGCAGCACCAGGTGCGAGTCGACGGGGTCGACGAAGAAGGTGTCCTGCATGGCGCGGGCCGGGTGGTCCTCGTCGAAGTTCAGGGCGTCGAAGTTGAACCACTCGTTCTCGAGCTCCGGCCCCTCCGCGATCTCCCAGCCCATCCCGACGAACACGTCGGCGATCGACTCCTGGAGCAGAGAGAGGGGGTGGCGGGCGCCGCGGCGCACGAAGCTGGCACCGGCGGTGACGTCCACGCGCTCGGCCTCGAGCGCGGCCGCGTCCTCGGCCTCGACGAGCTCGGCCTCGCGGGCGGCGTAGGCGTCGCCCACCTGCTTGCGGGCACCGCCGACGAGCTTGCCGGACGCCGCCTTGTGCTCAGGCGGGACGGAGCGCATCTGCGCGTTGAGGCGGGCGAGGGCGGACCCCTCGCCGAGGTGGGCGGCTCGGGCGGACTTCAGAGCGGCGGAGTCGCCCGCCGCGCCGATGGCGGCGAGGGCGTCGGCGACCGCCGCGAAGACGGCCTCGTCGGTGATCGGGTTGCTGTCTGACACGATCCCCCAGTGTAGGCGAGGGCCTCCGCCCCCTCCCGCCGCCCGCGCGCGGTGCTCGTCGCGCTCGCCCGCGGCCAGGCCCCCGTCTGCGCCGACGGCTCTCGAAGCCCCGCCACCGGCGTTGCTCGACCAGCAGGGGCGGGTTCTCGCTACGCCGGGGTCGGAGGCTGCTCGACCGGCAGGAAGCTGGGCGCCGCCGGACGGGAAGACGCCCGGACCGATCGCGACTCCCCGATCACCACCGCCTCCGCGTCGACGACGCCGGAGCGGAGCACCACCGCTCGATGCGCTGAGCGATCGCCGGACCCTCGAGGCGAACGGAGGAATCGCGTGCGAGCGATTCCTCCTAGCCGGACGCAGGACGCTCTGCGGAACCCGACCCGTCGGGAAGCCGACCGCGGTGAGGATCGCCCTCGGGCGATCCTCACAGTTCAATCCTGCACAGCGATCAGCTGCGTGTCCGTCTGCGCGCGGGCTGCGGGGTGGCCGCCGATGGTGCGGCCGCCGCGTCCGCCGCTCTTGGTGCGGATCTCGATCCACTTCGCCAGCCCCGAGAGGAGGAGGCAGATGCCGATGTAGATCGCTCCGATGACGATCGCCGCCGGGATGATCGGGCTGTCGAGGCTCGACTGGTTGCCCAGGTAGCGCGCGTAGTACAGCAGCTCGTTGTAGGTGATGATCGAGCCGAGCGCCGTGTCCTTGAGGGCGACGACGAGCTGGGCGATGATCACGGGCAGCATCGAGCGGATCGCCTGGGGGAACAGGATGAGTCGCATCACGCCGGACTTGCGCAGGCCGATCGCGTAGCCCGCCTCTTTCTGTCCTCGCGGGAGGGCTTCGATGCCGGCGCGGAAGATCTCGGAGAAGACGGAGCCGTTGTAGAGGGTCAGGGCGATGACGACGGCGAGGTAGGGGCTGAGCTTGAGGCCCGCGAACGGCAGGCCGTAGTACATCAGCATCATCAGGATCAGGACGGGGATCGCCCGGAACAGCTCGATGAAGAGCGTGACGGGGACGTTGATCCAGCGCCGGTCCGAGAGCCGGCCGATCGCCAGGAGGAGGCCGAGGACGAGGCTGGCGACGCCCGCCGTGGCGAAGGCCGCGAGCGTGCGGCCGAGGGCGCCGCCGATGCTCTGCCAGACCAGCGGGTAGCCGAACGCGCGCCACTTGGAGGCGTCGAACTGGCCGGACTCCGCGAAGCGCCAGACCACGAAGCCGAGGAACGCCGCGATCAGCAGGACGACGACGACGCCGATGACGCGGTTGCGCACGACGGCCCGGGGGCCGGGGTTGTCGAAGAGGACGGAGCTCATCGGGCGACCCTCCACTTCTTCTCGAGCTGACGTTGGACGAGCGAGAGCAGGGTGACCAGGACCACGAAGACCAGGGCCACCCAGAGGACGACGATGAGGCTGTTCTCGCCGCGCTCGTTGAGGACGCGGACGATGGTGCCCGCCTCCGCGACCGAGAAGCCGGCGGCGACGGTGGTGTTCTTCAGCAGCGCGATCAGGACGCTCATGAGCGGCGGGATCACGGAGCGGAAGGCCTGGGGCAGGACGACCTGCGTCATCGTGAGGCCGAAGTCGAGGCCGATCGCGCGGGCCGCCTCGGCCTGGCCGATCGGCACGGTGTTGATGCCCGAGCGCAGCACCTCCGCGACGTAGGTCGCGGTGTAGAGGCTGAGGGCGCAGATCGCCAGGTTCGTGTAGTCCACCTGCGGCAGGTCGAGCTTGGGGTAGCCGAAGGCGAAGAAGAACATCACCAGCGTGAGCGGGGTGTTCCGGATGGTGTTCACGTACACCGTGCCGACCGCGCGGGCGATCGGGACGGGCGAGACGCGCATCGCGCCGACCACCGTGCCGATCAGCAGGGCGAACACGAGCGAGACGCTGAAGAGGATCAGGGTGTTGCCGAAGGCCGGGACGTAGACGTCGAGGTTGTTCAACAGGACATCCATGCGGCTGGCCCTTCTGTCGGAGCGGTGGTGGTGGTCGAGGAGAGGGGACCCCCGGGCGGCGGTCGGGCCGCCCGGGGCGCCTCCTAGTAGTCGTTCACCGCCGGCTGGGTGACGGTCGTGCCGGACTGGCCGAGCGTCTCGTCGTAGATGGCGCTCCAGGTCTCGCCGCCGTCGGTCAGCATGCCGTTGACGAAGTGGCGCAGGGCGTCGTCGTCCTTCGGCAGGCCGATGCCGTAGAGCTCGGTGCTGAAGGGCTCTCCGACGACCTTGAGCTCGTCGGGCTTCTGAGCGGCGTAACCGATCAGGATCGCGCCGTCGGTGGTGACGGCGTCGACGGTGCCGTCGGAGAGGGCGTCCACGCACTGCGAGTACGTGTCGAACTCCTCGGTCTTCACCTCGGGGTAGTTGGTGCGGATGTTCTGGATCGGGGTGGAGCCGGTGGCCGAGCACACGGTGGTGTCGGCGGTGAGGTCGTCCGGTCCGGTGATCGTGTCGTTGTCGGCCGCGACGAGCAGCTGCTGGCCGGTCTCGAAGTAGGGTCCGGCGAAGCCGACCTGCTCCTTGCGCTTGTCGGTGATCGAGTAGGTGCCGACGTAGTAGTCGATGTCGCCGTTCACGATCGACGCCTCGCGGTTGGCCGACGGGATCGCCTGGAACTCGATGGCGTCGGCCGCGAAGCCGAGCGAGGCGGCGGTCCACTTGGCGATCTCGATGTCGAAGCCGGAGCGCTCGCCGGTCGCCGCGTCGAGGTAGCCCAGCCCGGGCTGGTCCTCCTTGACGCCGATGACGACCTTGCCGTCCGCGGTCATCGCGTCGAAGGTCGGGCTGCCCTCGAGAGTGACGTCGGAGGCGACCTTGTACGCGGAGGTCCCTCCCTCGGAGCCTCCACCGGCGCCGCCGCCGGCGGTTCCGGAGTCGCCGGAGCAGCCGGCGAGGGCGAGGGTCGCTACTGCGAGTCCCGCGGTCATGAACATGAGCCTGGTGCGCATGATCGTCCTTCCTGGGGTTCGGCCCGCCGGAGCGGGCGATGTCGGGTCGGCTCCCGGGTCACGGGTCCGACCTGCCTGGTGGCTGCTGATCGCGCTTCTAGTGCGTGATGAGCTTGGAGAGGAAGTCCTTGGCCCGGTCGGTGCGGGGCGCGGTGAAGAACGACTCCGGGTCGGTGTCCTCGAGGATCTCGCCGTCGGCCATGAACACGACGCGGTCGGCGGCCTTCCGGGCGAATCCCATCTCGTGGGTGACGACGATCATCGTCATCCCGTCCTTGGCGAGCCCGACCATCACGTCCAGGACCTCGTTGATCATCTCGGGATCGAGCGCCGAGGTCGGCTCGTCGAAGAGCATCACCTTGGGCTTCATCGCCAGCGCCCGCGCGATCGCGACGCGCTGCTGCTGCCCGCCGGAGAGCTGGGCCGGGGTCTTGGCGGCCTGGTGGCCGACGCCTACCCGGTCGAGCAGCGCCGTGGCCTGGGCCTCCGCGTCCTTGCGGGAGAGCCCGCGGACCTTGATCGGGCCGAGGGTGACGTTCTCGAGGATCGTCTTGTGCGCGAAGAGGTTGAACGACTGGAAGACCATCCCGACGTCGGCGCGGAGCGCGGCGAGGCCCTTGCCCTCCTCCGGGAGCTTCTGCCCGTCGATGGTGATGGTGCCGCCCGAGATCGTCTCGAGCCGGTTGACCGTGCGGCAGAGCGTCGACTTGCCGGATCCGGAGGGGCCGAGGACCACGACGACCTCGCCCCGGTGCACCGTCAGATCGATGTCCTTCAGAGCCTGGAAGTCGCCGTAGTGCTTCTGCACCCCGGAGAGGACGACGAGGGGTTCACCGGCGGGAGCGGCGGCGCGCTCGTCTTGCGGGGCTGTGACCATGCCGTCAGAGAAGCACACGGGGATGGGCCGGTCAAATCATGAGGGAATTCTTAACCGAAGGGTAACAACGCACCCTGTTCTCCAGGTTCGCAGCACCCTCGGCCCGGTTCCTCTCAGGAACGCAGCGCGAAGGCGCTCTCGTACAGGCAGACGGAGGCCGCGGTCGCGAGGTTGAGCGACTCCGCCGCCCCGTAGATGGGCACCGCGACCACGCCGTCGACGAGGGCGAGCGACTCGTCCTCGAGGCCGCGCGCTTCGTTGCCGAAGACCCAGACGGTCGGCTGGGCGAGGTCCCCGCGTGCGCGGACGTCGAGCAGGTCCTCCCCCTTCACGTCGGCCGCGACGGAGCGGAGGCCCACGCCGCGGAGCCGGCCCAGCACGTCGGCGAGGTCGGCGCCGACCGCGACCGGGAGGTGGAAGAGCGAGCCGGTCGTGGAGCGCACGACCTTGGGATTGTAGAGGTCGACCGAGCGGCCGGACAGCACGACCGCGTCAGCGCCGGCGGCGTCGGCGGCACGGATGATCGTGCCGAGGTTGCCCGGATCGCGGACCTCCTCGAGCACCGCCACGAGACGCGGCTCGGAGGCGACGACGTCCTTGAGCGACGTGGGGAACTGACGGCAGACCGCGACGAAGCCCTGCGGAGTGACGGTGTCGGCCATCGCGTCGAGGACGTCCTCGGTCACGTACTCGATCTCCACCTCCGCCGCGGCGGCGGCGGCGACGATCTCGGGGTGGCGCTCCAGAGCGGTCGGAGTCGCGAACGACTCGACGATCAGCTCCGGGCGGTACTGCAGCGCCTCGGAGAGTGCCTGCGGGCCCTCGAGGAGGAAGAGCCCCGTCTCGAGCCGGGCCGGGCGGCGGGTGAGCTTCGCCACGGAGCGGACACGGGGAGAGCGGGGGTTGTCGAGCATGCGGCGAGCCTATCGGCGCGGTGATCGCCGCCCCCGCAGACACGGCGCGGAAGGGCCTGCGGACGACGGAGGGGGCCGCGACCTCTCGGTCGCGACCCCCTCCGGGAAGCCGTGCTGACTACGCTGCGGCCTTGGGCGCCGAGGTGTCGGCGGGCAGCGCGCTCTTCGCGGTCGCGACGAGCGAGGCGAACGTGGCCGGCTCGGTGATCGCGAGGTCCGCGAGGATGCGGCGGTCGACCTGGACGCCGGCCAGGGCGAGGCCCTGGATGAAGCGGTTGTAGGTCAGACCGTTCGCGCGGGACGCGGCGTTGATGCGCTGGATCCAGAGACGACGGAACTCGCCCTTCTTGGCGCGGCGGTCGCGGTACGAGTAGACGAGGGAGTGGGTGACCTGCTCCTTCGCCTTGCGGTAGAGGCGCGACCGCTGGCCGCGGTAGCCCGAGGCGCGCTCGAGGATGACGCGACGCTTCTTGTGGGCGTTGACGGCCCTCTTCACTCTTGCCATTGCTGTTTCTTCCTATCGATCCGTGTCGGCTGAGTAGCGACCACGCGGCGCAGCGGGCTGCGCCGGCGGTGGGCTACAGACCGAGAAGCTTCTTGGCGACCTTGGCGTCCTGCGGGGCGAGGACCTGGTCCTGGTTGAGGCGGCGCGTGCGAACGCTGGACTTGGACTCCAGGTTGTGACGCATGCCGGCCTGCTGCTTCATGACCTTGCCGGAGCCGGTCACCTTGAAGCGCTTCTTGGCACCCGAGTGGGTCTTCATCTTGGGCATGTTCTCTCCTTGTGAACGTCACTCCGCGCTCGGCGGGGCGAAACCGGTGCCCCGCGAGCGGGGCGTCCACCGGCCCCGAGGCCGGGGCGGCGAAGTACTAGACGGACTCGGCCTCGGCCGTGTCCTCGGGGGTGTTGGCCTCGCGACGAGCGGCGCGGACCGCATTGGCCTCGGCCTTCGCCTCGGACTTGTTCTTCAGCGGGCCGATGACCATCACCATGTTGCGACCGTCGATGGTCGGGGTGGACTCGACCTGGCCGAACTCGGCGACGTCCTCCGCGAAGCGCTGGAGCAGGCGGACGCCCATCTCGGGGCGCGACTGCTCGCGACCGCGGAAGAGGATCATCGCCTTGACCTTGTCGCCGGCCTTCAGGAAGCCCTCGGCGCGCTTGCGCTTGGTCTCGTAGTCGTGCTTGTCGATCTTCAGGCGGAAACGGACCTCCTTGAGGATCGTGTTCGCCTGGTTGCGACGGGCTTCCTTGAGCTTCTGAGCCTGCTCGTACTTGAACTTCCCGTAGTCCATGATCTTGGCCACGGGCGGCTTGGAGTTGGGGGCGACCTCGACCAGGTCCAGGTCTGCGTCCTGCGCGAGTCGCAGGGCGACCTCGATCTTGACGACGCCGACCTGTTCTCCTGCGGGACCCACGAGGCGGACCTCGGGGACGCGGATACGGTCGTTGGTACGGGGATCGCTGATTGCGTTTCTCCTCTGATCTCGGTGAGTGCAGCTGCGCTGCCGGAGTCTTCTCCAGCGCACCCGAGAGAGGTGATCGTCCCGTCCACGTCGTGCCTGCAGCACGGCGCTCGCACCCTGTGACGCGGTTCCCGAGGCGGACCTCGAGAGCCGCAGCCCTGCCTCCGGTGGTCTGACGACCCTCGGGGGCGGAGTGCTTCTGACCCGGTAACCTTGTGAAGCGGTCAAGCGCGGGTGGGAGAATCTCCACTTTCGAACCGAGGACATGCCTCGGAGCCCGGACAACCATAGCAGACCGGCGGCCCGCCCGACAGACCGGATCCGGCCGCCCCTCGATCCTCTGCTCCGGCGGCCGCGCCCCTCCACCACGGACGACGAACGAAGGACCCATGGCCCAGTACGACGACGACTACACGCGACGATTCGGCGAGGACGGCGGAGCCTCCGACGTGGAGGCCGCGCGCGACATCGCGGAGGTCCCGGCGGTGGAGATCATCACCACCGCCGCCGTGCACCTGATGAGCGCGGCCGCCGTCAAGTGCGGACTCGCCGACGAGCCTGGAGCGCAGGTCGACCTCGACGAGGCGCGCAAGCTCATCAACGCGCTCGCGGGCCTGGTCACGGCCGGGGCGCCCGACATCAGCGACATGCACGCCCGGAGCCTGCGCGACGGCCTCCGCACCCTCCAGCTCGCGTTCCGTGAGGCGTCCCCGATCGCTGACCCGATCGGCAAGGGCCCGGGCGAGAAGTGGACCGGCCCGGTCACCTGATCGGGAGTCAGCGGGCGGCGGCGAGCTGCAGCGTCATCGAGTCGACGCGCTGCGCGACGGTCTCGTCGGCCGCCCACCGCTCCCCCAGGCGCGCGACGAGGGCGCCGAGCGCGTCCTGATCGAGCCCCGGGCGCAGGCTCAGGACCACCACGAGCTCGGGGCCCGCGAGGCGCTGCTCCGGGTCTCCCGCGCGCACCTCGAGCGAGGCGACCGCCCGTTCCCCCTCCGCAGCCGCGCGCAGAGCCAGGAGCACCTCCGCATCGGCGGGGGCCGGCCGCCAGGCGCCGCCCTCCGCGATCGCCCAGAGGGCCGGGCGCCGGACCGCGAACTCCCGCTCGGACGCGGGATCGAGGACCATCACCTCGGTGCCCTCCGCGACGGCCGCCAGGGCCGCGCGGCGCCCGTCGACAGGGACGGGACGGGCGGCCGGGTCCCACCGGCGCATGCTCTCGACGCCGCTGAAGACGGGGAGCACCGTGCGGCCGTCGGGTCCGGCGACCGTGACGATCGCGAGCTCCTGCGTCTTGTCCGCCCGGAGTCCCCCGACTCCCTCGGCCTCCTCGCCGAGGCGGGCGACCAGCGGGATGAGCAGGCGGGACGTGCGTATCGCGTCGACCACGGCCTCCGGGCCGCGAGTGCCGCGGGCGAAGGACTCGAGCGCTGCGACCAGCGGCTCCGGGGCGCTTCCGTCGTCCTCCGGTGCTGCGCTCGGCTCGAAGTGCCGGCCCGCCCAGGGGGTGCCGGCCGAGTCGGTCAGATGCGCCGGGAGCGGGCGGGGCTCACTCGGATGCGACATCCAGGGCCTCCGCGAGCGTGAACGCGCCCGCGTACAGCGCCTTGCCGACGATCGCGCCCTCGAGCCCCTGGGGCACGAGGTCGCGCAGAGCGGCGATGTCGTCGAGGTTCGAGATGCCGCCCGAGGCGATCACGGGGCGGTGGGTGCGGGCCATGACCTGCTCGAGGAGCTCGAGGTTCGGGCCCTTGAGCGTGCCGTCCTTCGTGACGTCGGTGACGACGTAGCGGGTGCAGCCGGCCTCCTCCAGGCGGTCGAGGACCTGCCAGAGGTCGCCGCCCTCCTTGGTCCAGCCGCGCGCGGCGAGCGTGGTGCCCCGGACGTCGAGCCCGACGGCGATCTGGTCGCCGTACTGCGCGATGACGCTCGCGGCCCACTCGGGGTTCTCGAGCGCCGCGGTGCCGAGGTTGATGCGCTTCGCGCCGGCGCTCAGCGCGGACTCGAGGCTGCGGTCGTCGCGGATCCCGCCGGAGAGCTCGACGTTGACGCCCTTCACCTGCCGAATGACCTTCTTCATGATGCCGTGGTTGTCGCCGCGGCCGAAGGCGGCGTCGAGGTCGACGAGGTGGATCCACTCCGCGCCCTGGTCGGCCCAGTCGCCCGCGGCGTCGATCGGGTCGCCGTAGTTGGTCTCGGTCCCGGCCTCGCCCTGCGTGAGCCGCACGGCCCTGCCGCCCGCCACGTCGATCGCAGGCAGGAGGACCAGGCCCGGGGCCTTGGTGAACTCGCTCATCGTCATCCTCAGTCTCGGAGCCGGTGCCGGCCCCTGGAGGCGCCGACCACCGGCCGATCCTAGTTCGTGCGGAGGGTGCCCAGCCAATTGGCCAGCAGCCGGAGCCCGGCGGCCCCCGACTTCTCGGGGTGGAACTGCGTGGCCGAGAGCGGCCCGTTCTCGACCGCGGCGATGAAGGGGCCTCCGTGATCGGCCCAGGTGACCGCGGGACGCGGGAACGGGGGCATGACATCGAGCGACCACTCGCGGGCGCCGTAGGAGTGCACGAAGTAGAAGCGCTCCTCGGCGATGCCGTCGAAGAGCACCGAGCCCTCGGGAGCGGAGACGGTGTTCCAGCCCATGTGCGGGACGACCTCGGCCGGGAGGAGGTCCACCGTCCCCGGCCACTCGCCCAGGCCCTCGCTCTCGACCCCGCGCTCGACGCCGCGCTCGAAGAGCACCTGCATCCCGACGCAGATGCCCAGGACGGGGCGCCCGCCGGCGAGGCGCTTCTCGATGATCTCGCCGCCGCGGGCGCGGGTCAGCGCCGACATCACGGCGTCGAAGGCGCCGACGCCGGGCACGAGGAGGCCGTCCGCCTCCAGCGCCCGCTGCCGGTCCCCCGTCAGCTCGACGTCGGCCCCGGCGAGCTCGAGCGCCTTGACGGCGGAGTGCACGTTCCCCGAGCCGTAGTCGTAGACCACGACGGAGGGGCGGGCCGAGCTCACAGCGCGCCCTTCGTCGACGGCACGCCGGAGACGAGCGGGTCGAGGGCCTTGGCCTGACGGAAGGCGCGGGCGAACGCCTTGAACTCCGCTTCGGCGATGTGGTGCGGGTCCCTGCCGCCGAGCACCGTGACGTGCACGGTGAGGCCGGCGTTGAACGCGATCGCCTCGAAGACGTGGCGCACCATCGACCCGGTGAAGTGGCCGCCGATCAGGTGCAGCGCGAAGCCCTCCGGCTCGCCGGTGTGCACGAGGTAGGGGCGCCCCGAGATGTCGACGACGGCCTGCACGAGCGCCTCGTCGAGGGGGACGAGCGCGTCGCCGAAGCGGGAGATCCCGGCCTTGTCGCCGAGCGCCTGACGGATGGCCGTGCCGAGCACGATGCCGATGTCCTCCGCGGTGTGGTGGATGTCGATCTCGATGTCGCCGCGGGCCCGGACGTGCAGGTCCGTGAGCGAGTGCTTCGCGAACGCCGTCAGCAGGTGGTCGAAGAAGGGCACGCCGGTCTCGAGATCGGCGACGCCCGTGCCGTCGAGGTCGAGGGAGAGCTCGATGCTCGACTCGCTGGTGGCACGGCTGAGGGAGGCGGTGCGCCCGGGTGCGGCGCTCGGGGAGGTCATGCCTCCCAGTCTATTCGCGCCGCGTCGCCGCCCCCGGGCGGAGCTCACTCGCGCGAGAGCGCCACCGTGGCGTCGGCCGACGGTGCGGGGATGTAGGCGAGCGCCTCGAGGAACGCGGTCGTCTCCTCCTCGGTGCCGGCGCTGACACGGAGGTGGTTCGGGATGCCGACGTCGCGGATGAGGACGCCGTGGGCGAGCAGGCCCTCGAACATCGCGGCCGGATCCGCGACGCCGCCGAAGAGGACGAAGTTGCTGCCGGTCGTGTACGGGCGGTAGCCGAGGGCGCGCAGTCCGTCGATCATCCGGTCGCGCTGCACGATGATCTCGCCGACCATGGCGAGCATCTCGTCGGCGTGAGCGAGGGCGGCGGTCGCGGCGGCCTGGGTGAGGGCCGACAGGTGGTACGGGAGGCGGACTAGGCGGAGCGCGTCGATCACCGCGGGGTCGGCGGCGAGGTAGCCCAGGCGGACACCGGCGAAGGCGAAGGCCTTGCTCATGGTGCGGGACACGAGCAGGCGCGGTCGCCCGGGGAGGAGGCTCAGCGCGGTGGGCGCGCCCCTGCCGGCGAACTCGGCGTACGCCTCGTCGACGACGACGATGCCGTCGGTCGCGTCGTAGACAGCCTCGATCACGGCGAGGTCGAGCGGCGTCCCGGTCGGGTTGTTCGGAGCGCAGAGGAAGACGATGTCGGGCCGGGCCCGGCGCACCTGCTCCGCGGCGTACTCGGCTCCGATCTCGAATTCCGCCTCGCGCGGAGCGGGGATCCACTCCGTTCCGCTCCCCGACGCGAGGATCGAGTACATCGAATAGGTGGGCGCGAACCCCAGCAGCGAGCGCCCGGGACCGCCGAACGCCTGAAGGACGTGCTGGAGCACCTCGTTCGATCCGTTCGCAGCCCACACGCCGTCCGCGGTGAGCCCGTGACCGAGGTAGCCGGCGAGGGAGTCGCGCAGCTCTCGGAACTCGCGGTCGGGGTACCGGTTGACGGTGCGCAGCGCCTCCGTGACCCGCCCGACGATGTCGGCGATCACGTCGTCCGGGACCGGGTGGGTGTTCTCGTTGACGTTGAGGGCGACGGGCACGACCGCCTGGGGTGCACCGTACGGGTGCCTGCCTCGGAGGTCGTCGCGGAGGGGTAGGTCATCGAAAGTCGTCACCAGGGAATGGTAGCGAAGCACCCGGCGCGGACGTCCGGGCAGCCCGGCTCAGCGAGCGGTGTCGTACTCGGCCGGGACCGCGAGGCGCTGCCCGGGCTCGACGCCCGCGCTCGAGAGCTGGTTGAGGGAGAGGATGTCGTCGACCACGTCGCGCGGGTCCGCCTGCGGGGCGAGCTCCTCGGCGAGCGACCAGAGCGACTCGCCCGCGTGAACGGTGACGTACTGGAACTCGACCGCAGCGGCGTCGCTCGACGCGACCGCTCCACCGCCGTTGAGCCCGAAGGCGAAGGCGCCCGCCACGATCGGCAGGGCCCCCAGAGCGGCCACCACGGCGCGGCCGCGGCGCGTGAGGCGCAGACGGGTGCGAACGATCCGCGCTTCGCCGAACGCGCTCATCGGCTCGGGAGCGGACGGCAGTACCTCGACGTGCCGAGCCGCGGACGAGCGCTGGAGCGGGCGGGAGGTGAGCTGTGCGGTCATGGGATCGCTCCTTTCAACAGGGATTCGGGGAGGCCCTCGGCCGGGAGGGCCGCCCCGAACGCCTGTACCGAACATATCTTCGAACGACGGAGCGGTCAAGGGACCGTTCCGGCTGATCCGCGGGCGGACTCGCGCGCGACACACTCGAACGAATGTTCCGAGTCGTGAGTTCCGGCGGATACAGTTTCGAGAGCCTGGTCGTAGTAGAGCAGCGACCACCGACATTCCTTGTCGGGTCGCGACCGGGCGGGCGCGCACGCGGCGTGCGCACCGGGAAGAGGGAGCATCGTGAGCGACGCGCAGAGGGCCGGGACCCCGGCCGCCAAGACGAAGGCGGCCGCAGGCCGCCGCCGGAAGAGCCTGAGCGCCAAGCAGCTCGCGATCCTCGACGCGATCCAGCGCTCGGTGTCGAGCCGCGGCTACCCGCCGAGCATGCGCGAGATCGGCGACGCGGTCGGCCTCGCCTCGCTGTCGAGCGTCACCCACCAGCTCAACCAGCTCGAGCTCAGCGGCTACCTGCGCCGCGACCCGAACCGGCCCCGCGCCCTCGAGATCCTCATCGACGTCCCCAGCTCGACGGAGGACGACGGGTCGTTCGAGTCGACCGCGACGGTCGGCGACGCGGCGATGGTCCCCCTCGTCGGCCGGATCGCGGCGGGCGTGCCGATCATGGCGGACCAGCAGATCGACGAGGTGTTCCCGCTTCCCCGGCAGCTCGTCGGCAAGGGCGAGCTCTTCATGCTCAAGGTCGTCGGCGAGTCGATGATCGACGCCGCGATCTGCGACGGCGACTGGGTCGTGGTCCGCTCGCAGCGCACCGCCGAGAACGGCGAGATCGTAGCGGCCATGCTCGACGGCGAGGCCACCGTCAAGGTGCTGCGCCAGCGCGACGGCCACACCTGGCTGCTGCCCCGCAACTCCAACTTCGAGCCGATCCTCGGCGACGAGGCCGAGGTGCTCGGGAAGATCGTGGCGGTCCTCCGCTCGGTCTGACACCGGGAACGCAGGAGGGGCCCGACCGGCGTGCAGCCGGCCGGGCCCCTCCTGCGTTCGACGGGCACCGGCGATCGGGGCGCGCGCCCCTCCGTCGCGGTCACGGGAAGGCGGAGGAGGGCCGCCGACACGAGATCGCCGAACCCTCCGGCCGCCGGAGCGGGTCGATGGTGCGGGACGCCGCACCCCCTCCCGGATGCGCCGAGCGCCCGCCTCCCGGACGGGGAGACGGGCGCTCGGGTGGTGGCGATCAGGCCTGGACGGCCGCGCGCGGAACCGCGAACTCGGTGAGCGAGCCCGCCAGGTCGGCGTGCACGAGGGCGACCACGTGGGTGCCGCCCTCGACGTACTGCGTCGACAGGATCCGGCCGCTGCGGTGCAGATGCGAGATCACGTCGCCCCGGTCGTAGGGCACGAGCAGGTCGATCTCGACGTCCGGCTCGGGCAGGATCTCGGCGATCCGCGCCTCCAGCTCGTCGATGCCCTCGCCGCTGCGCGCCGACACGAAGACCGCGTCGGGAGCGAGACCGCGCAGCACCAGCCGCGTGCCCTCGTCCACCAGATCGGCCTTGTTGAAGGCGATGATCTCGGGGATGCTGCGGGCGCCCACCTCGCCGATCACGTCGCGCACGGTGGCGATCTGCCCGGCCGGATCGGGGTGGGAGGCGTCCACGACGTGGACGATCACATCGGAGTCCGCGACCTCCTCGAGCGTCGACCGGAAGGCCTCGACGAGCTGGTGCGGAAGCGCTCGGACGAAGCCGACCGTGTCGGCGAGCGTGTAGAGGCGCCCGTCCTTCGTCTGGGCCTTGCGGACGGTGGCGTCGAGGGTCGCGAAGAGCGAGTTCTCGACGAGGACGCCCGCGTGCGTCATCCGGTTCAGCAGGCTCGACTTGCCGGCGTTCGTGTACCCCGCGATCGCCACCGAGGGGACGGCGTTGCGCTTGCGGTTCGCGCGCTTGGCCTCGCGGGCGGGCTTCATCGCCGTGATCTGCTTGCGCAGGCGCGCCATGCGGGTGTGGATGCGGCGACGATCGAGCTCGATCTTCGTCTCACCCGGACCGCGCGAGCCCATTCCGGCTCCCGCGCCCACCTGTCCGCCAGCCTGGCGGGACATGGACTCGCCCCAGCCGCGCAGTCGCGGGAGCAGGTACTCGAGCTGCGCGAGCTCGACCTGCGCCTTGCCCTCGCGGCTCTTCGCGTGCTGGCTGAAGATGTCGAGGATCACCGCGGTGCGGTCGATCACCTTGACCTTCACCACGTCCTCCAGCGCACGCCGCTGGCTCGGTGCGAGCTCGGTGTCGGCGACGACCGTGTCCGCGCCGAGGGCCGCGACGAGCCCCGCGAGCTCCTGGGCCTTGCCCTTGCCGAGGTAGGTGCTCGGATCGGGGTGCGGGCGGCGCTGGAGCAGGCCGTCGAGGACCGTCGCTCCCGCCGTCTCCGCGAGCGCGGCGAGCTCGTGCAGCGAGTTCTCCGCGTCCTCCAGCGAATTCTGCGAGTACACGCCGATGAGCACGACGTTCTCCAGGCGCAGCTGGCGGTACTCGACCTCCGTGACGTCCTCGAGCTCGGTCGAGAGGCCGGCGACGCGTCGCAGCGCCTGCCGGTCGTCGCGGTCGAACTGCTCGCCGTCGCTGTTCTCGCCCTCGTGGCCGGCGCTCTGCAGCGCCTGGGCTCCACCCGCGACGAAGCGCGAGTACCCTGCCGAACGCGACTGCGCGTTCGCCAGGACCCTCGAGACGACGTCCACGGCCTCGGTCGTGTCGGTCTCGTTCAGGTCTTCCGTCATCCGGATAACACTAACTCCTCAGGTCTTGATAGGTTCACTTCTCATGGCCGCCGAGCACTACTTCTCGAGTACTCCCGACGGCGACCTCCGGCCCCGCAGGATCCAGGCCCGCCTGGCCGGCCGCGACCTCGAGGTCACGACGGCAGGAGGGGTGTTCAGCCCCGGTCACGTCGATCTCGGCACGCGCGTCCTGCTGGACGCGGTGCCCGACGCCCCCGCTGACGGGGACCTGCTGGACCTCGGCTGCGGCTGGGGCCCGGTCGCCCTCGCGCTCGCCCTCGCCTCCCCCGACGCCCGGGTGTGGGCGGTCGACGTCAACCAGCGGGCGCTCGAGCTGGTCCGTCGCAACTGCGAGGAACTCGGCGTCCTCAATGTCAACGCCGTGCTGCCCGAGGATGTTCCCGACGACGTCCGCTTCCGCACCGTGTGGTCGAACCCGCCGATCCGCATCGGCAAGGAGGAGCTGCACCTCCTGCTCGAGCGCTGGCTGCCGCGGCTCGAGGAGGGCGCGGACGCCTGGCTCGTCGTGCAGCGCAACCTCGGCTCCGACTCGCTCCAGACCTGGCTCGGCGCCGCGTTCGCCGGGTGGCTCGACGTGGAGCGCGTCTCCTCGGCGAAGGGCTTCCGCGTGCTCCGGACGACCCGCCGGGCCTGACCGGGTCCTCAGTCGATCCGGATCGTCCCGGTGAAGACGAGGTCGGCCGGGCCGGAGAGCCCGACGTGCTCGCCCTCCTCCGCCGCGAACATCGTCACGCCGAGCGTGCCGCCCGGGACCTCCACGCGCCAGGCCTGCGGAGCGCGCGCTCCCGCCCAGTAGCGCACCGCCAGTGCCGCCGCCGCGGCACCCGTGCCGCAGCTCAGGGTCTCGCCGCTGCCGCGCTCGTGCACGCGCATCCGGATCCGCCCGATCCCGTCGTGGACCAGGGGCTCGCCGGGAACCACGAACTCGACGTTCGCGCCGTCCTCGGGCTCCGGGTCGAGCTGCGGGATGTAGGAGAGGTCGGCGGAGTCGAGCTCCTCGTCGTTGCTGAGGGCGACGACCACGTGCGGATTGCCGAGGTCGATCCCGAGACCGGGGCGCGCGACCTTGAGCTCCTTCGCCCGCACCAGGGGCTCGCCGCCCGCCAGCTCCCAGCGGCCGAGGTCGACCTGGAACCCGGCACCGCTGCGGGTGACGTCGCGGACGCCGGCGCGGGTGCCGATCGGCAGGGTGTCGCCGGGCTCGAGCGCCGCGAGGCCGCCCGCGAGCAGGAACGCGGCGTAGACGCGGATGCCGTTGCCGCACATCTCGGCGATCGAGCCGTCGGCGTTGCGGTAGTCCATGAACCACTCCGCCTCGCTCTCCTCGGCCAGAGCCGCGGCGCCCTCCGGGATCGCGCGGGAGCGGACGGCACGGATGACGCCGTCGGCGCCGACGCCGAAGTGGCGGTCGCAGATCATCGCGATCTGCGCGGGCGAGAGGTCGACCTCACCGTCCGGGTCGCTGAAGAGCACGAAGTCGTTGCCGGTGCCCTGGCCCTTGGTGAAGTGCAGCTCGATCGTCATGGCGCACAGCCTAGCGAGGAGCGGGAGCGGCGGCCTGGGCGGCGGCGTGCGCCCGCGACACCAGGTCCGGCGCGTCGTACGGGAGCCGGTGGGCGCCGCCGTAGCGCCGGAACCAGCTGTTCTGCCGACGTGCGTAGCGGCGCGTGAGCGCCTGCGTCGCCGCGATCGCCTCCTCCTCGCGGAGGACGCCGGCACGCTGGGCGAGCGCCTGGGCGTACCCGATGGCCCGCCCGGCTGTGACGCCGCGCTCCAGGCCGAGGGGGACGAGCCGCTCGACCTCGTCGAGCATCCCGGCCGCCCACATCCGCTCCACCCGCCGGTCGAGGCGCTGCACCAGCTCCTCCCGCGGAGCCTCGAGGAACAGGATCGAGGCGGGGCGCCACCGAACCGGCTCGTCGGACATCAGCGCGCTGTGCGTGCTCCCGCCGGTGAGCTCCGCGATCTCGAGCGCGCGGACGATGCGCCGGGCGTTGTGCGGACCGATCCGCTCGGCCACTCCGGCGTCGATCCGGCGCAACCGCTCGACGAGGGCGCCCAGGCCCTCCCGCTCGGCGGTCTCCTCGAGCCGGCGCCGGACGGCCGGGTCGGTGCCCGCGAACGAGAACTCGAAGACGACGCTGGAGACGTACAGACCGGAGCCCCCGACGAGGATCGGCGTCGCCCCGCGCGCCAGCACGCTCTCGATCACGCGCCGCGCCTCGCTCTGGTAGCGGGCAACCGACGCCTCCTCCGTCACGTCGAGGACGTCGAGCAGGTGGTGCGGGACGCCCCGACGCTCGTCGGCGGGCAGCTTCGCGGTGCCGATGTCCATCCCGCGGTAGAGCTGCATCGCGTCGGCGTTCACGATCTCAGCGGCGCCGCCGTCCTGCCGGATCGCCTCGGCGAGCTCGAGCGAGAGGTCGGACTTGCCCGTGCCGGTCGCGCCGACGACCGCGATGAGCTCCGGCGCGGTATCGGGGGCTCCGGTCTCAGCGCTCGCCATCGAGGGCGTCGTAGATCGGCGTCGTCAGCGTGCCGGCGTCGCGCACGCGCAGCGACGGCAGGCCCAGCGAGACCCGGGGCGCCCCGCTCGCGCCCGGGGCGGCCGGAACTCCGCAGGACTCGGTCTGCGCCCGGTCCCAGGCGTCGCCCGCGCGGGTGCGGCGGATGCGGAGCGGCGCGCCGTCGGGCGAATCCGCCAGGAGGTAGAAAAGGGCGGCACGGGTGACCCGGACGGAGACCACGTCTCCGGGACGCGGCTGCTCGGAGCCCTCGGGCACGTCGAAGTGCACCAGACGGCTGTCCTCGGCGCGTCCGCTCAGCCGGTGCGTCTCCGTGTCGCGGCGGCCCTCGCCGGTCGCGACGAGGACCTCGACCTCTCGGCCGACGACCGTGCGGTTCTCCTGCTCGCTGATCGCGTCCTGCAGGGCGACGAGCCGCTCGTAGCGCTCCTGGACGACCGCCTTGGGGATCTGGTCGGGCAGCGTCGCGGCCGGGGTGCCGGGCCGGATGGAGTACTGGAAGGTGAAGGCGGAGGCGAAGCGGGCCGCCTCGACCACCCGCAGGGTCTCCTGGAAGTCGGCCTCCGTCTCGCCGGGGAAGCCAACGATGATGTCGGTGCTGATCGCCGCGTGCGGGATGCGATCGCGCACCCGGTCGAGGATCCCGAGGAACTTCTCGGAGCGGTAGGAGCGGCGCATCGCCTTGAGGACGCGGTCGGAGCCGGACTGGAGCGGCATGTGCAGCTGCGGCATCACCGCCGGCGTCTCGGCCATGGCGTCGATCACGTCGTCCGTGAAGGCCGCGGGATGGGGGCTCGTGAAGCGGATCCGCTCGAGCCCGTGGATGGTGCCCGCCGCGCGGAGCAGCTTCGAGAACGCCTGGCGATCGCCGAACTCGACGCCGTAGGAGTTCACGTTCTGGCCGAGAAGGGTGACCTCGATCGCGCCGTCGTCCACGAGCGCCTGGATCTCGGCGAGCACGTCGCCGGGACGCCGGTCCTTCTCCTTGCCGCGGAGCGAGGGGACGATGCAGAAGGTGCAGGTGTTGTTGCAGCCGACCGAGATCGAGACCCAGCCGCTGTAGGTCGAGTCGCGCTTCGTGGGGAGCGTGGAGGGGAAGACATCGAGCGATTCGAGGATCTCGAGCTGCGCCTCGTCGTTGTGGCGGGCGCGCTCGAGCAGGCTCGGGAGGGCGCCCATGTTGTGCGTGCCGAAGACCACGTCGACCCACGGGGCACGGTCGAGGATGACGTTCTTGTCCTTCTGCGCGAGACAGCCGCCGACCGCGATCTGCATCCCCTCGTGTCGGCGCTTCACCGACGCGAGGTGGCCGAGGTTGCCGTAGAGCTTGTTGTCGGCGTTCTCGCGCACCGCGCAGGTGTTGATCACGACGACGTCGGCCTCGGCTCCATCGGCGGACACGTAGCCCGCCGCCTCGAGCGAACCGCTCAGCCGCTCGGAGTCGTGCACGTTCATCTGGCACCCGAACGTACGGACCTCGTAGGTCCTCGGCCGGGTCTCGGCGACGGGCGACGGGGCGGTACCGAGCGTGCTCATGGTGTGGGATTCTACGCTCCGGTCGGACCGCTCCCGGCCCGCCGTGTCAGCGGAAGCGGACGCTCGACCCCGGCTTGCGGATCGTCTCGCGGACGACGCGCTGCACGAGTCCGCCGGCGTAGCCGCGGCGCGCGAGGAATCCCGTGAGCCGGCGCTCGGCGACCTCGTCGGAGAGAGAGCGCAGGCTCGGCAGGCGCTTGCGCGCGAGCTCGAGCGCCGTGCGGTACTCATCGTCGCCGTCCAGCTCGTCGAGCGCTGACGCGATCGCCTCGGGGTCGATCTTCCGCGCGCGCAGCTCCTGCTGGATGGAGGAGCGGCCGAGCTTCTTGCGGTCACGGAGCGAGACGACCAGCTGCTCCGCCATGCGGAGGTCGTCGAGGTAGCCGAAGCGCGTGAAGCGCTCGAGGATCTCGAGGGCGTCCTTCTCGGCGACGCCCTCCGTGTAGAGGCGCGCCTCGACCTCGGCGACCGAGAGGCTCTTGCGGGAGAGCCCCCGTACGATCCGATCCGCGACCTGCTCGGGATCGATCTCCTCCGGGACCTCGATCGCGTCGTCGTCGTCCTCGTCGTCCGCGTTCTCGACGAACGCTGGCGCGCGCCGGGCGACATGAGCCGAGAGCTCGGCGATCCGCTCGGAGGCCGGAGACGCGGCGCCCCCGACGGCGGAGCCTTCCAACTCGCCTGCGACCGTCCCGGGAGCTCTGGTACGCGGCGTCCCGGCTCCGGACGGCTCCGGAAGCGACCCGGCCCCGTCGGCGTCCGGCGCCGCCGGAGCCCAGCCGTCGTCGCCCGCCGCACCCCGGTCGACCCAGGGCAGGAAGGCCACGGGGCGGCCCTTCGCCCCCTCCGCGGCCTTCTCCGCCACGGGCTAGGCGCCCTTGCGCACGGGCTGCTTGGTCTCGATCGCGACCGGCGCGGCCTCGACGGCCGCGTTCGGGTCGACGATCACGCCGAGCTTGACCAGGATGCGCTTCTCGATCTCGGCGGCCACATCGGGGTTGTCGATGAGGAACTGGCGCGCCTTCTCCTTGCCCTGGCCGAGCTGGTCGCCGTCGTAGGTGTACCAGGCGCCCGACTTGCGGACGATCTCGTGCTCGACACCGAAGTCGATCAGGCTGCCCTCGCGGGAGATGCCGACGCCGTAGAGGATGTCGAACTCGGCCTGCTTGAAGGGCGGGGCCATCTTGTTCTTCACGACCTTGACGCGGGTGCGGTTGCCGACCGCGTCGGTGCCGTCCTTCAGCGTCTCGATGCGGCGGATGTCGAGGCGGACCGACGCGTAGAACTTGAGCGCCTTGCCGCCCGCCGTGGTCTCGGGGCTTCCGAAGAAGACGCCGATCTTCTCGCGCAGCTGGTTGATGAAGATCATCGTGGTGTTCGTGGTGTTCAGTCCGCCGGTCAGCTTGCGCAGCGCCTGGGACATGAGGCGGGCCTGCAGGCCGACGTGGGAGTCGCCCATCTCGCCCTCGATCTCGGCACGCGGCACGAGGGCCGCGACGGAGTCGATCACGATGAGGTCGATCGAGCCCGAGCGCACGAGCATGTCGGCGATCTCGAGCGCCTGCTCTCCGGTGTCGGGCTGCGACACGAGGAGGGAGTCGATGTCGACGCCGAGCTTCTTGGCGTACTCGGGGTCGAGCGCGTGCTCCGCGTCGATGAAGGCGGCGATGCCGCCGTTGCGCTGCGCGTTCGCGATCGCGTGCAGCGTGAGGGTGGTCTTTCCGGAGGACTCTGGGCCGTAGATCTCGACGATGCGGCCGCGGGGGAGCCCGCCGATCCCGAGCGCGACGTCGAGCGCGATAGAACCGGTCTGGATCACCTCGACGGGAGCGCGGTCGTCGCTTCCGAGGCGCATGACGGCGCCCTTGCCGAACTGGCGGTCGATCTGGGCGAGTGCGGTCTCGAGGGACTTCTCGCGGTCGGAGGAACTGGGCATGGCCGTCTCGCTCTCGTGTTCGTGGTGGTGTCGCCTACAGGCTGTCGCGACATGCCGGCGGCTGTCGGAGTGACAGTGCCGGCCGGCTGCGACAAGGCGGTGAAGCAGGTCCGTTCAGGTGTCTCCGACGGTACGCCCGACCACCGACATCGGGGCCGAGCGAGAGCGACTCCGTGGAGACGGAGCCGATCCTGCTTCTGTGGAGGAGCCTAGACCCGTTCGAACACGGATTCGAGCACGAGCCGTCGGCGTGTCGAACACGGCTTCGGCGACGGGAGCGTCAGCGGTGGCGCTTCCGCGGATCCACGCCGTGCCACCGGGCCTCCGGGATGTCGTTGGCGCGGCAGAGGGCGAGCCAGACCTCGCGCGGCTCCGCTCCATCCGCGAGGGCGCGCTCGGCGGTGCGGCCCCCGAGCTCGGTCAGCACGAGGTCCGAGACCAGGACACGGGCGTAGGCGCCGCCGAACTCGTCGTCCACCAGCTGCCGGAACTCGCTCAAGCGCATGCGTCCACGGTAGCCGCTGCCCGGAAGCCGCACTCCCCCGGGAACGCCGAAGGGCGCCCGGCCGGAGCCTGGGCGCCCTTCGCGTGGAACGGGTGCGGTGAGTGGAGGGGACGGAATCCGACTACTGCGTGACGAGGTCCGCGTCGAAGCCGGCGACCATGTCTGCCGGGATGGTGTCGGGGATGGTGTCGATGCCCTCGATGACGGCGAGACGATCGCCGACCTCGCGCATGATCACCGAGATGGGGGTGTCGAGGGCGTCGGCGACAGAGGCGAGGATCTCCGAGGAGGCCTCCTTCTGACCGCGTTCGACCTCGCTCAGGTAGCCGAGCGCAACGCTCGCCTTGCTCGCCACCTGACGGAGCGTACGACCTTTCTGCAGGCGAAAGTCCCTGAGGACATCGCCGATCTCCTGACGAACTAGAACCACTGGACCCTCCTTCTCCACGTCAACCGCATGTCGTGCACCTGCACCGCGAGCACGAGCGCCGGAGATTCCGGAGGGGGTGATCGGGGGGGCTGGGACGAGAGAACCGGATAGCTGTTCACTACCCGGTTCGTATGGTGTCGACTCTAATACCGGATGACTGGACTTTGCGTGTGAGCGACACCAGTTGTAACCGGGCCGCAATGCGGCGCATTCCGATTCCCGAAGGGCCCCGGCTGGGTATCCGCCTCATGCGCCGCGGGCGATCAGCTCCGCGCCGAGGGCGAGGGCCGCGTCGACCGAGGCGGCGCGGATCGCGGCGCGGTCGCCGTCGAACCGGTGCTCACGGACGAGCTCGTCCTCGCCGAGGACGGCCGCCACGATGACGGTGCCGACGGCCGCGTCCCCCTGCGGATCCGGACCGGCGACCCCCGTCGTCGCCAGGCCGAGCGTCGGACGCCCGTCGGCTGCGAGCCGCGAGGACGCTCCGCGCGCCATCTGCACGGCGACTCCGGGATCGACGGGACCCCGCTCGCCGAGGACGCGCGCGTCGACCCCGAGGAGCCGGTCCTTGAGGTCGGTGGCATAGCTCACCACTCCCCCGCGGTACACGGCGGAGGCGCCGGGCACCTCCACGAGGGCGGAGCTGAGCGCGCCGCCGGTGAGGGACTCCGCGACGGCGAGGTCGACACCCCGCCGCCGGAGCTCGGCGATCAGCTGCGCGGCCGTCACCGCGTCGACCGGGCGGCCCGGCTCTGGCGGGCGGCGTCGGCGAGGTAGTCGATCCCGGTGGCGACCGTGAGCACCACCGCGGCCGTCATCGTGATGCCGTTCAGCCAGTGGACCCACTCGCCGAGGACGGCCCAGAGCGGCAGCAGAGCGAGGGAGATCGCGATCGACTGCACGATCGTCTTGAGCTTGCCGCCCCGCGACGCGGGGATCACCCGATCCGAGAGCACGGCCATCCGGAACACGGTGATGCCGATCTCGCGCACCAGGATGACGATCGTCACCCACCACGGCAGCTCCGCGAGGATCGAGAGCCCGACGAGCGCCGCGCCGGTGAGCACCTTGTCGGCGATCGGATCCAGGAGCTTGCCGAGATCGGTCACGAGGCCCCGGCTCCGGGCGATGTGCCCGTCGATGCCGTCCGTGGCGATCGCGACGATGAAGAGGAGCGCCGCGGCGATCCGGATCCCGCCGTCCTGCCCCCCGTCGGCCAGCAGGAGCCAGAAGAAGACGGGCGCCAGCAGGATCCGGACGACCGTGATCGCGTTCGGCAGGTTCCAGTTGCCCGACGCGGCCGGAGCCGGTGCGGTGGGGTTCGTCATCGTGCTCCGCCGTTCCTCGCAGTGCGGGCGACCGGGACGGTCACTCGCGTCCCGTCAGCGTCCAGGCGTCCTCGCCGGACCCCTCGTCGTCGTCGTGGTAGTCGGTGGCGGCGGGCCCCGTCGGCTCGGCCAGCGGATCCGCGTACGGGTCCGGGGCGACCGAGGACGGCGCGGCCGGCCCCTCACCCGGGTCCTCGCCGCGCATCCGCGCGAGGACGCCCGGCAGCTGCTCGGCGGTGACCAGCACGTCGCGGGCCTTCGACCCCTCGGAGGGGCCGACGACCTCGCGCGACTCGAGCAGGTCCATCAGTCGGCCGGCCTTGGCGAAGCCGACGCGGAGCTTGCGCTGCAGCATCGAAGTCGAGCCGAACTGCGTGCTGACGACGAGCTCGGCCGCCGCGACCAGCAGCTCGAGGTCGTCCCCGATGTCGGAGTCGATCTCCTTGCGCTGCGCCTGCACGGTGATGTCCTGGCGGTACTCGGGCTGCGCCTGACGGGTGACGTGCTCGACGACCTTCGCGATCTCGTCCTCGCGGACCCAGGCGCCCTGGACGCGCATCGGCTTGTTGGTGCCCATGGGGAGGAAGAGGCCGTCGCCCTGCCCGATGAGCTTGTCGGCTCCCGGCTGGTCGAGGATGACCCGCGAGTCGGTGACGCTGGTCACCGCGAAGGCGAGGCGGCTGGGCACGTTCGCCTTGATGAGGCCGGTCACCACGTCGACGCTCGGCCGCTGCGTGGCCAGCACGAGGTGGATGCCCGAGGCGCGCGCGAGCTGGGTGATGCGCACGATCGAGTCCTCGACGTCGCGCGGGGCGACCATCATCAGGTCGGCGAGCTCGTCGACCACCACGAGGAGGTACGGGTACGGCTTGAGGACGCGGCTGCTGCCCGCCGGGAGCTTGATCTCGTCCGCGCGGACGGCCGCGTTGAAGTCGTCGATGTGACGGAACCCGAACGACGCCAGGTCGTCGTAGCGCATGTCCATCTCCTTCACGACCCACTGCAGCGCCTCGGCGGCCTTCTTGGGGTTCGTGATGATCGGAGTGATCAGGTGCGGCACTCCGCCGTAGATGGTGAGCTCCACGCGCTTGGGGTCGATCAGGACCATCCGCACGTCCTGCGGGCGCGCGCGCATCAGCAGGCTCGTGATCATCGAGTTGACGAAGCTGGACTTGCCGGAGCCGGTGGAGCCGGCGACCAGGAGGTGCGGCATCTTGGCGAGGTTCGCCACGACGTAGCCGCCCTCGACGTCCTTGCCGACGCCGATGGTCATCGGGTGCGTGGACGTCGTCGAGGCCGGCGAGCGGAGGACGTCGCCCAGGGAGACGATCTCGCGGTCCGTGTTGGGGATCTCGACGCCGATCGCGCTCTTGCCCGGGATCGGGGAGAGGATCCGGACCTCGTTGCTGGCGACGGCGTAGGAGAGGTTCTTGCTGAGCGCGGTGACGCGCTCGACCTTGACGCCGGGGCCGAGCTCGATCTCGTAGCGGGTGACGGTCGGGCCGCGGGAGAAGCCGGTGACCGTCGCATCCACGTTGAACTGCTGCAGCACCTCGGTGATGGCGCGGACCATCTCGTCGTTGGCCGCCGAGCGCGCCTTGGAGGGCGTGCCCGTCGAGAGGGCGGCCGCCGAGGGGAGGCGGTACGGCGCGTCGTCCTCGAACGAGGAGTCGAAGCCGGCGGTCGGATCCTCCTCGGCGAGGGGCGCGATCGGGCCGGTCTCGATGACGGGCGGGATCGGGACGGCGGGCGCCACGTCGAGGCGGTCGAGCCGGATGACCTCGGTCGCGTCGTCGTCGACCACGCCGGTCGCGCCGCGGGGAGCGCCCGTCTGCTCGAAGCGGGCGAGCGCCGCCTCGGCGGTCTCGGCCTCGGCCAGCACCTCGGTGGCGTAGGAGCGGGTCGGCGGGTGGGCCTCGTCGTCGCGCTCCTCGAGCGCGGTGTCGAAGCCCTTCGCGCGGCCGCGAGCGGGCGCGGCGCCCTCGATGACCTCGGTGAAGGAGTCGATCGGGAGCTCGGTCTGCACGGTCGGCTCGTCCTCGCGCCCGGACTCGGTGCGCCGCCACCAGGGCAGCTCTCCGCCGTCCTGCTGCGCGTCCTCCTCCTGCTCGGCCTCCGCCTTCGCCGCGGCCTTGGCGGCGGCCCGCTCGGCCTTGAGGCGGGCACGCTCCTCGTCGTCGAGCACGGGGGCGCCGAAGAGGTAGCCGTAGAGCTCCCGCGAGCGCGCGCCGATGCGGTTCGGCGGGGTCTTGGTGATGATGAACAGCGACAGCAGGATCACGAGCGACAGCAGCACGGTCGCGCCGGGGACGGTGGCGATCGCCGCGAGCGGGGCGCCCACCAGCCAGCCGAGGACGCCTCCCGCTGCCGCCATGGTCTCGATTCCCTGGCCGGGCTGCGGCAGGCCGAGGTGCGCGTGGCAGATGCCGGCGGAGGCGACGAGCAGCGTGATGACGCCCACGCCGATCCGCCCGTTGTCGTCGACGGACCGGGGGTGCCGGAAGAGCCAGAGGGAGAAGAGGAGAAGGACGACCGGCAGCACGTAGGCGACCCGGCCGAAGAAGCCGCCGAAGCTCCACGCGTCGAGCACCAGGGCGACCGGGTCGGTCGCGAGGAACCACTCGACGACCGCGCCCGCGACGGCCAGCAGCAGCAGCAGGAAGGGGACGCCATCGCGGCGCTCCTCCTTCGCCAGCCGCTCGGGACCGAGGGCGCGCGCGGCGCCGCCCGCGAGGTGGGCCAGCGCCATCCAGAGCCGCACCGCGGGGTTGGTGCGCGGGGCGGACTCGAAGGCCACCGTCTTCGTCTCGGCGGCCGCCTTGCCCGAGCCCCGGCCGGATCGCGGCGCGCCGGAGCGCGGAGTCGCGCTGCCGCGCCCGCGCGAGGTCGTCTTGGTACTGGTCGCCATGAGGCCACCGTACCCGCCGCCCCCGTCAGGGCCGGTGACCCGCGCCGCGACGGCCGGCGCCGATCGGCCGCCGGCCGGGAGGCTCAGGCCTCGATGACGAGCGGCACGATCATGGGCCGGCGGCGGTAGGAGGTGTTGACCCAGCGGCCGACGACGCGACGGACGGCCTGCGAGAGCGCGTGCTGATCGCTCGCCCCGTTCCGCACCGCCTCCTCGAGCGCGGCCGCGATCCGCGGCTTGACCTCGTCGAAGACGCTGTCGTCCTCCGCGAAGCCCTTCGCGTGGATCTCGGGGCCGACGACGATCCGCCCCGTGCCCGCCTCCACCACCACGATGATCGAGATGAAGCCCTCCTCGCCGAGGATCCGCCGGTCCTTGAGGTCGGCGTCGGTGATCTCGCCCACCGACGATCCGTCGACGTAGACGAACCCCAGGTCGAGCCGTCCGACGACGGTCGCCCTGCCGTCGAGCAGGTCGATCACGGTGCCGTCCTCGGCGATGATCGTGTTCTCCTCCGCGATCCCGGTCTCGCGCGCGAGCTGCGCGTTCGCGACCAGGTGCCGGTACTCGCCGTGCACCGGCATCACGTTCAGCGGCTTGAGGATGTTGTAGCAGTAGAGGAGCTCGCCGGCCGCGGCGTGCCCGGACACGTGCACTTTCGCGTTGCCCTTGTGCACGACGGTCGCTCCGAGCCGGGTGAGCCCGTTGATGACCCGGTACACCGCGTTCTCGTTGCCGGGGATGAGGCTGGAGGCGAGGATCACGGTGTCGCCCTCCCCCGGCTCGATCTGGTGATCGAGGTTGGCCATCCGGCTGAGGACGGCCATCGGCTCGCCCTGCGACCCGGTGGACATGTAGACGATCCTGTCCTCGGGGACGTCGCCCGACTTCTTCATGTCGACCAGGACTCCCGGAGGGACGTGCAGGTAGCCGAGATCCGCGGCGATGCGCATGTTGCGGACCATGGAGCGGCCGAGCAGCGCCACGCGGCGGCCCGTGGCGTGGGCCGCGTCGAGCACCTGCTGCACCCGGTGCACGTGGCTGGAGAAGCTCGCGACGATGACGCGGCGGGTCGCCCTGGCCATGACGCTCTCGATGACCGGGCCGATGTCGCGCTCGCTCGGCGTGAAGCCGGGGACGTCGGCGTTGGTGGAGTCGACCATGAACAGGTCGACTCCCTCCTCGCCGAGGCGGGCGAAGGCGCGCAGGTCGGTGATCCGGCCGTCGAGCGGCAGCTGGTCCATCTTGAAGTCGCCGGTGTGCAGCACCGAGCCCGCGTCGGTGACGATCGACACGGCCAGCGCGTCCGGGATCGAGTGGTTCACGGCGACGAACTCGAGCTCGAAGGGCCCGAGGTTCTCGACGTCGCCCTCCTTCACCGTGAGCGTGTACGGCGTGATCCGGTGCTCCTTGAGCTTCGCCTCGACGAGGGCGAGCGTGAGGGTGGACCCGATCAGCGGGATGTCGCGCTTCAGCCGGAGCAGGTAGGGGACGGCGCCGATGTGGTCCTCGTGGCCGTGGGTGAGGACCACTCCGACGATGTCGTCGAGCCGGTCCCGGATGGGCGTGAAGTCCGGGAGGATCAGGTCGACGCCCGGCTGGTCCTCCTCCGGGAAGAGCACGCCGCAGTCGACGACCAGGAGCCTGCCGTCGATCTCGAAGACGGTCATGTTGCGGCCGATCTCGCCGAGGCCGCCGAGGGGGATGATCCGGAGCGTTCCCGGAGCGAGCGGGGCGGGGATGATCACGGGACCGGGCATGCGCCCTCCTTCTCCAGCGGTGCTTTCTCGGGACGTGCCGCTCGGGCTCAGCGGGTGGTGCCGGCGACCTTCGGGAGGGCGCCGCCGGCCGCGGCGTTGCGGTCGGGCCGGAAGTTGCGGAAGTCGACGCCCGGGATGTCGCGGACCAGGCCGAGCTCGTCCTCGATGAGCGCCGCCTCCGACTCCTCCGGGCCGACCAGGGGCAGCCGCACGCGCGGCGAGGAGATGCGGCCGAGGCCGTGCAGGATGTACTTCGCGGCGACGGTCCCGGGGACGTGCGTCATCACGGCGCGCACGAGCGGCTCGAGCTGCTGGTGCGCACGGGTGGCCGCGTGGAGGTCGCCCGCGTTCACGGCGTCGACGATCGTGCGGTACGGCGCGGCAGCGATGTTCGCGGTGACGCCGATGAGCCCCGTGGCGCCGATGGCGAGCTCGGGCAGCACGTTCGCGTCGTCGCCGCAGAAGTACATCAGGTCGGTCTGGTTGAGCACGCGGCTGACCTCGGAGAGATCTCCCTTCGCGTCCTTCACGGCCAGGATGTTCGGGTGCTTGGCCGCCCGCAGGATCGTCTCGTAGCGGATCGGCACGCCGGTGCGGCCGGGGATGTCGTAGAGGATCACCGGCAGGTCCGTCGCATCCGCGATCATCCGGAAGTGGGTGAGCACGCCCGCCTGCGTGGGCTTGTTGTAGTACGGGGTGACGATCATGTTGCCGTCGGCGCCGGCCTTCTCGCTCTGACGGGCGAGCTGCATGGCGTGGGCGGTCTCGTTCGAGCCGCCTCCCGTGATGATCTTCGCGCGGCCCCCCGCGACCGAGCGGCCGACCTCGACGAGGCGGATCTTCTCCGGGTCGGTCAGGGTGCTGGTCTCGCCCGTGGTCCCGGTGACCACGATGCCGTCCGCGCCCGCTGCGATGCAGTCGTCGATGTGCTTCTCGACACCGGGCCAGTCGACCTCGCCGTCGGCGGTGAACGGGGTGACCAGGGCGACCAGGACCTGGCCGAAGGGATTCTCCGGAGTTGACACGCTGCCAGGGTAGCGGGTCGCCGCCGCGCCGCCGGGAGGAGGTTCCCGGAGCCGCCCGCGCGGACGGCAGCAGGCGGATCGGGCGGGACGGCCCGCTCGTCCTCGCCGGGCGGCGGGCTACGGGGCGACGCGGCCGTTCGCTGTGAAGGCGGCGGCCGTGAGGGGCATCAGCTCCTGGAAGTGCGTCTCCATCTGCTCGGCCGCCATCTCGATCTCGCGCTGCGGGAAGGAGGGGAACGTCGAGTCATCGCGCTTGGTGCGCAGGGAGAGGAAGTTCATCAGCGAGCGGGCGTTGAGCGTGACGTACATCGACGAGTAGATGTTCAGCGGAAGGACGATCCGGGCGACCTCGCGGGCGACGCCCTCGCCGAGCATCCGCCGGTACGACTCGTAGGCCTGCGTGCTGACGCGGCGCGTCTCCTCGGCGACGAGCTCGGCCTGCTCGGGGGTGCCCGGCTCGAAGGAGTAGGCGCCGGGCTTGCCGACCTGCACGAGGTCGCGGCGGGGGCCGGGCACGTAGAAGACCGGACGGAGCTCGCGGTAGCGGCCCGACTCCTCGTTGTAGGAGGCGATGCGGTGCCGCATGAACTCGCGGAAGACGAAGATCGGCGCCTGCACGTAGAAGGTCATCGAGTTGTGCTCGAACGGCGAGCCGTGGCGGTCGCGCATGAGGTAGTTGATCAGGCCGCGGGCGCGCTTGCGCTGCAGCTCGGCGTCGGACTCCTCGCCGTCGAGCGCCTCGGCGAGCGTCTTCTCGCCCTGGGTCGAGACGCGGGCCGCGAACAGCACGTCGGAGTCGTGGGCGCTCGCGCGGACCAGCTCGACGACGACATCGCTGCGGAAGACGGGACTGCTCGGGTCTGCGCTGAGGCTGCTCTGTTCGGTCACGGATCGAACCTAGACCACGCTCCGACCGCGGCCGTCGTCACATCCCGAAACAGTCGTCCGCGAAGCGCCCGCGCCGACCTACGCTTCCCGGATGGAGCCCGTGACGATCCTCGCCGCACTGCTCGGCCTCGTCGTGCTGGGCGTCGTCCTCGGGGCTGTCCATCGGGCCCGCTCCGGGCGCGTCGCGAGCGCCCCCTCGCGCCAGGACCCCGCGATCGACCCCGGCGAGCTCGTCCCCGGCGCAGTGCTCGGGACCCGGGCCACAGTCGTGCAGTTCTCGACCGACGTCTGCACGCGGTGCCCTGCAGTGCGACGGATGCTCGGGGAGCTCGCCCAGCAGCGGCCCGGGCTGGCGCACCTCGACGTCGATCTGACGCACCGCCCCGACCTCGCGGCGCGCTTCCGCGTCCGGCAGACGCCCACGCTCCTCCTGCTCGATCGAGACGGAGTTCCGCGCAGCCGCGTCGGCGGCGCTCCGACCCGGGCCGCCCTGACCATCGAGCTCGACCGACTCCAGGAGACATGATGAGCACCCGCTCCCCCTCCACCACCGGCGCCACTCCCCCGTCCGGCACCGTCGATCCCCGCGGCCCCAGAGTCGCCGCCGGAGTCACCGCCGCACTCCTCCTCACGGCCGTGGGCCTCGGGCTCGCGGCCGCGGCCCGGGCCGACCTCGACGGCCGGCTCTCCCAGCCCGGCTTCCTCCTGCTGCTCGCGCTCGCCGCCCTCTTCGCCTGGTCGGCCGCGCGCGGCGTCGGCTCCGGCCCCTGGGCGGTGCTGTTCCGCCGGGTGGTCCGGCCGCACCTGGCACCGCCGCGCGAGTGGGAGGACGCCCGCCCGCCGCGCTTCGCCCAGCTGATCGGCCTGGTGGTGACCGGCGCCGGCGTCCTCCTGCACGTCGCCGGCGTCCCGGGATCGGTTCCGGTCGCCGCGGCCGTCGCCTTCCTCGCCGCCTTCCTCAACGCCGTGTTCGGCCTCTGCCTGGGCTGCGAGCTCTACCTCGTGCTCGCGCGGGCCGGCCTGGTCGGGCGCTCGGCCGGCTCCCGGGCGTGAGGCTCTAGGCTGGGTCCGCTTCGCGGGCGGCCCGCGACCGGCTCCGGGAGGCACCATGAGCGACTCATCCGCACGGCACTCCGACCACGACGGGACCACGGACTCCGGCTCGCCGCGGCGCGCCGCGCGCACGCCGGGCGAGCACGTGTCGACGCCGTCCGAGCTGCCCTCGGCCCGGCCGGACGCGTCCGCTCCCCGGCTCCGCGTCCTGATCTCGGGCGCCAGCGGGATGATCGGCTCCGAGCTGACCCGCCAGCTGCGCGCCGAGGGGCACGAGATCCTGCGCCTGGTGCGCCACGCGCCGTCGAGCCCGGACGAGTTCCACTGGGCGCCCACCTCGCACATGCTCGACTTCAGCGTGCTCGACCGCGTCGACGCCGTGATCAACCTCTCCGGCGCCTCGATCAGCCGCCTGCCGTGGACCGCGTCCTACAAGCGGGAGATCCTCGACTCGCGGATCCAGTCCACGCAGACCCTCACCGACGCGATGCGGATGTCCTCGACCCCGCCGACGACGCTGATCAACGCCTCCGCGGTCGGCTACTACGGAGACCGCCCGGGCGAGGAGCTCACCGAGCAGTCCTCGCGCGGCGACGGGTTCCTCGCCGACGTCGTCGACCGCTGGGAGAAGGCCGCCCACCTCGCGCCCGAGGCCACGCGGGTGGTCACCGCTCGCACCGGGCTCGTCCTCGGCGACGGCGGCGCGCTCAAGCCGCTCCTGCCCCTGACGAAGCTCGGTCTCAGCGGACCCCTCGGCAGCGGCAATCAGGCCTGGCCCTGGATCAGCCTCTACGACGAGGCCGCGGCGATCCGCCACCTGCTCACGTCCTCGCTCTCGGGCCCGGTGAACCTCGCCGGACCGGTGCCGGCGACCGCGAACGACGTGATGCGCACCCTCGCCGAGCAGCTGCACCGCCCGTTCAAGCTGGCCGTCCCCGAGAAGATCATCGAGCTCGCGCTGCGCGACGCCGGGCACGAGCTCCTGCTCTCGAGCCAGCGCCTGGTCCCCCAGCGGCTGCTCGACGACGGCTTCGAGTTCCGCCACCGCACGGTCGGCGCGGCGCTGGAGTGGGTGCTCGCCTGATCCCGGGCGCCCGAGCGGTTCTCGCCCGGAGAGCCGCGCTCGAGTCGCGGCCGAGCGGTCAGGCCGGAGCCTCGTGCTCCAGCGCGATGGCCCTGCGGATGGCGCCTCGGGCGCGCTTGCGGTCGCCGCTGGCGTCGTAGGCGAGGCCGAGGCGGTACCAGGCGCGCCAGCTCCCGGGCTGCGCGTCGACCTCCTCCGCGTACTGCGGGAACAGCGCGTCCGCCTCCTCCCGGAGCGGACGCCCGCTGGCCCGCGAGTCGAGGACCTCCTGCGGCAGCGCGTTCTCGCCCTCCAGCCGACGGGCCAGCTTCTCGGCGCGGAGCCCGAACAGCAGCTCGCGCACGAGCCCCCAGACGCCGACGGCGCCGAGGATCAGCAGGCCGACGCCCATCACGATGCCGGGCACCGTCGCCGCGGCGAAGGCGACGACGGAGTACTGCAGGCAGACGAACAGGTAGAGGGCGAGCAGGACCGCCATCAGGACGACGCCGACGCGGGTCCTCACGGGGTGCTCGTCGCTGCGGCGGCCTGGCCGGACGGAGCCCGGTCGACGACGGGCTGCTCGTCGACCGGCCGCTCGGCGAGAGGCGCGGCGTCGAAGGCGGCGCGCAGGTCGATCAGCGCGTCGAGGCCCACTACCACGCCCGAGGTCGTCCGGACCGCGTCGAGAGCACGCAGGACGCCCTGCTCGTAGGACGCCTGCGAGGTGGTGTCGTGCCGGATGGTGACCGTCTCGCCGGTACCGCCGAAGACGACCTCCTGGCGCGCCTCCACTCCGGGCAGGCGGAGGCTGTGGACCGGGACGCTCGCGACCTGCTGGCCGCGGGCCCGCTGGTCGGTGTGCGGAGCCTGCACCGGACCGAGCTCGGCCCGGGCGCGCAGCAGCAGCTCGGCCGTGCGGACCGCGGTCCCGGAGGGCGAGTCGACCTTGCGGGCGCCGTGGGTCTCGACGATCTCGGCGGCGTCGAAGAAGCGCGCGGCCACGGTGGCCAGCGCGGTCGCGAGCACCGAGCCCAGCGAGAAGTTGGGGATGATCACGACGCCGGCCTCCGGCTGCTCGGCGACGCTGTGCCGGAGGGCCGCGATCCGGTCGCCGGTCCAGCCGGAGGTGCCGACGAGCACCTTCCTCCCGTTGGCTACGGCGAAGTCGACGATCTGCTGGCTGACGGCCGGCGCGGTCATGTCGACGACGACGTCGGCCGCGAGCATCTCGGCGGGATCGCTCCGCGAGCCGAGCCGCGCGACGAGCGAGAACTCGCTCGACGCCTCGATGAGCGAGCAGGTGAACGAGCCGAGTCGGCCGGACGCGCCGACCACGGCGACGGAGGTAGTCACCGACTCAGCGTAGCCCGCAGCTCAGTACGGCTGGGCCTCGGGCAGGCCGGTGCGCAGCTCCACGGGCAGGTGCGAGAGGTCGTTGTGCACGACGAGCACCGGCGGCTTGCGGGAGCGGACGCGGATGATCGTCAGCCCGCAGTTGGCCTGGTTGAGGCCCAGCCACCGCCAGTCGGGAGCGTCGAACACGTGGCGGACGAACCAGCCGATCACGAAGTTGTGGGTGATGAGGAGGTCGTGGCGGTCCTCGCGCGACGGCGCCAGGAACTCGGCCACCGCGTCCTGCATCTGCGCGTGCCCCGCCTCGATCTCGGCCGCGGTGACGCTGCCGAAGAAGGGCTCGAACGCCTTGGGCATGTCCGGGGTCGGCCCCGAGGGGATGCAGTCGAACAGCAGCGAGGACGGCTGGAGCGGCAGGCTCGGCAGAAGCGTCTGGAAGCGCGCGGCCGTCTCCTCGGCCCGGCGCAGCGGCGAGTGCCACGCTCCGGTGAAGGGGACTCCGCCGAGCCGCTCGGCGATGAGCCTCGCCTGGCGCTCACCACGGGCCGAGAGCGGGCCGTCCGGCATGCCGTGCTCGGCGTCCTGCTGCTCGCCGTGGCGGACGAGGTAGATGTAGTGGGACACGGGGTCCTCCCTGGTGCGGCGCGGCGGTGCGCGGTCAGCGGGCGTTCGACGATCGGATCAGATCGCGGAGGCGCTCTCGATCCCGGCGATCCCGGCGAAGGCCGACTCGTCGACCGCGCCGACGGCCGAGATCGACGACGGCCCCCGGGCCAAGTCTGCCGCGAGTGCCTGGACGTCCTCCGCGCCGACGAGGGCGAGTCGGCGCAGGCTCTCGTCGAGGTCGACGAACTCGCCGAAGGTCAGCTCGGCGCGTCCGAGGCGCGACATCCGGGTGTCGGAGTCCTCCAGCGCGAGCGCCGCCGCTCCCGAGAGCTGGCCGCGGGCGCGCGCGAGCTCGTCGTCGGTGACGCCGTCCTCGGCGAGGCGGTGGAACTCGGTGAGCAGGAGCTCGGCGACCGTCCCCGCCTTCGCCGGGGTGCACGCGGCGTAGAGCCCGAAGAGGCCCGCGTCCGAGTAGGACGGGGCGAAGGAGTAGACGGAGTAGGCCAGGCCGCGCTTCTCGCGCACCTCCTGGAACAGCCGCGAGGACATGCCGCCGCCGAGGATCGAGTTGAGGACGCCCATCGTCATCCGCCGCTCGTCGCCCGCGGCGAGACCGGGGAAGCCGACCAGCAGGTTCGCCTGCTCGGTGGGGCGGTGCACCACCGACAGGGCGCTGCCGCGGGTGTAGGACGCACGGCCGCCGACGCGCCGCTCGACGGGCGGGGCCGCCGTGCCGAGGTCCCAGCCGTCGGCGACGAGGACCCGCTGGAGCAGCGCGACGAGCGCCTCGTGGTCGACGGCGCCGGCGACGGTGATCACCACGTCTCGCGGGCGGTAGGCGGCGCGGTAGTGCGCCCAGACCGCGTCCCGGGTGGCCTCGCCGATGGTCGCGGCGGTGCCCCCGATCGGGCGGCCCAGCGGGTGGTCGCCGAACACGGCCTCGAACAGCTTCTCGCCCGCCACGTCGGCCGGATCGTCGTCCGCCATCGCCAGCTCCTCGAGGATGACCCCGCGCTCGGTCTCGAACTCGTCCGGATCGATCAGGCTCGAGGTCACCATGTCGGCGATCACCTCGACCGCCATCGGGAGGTCGCGGTCCTGGATCTTGGCGTAGTAGCAGGTGTACTCCTTGGCGGTGAGAGCGTTGTGCTCCCCGCCCACGGAGTCGAAGGACACGGCGATGTCGAGGGCGGACCGCTTCTGCGTGCCCTTGAACAGCAGGTGCTCGAGGAAGTGCGTCGAGCCGACGTTGGAGGGCACGGCGGGCTCGCCCGCGGTCGCGGGGCGGCCGGGCCGCTCGTCGCGCGAACCCGCGGCGACCCAGAAGCCGATCGTGGCGCTGCGGGCGCCGGGCACCGATTCGCTGAGGATGCGGACACCGCTCGGGAGGACGGAGCGGCGGACCGTGGATCCGCCTGCGGCCCGGACTGACGTCTCCGGCTGGTCGAGGGGCAGTGCGACTCCGTGGTTCATCGTGCCCACCCTAGGCCACCGCGACGGCGGCCCGAGCCGGGCTGTCGCGCCGTGGCGGGAGAGGTGCCTGGGGCGTCGCGGACGGGCGCGGTCAGCGGCGCGCGCGCTCCAGCGCGGCCAGGTGTCCGGGGTCGAGCTCGAGCGAGACCGCGCGCACCAGCGCGTCCACGTCGGCGGGCGAGCGCGGGGCGACCGTCGCGGCGGTCAGGCGCGGCCGGCCGAGCAGCCAGGCCAGGGCGACGGCGGCGGGAACGGCCGAGAGCTCGGCGCCGATCGCGTCGAGGACGGCGAGGACCCGGCGTCCGCGGCGCCCGAGGTGGGCGGCGGCGAGTGCCCCGTCGGGCAGGCGGCCGAGCTCGCGGCGGGTGCGCTCGGCGCCGCGGAGGAACCCGTGGGCGAGGGGGACGGTCGCGAGCAGGGCGAGTCCCTGGCCGGCGGCGACGAGGCCGAGGTCGCCCTCCGAGCCGGGCCGCTCGAGCAGGTTCCAGCGGACCTCCGCGCCGGCGAGGCGGGGCAGCCCGTGGGCGGCCAGGACGCGCGCCTCGAACAGCTCCTCCGGGGAGAATCCGGAGGCGACCACCGACCGCACCAGCCCGCGCGCCAGCAGCACGTCGACAGCGCTGAGGAGCTCGTCGAGGCGTCCGGCCCCGTCGGGGCGGACCGCCAGCACATCGAGGCGATCGGTGCGGAGGCGGCGCAGCGCCCCCTCGACACGGTCCACCAGCGCACGTGGCGTCGCGGGGGCGCCGACCGGAGCGGCGAAGCGGCCGATCAGGAGGAAGCGGTCCCGGTCGCGGTGTCCGGCGGGCCAGCCGCCGACGCCCTCCGCGACGCTCGAGTCGGTGACGACGACGCCGTTGCCGCCCCACGCCGCGTAGCGCTCGAGCAGCGCGGCACCGTCGTCGCGGCCGAGGGCCGCCGCGTCGAGCACGAAGGGGAAGAGGTCGTGGCCGGAGTCGCCCATCGGCCGGCGGTGCGAGGGTGCGACGGCGGTCGGCTCGACGGGGCCGGTCTCGGCGAGGACGCCGCTCGAGGAGGCTGCGCGGGACGCCGCGGGCGGGAGCGGGACGGCACTGTGACGGGGAGCCCGCACGACGACGCCGGTCCTGTCCCTGGGCACGCCACCACTCTCCCTGCGGCGGCTCGGGTCCCGCCAGGGGAGAGAGTATCCGAGCGCCGGAGCCGCCACTCCGCCGGGTCGCGCACGGTTCACCAGATCGTTACACGGGCGCCGCCGGCGGGGTCGACTCGCGCCGGCGAGCGGTGCGGCGGGCCCCTCCGTGTCGGCCGTCCGGGCTAGATTCGCGACCATGGACTCCGCCGCCCCGACCCCCTCCGAGACCGCCGCCCCGACCTCCGACTCCCCCGAGCGGGAGACGTCCGCGCCCTGGTGGACGAGCGCCGTCGTCTACCAGATCTACCCGCGCTCGTTCGCGGACTCGAACGGCGACGGCATCGGCGACCTGGGCGGCATCCGCTCGAAGCTCGACCACCTCGCCGACCTGGGGGTCGACGTGATCTGGCTCTCGCCGGTCTACCCGTCGCCGCAGCACGACAACGGCTACGACATCTCGGACTACGAGGACATCGACCCGCGGTTCGGGACGCTGGAGGAGTTCGACCTGCTCCTCGCGGAGGCCCACGAGCGCGGCATCCGCATCGTGATGGACCTCGTGGTCAACCACACGAGCGACGAGCACGCCTGGTTCGTCGAGTCCCGCTCCTCGCAGGAGGACCCGAAGCGCGACTGGTACTGGTGGCGCCGCGGGCGCCGCTCGGCCGAGCCCGGCCGCGAGCTCGAGGCGGCCGCCGGCGCCGGCCTCGACGTCGCCGAGCCGAACGGCTGGCGCTCCTACTTCTTCGGCCCTGCCTGGACGCTCGACCCGGCGACGGACGAGTACTTCCTCCACCTCTTCGCGGTGCAGCAGCCGGACCTCAACTGGGAGAACCCCGAGGTGCGGCACGCGGTGCACGCGATGATGAACCGCTGGCTCGACCGCGGAGTGGACGGCTTCCGGATGGACGTGATCAACCTCGTCTCGAAGGACGTCGGAGCCGTCGACGGCGAGCAGGGCGGCGCGGGCATCGTCGGAGGGGTGGGTCCGCGGCTCCACGAGTACCTCCGCGAGATGCACGAGGCCGTGTTCGCGCACCGCGAGGGCTCCTTCCTCACCGTCGGCGAGATGCCCGGGGTCACCCTCGAGGAGGCGGTGCTCGTGACCGATCCCGAGCGGCGTGAGCTCGACATGGTCTTCCAGTTCGAGCACGTCGGCATCGACCACGGAGTCGACAAGTTCCACCCGGTGCCGCTGGACCTGGTCGCCTTGAAGGCCAACCTCGCGCGCTGGCAGGACGGCCTGGCCGAGCGCGGCTGGAACAGCCTGTACCTCGGCAACCACGACCAGCCGCGTCTCGTCTCGCGCTTCGGGGACGACGGCGCGCACCGCTACGAGTCCGCGACCCTCTGGGCGACGCTCCTCCACCTCCAGCGCGGCACGCCGTACATCTACCAGGGCGACGAGATCGGGATGACGAACGTCCCGTTCGCCGGCATCGAGGACTTCCGCGACGTCGAGTCCCTGAACTACTGGGCCGAGGCCGTCGGCGAGCGCGGCGAGGACCCGGCGACCGTGCTCGCCGGGCTGCGCGCGCAGAGCCGCGACAACGCCCGCACGCCGGTGCAGTGGGACGACAGCCTCCAGGCCGGCTTCACGACCGGCGAGCCGTGGATCGCGGTCAACCCTAACGCCGCCGAGGTGAACGTCGCCGCCGATCGGGCCGCCGAGCGGTCGGTCTTCGAGTACTACCGGGCGCTGATCGCGCTGCGGCACGCCGACGAGACGGTGCAGCTGGGCCGCTTCGCGCTGCTGGAGCCCGAGCACCCCGCGCTCTTCGCCTTCACGCGCACCGGACCGGGCGAGCTGCTCGTCGTCGGGAACGTGTCCGGTGAGCCGCTCGAGGTGCCGCTGCTCGAGGAGTGGGCGGCTGCCGAGACGGTCCTCGGCAACGTCGCCGGTGCGACCGGGTCGACGCTCGGCCCGTGGGAGGCGCGCATCCTGCGCCGCTGAACCTCGCCGCGCCCCGCTCCGAGCCCGGCGCGGGGCGCGGCGCCCGACGGCGGCGGACCAGCCGGCGAGAGCCTCAGGCGGAGACGCGGTCCAGCTGGGCGATGTCGCTCCGGGTCAGTGGGAGCGCGGCCGCCGCGAACAGCGACTCGAGCTCCGCGGCGTTCCGGGCCCGGACGATCGCCGCCGAGACCTCCTGGTGCGAGAGCACCCAGGCGAGCGCGACCACGCCGGGCTCCGTGCCGTGGGCGCCGGCGATCTCGTCGAGGGCAGCGAGCACGCGGGAGCCGTGGCGGCCGACGTAGTCCAGGCCCGCCTCGAACAGGGCCGACTCCGGCTCGTCCGTGCGGCTGCGCAGGGCGCCGGTGAGGTAGCCGCTCGCCAGGGGCAGCCGCGCGAGGGTGCCGAGCTCTAGCCGCACCACCTCGGGGGCGACGTCGGTCTCGTAGGTCCGGCGCTCCATCAGGCTGTACTCCGACACGACGGCCGAGAGCGACGGCAGCGCGAACGCGGTCGCCGTCTCGTGCAGCGCCGTGATCGCGGCTCCGCTGAAGTGCGCGGCGCCCAGGGCGCCGACCGAGCCGTCCGCCAGGAACGGCGCGACCGCCGCCAGGCTGTCGGCGATGGGGATCCCGGGGTCCTCGCTGTCGAACGAGAGCAGGTCGATCCGGGTGCCGAGCCGCTCGAGGCTCCCCTCGATCGCGATGCGGACGTCCTCCGGGGCGAGTCCCGGCGCGTCCGGGTGCCGGCCGACCTTCGTCGCGACCAGCATCCGCTCGCGCAGCCCGCTCTGCTCGAGCCAGCGGCCGATCATGTACTCGCTCCGACCGGTCGCGTAGTGGTCCGCGGTCGAGATCAGGGTGCCGCCGAGGCGGCCGAACGCGTCGAGCACCTCGGTGGTGTCGTCGATCCCGGCGGCCCAGCCGAAGACGGAGCCGTCGAGGGCGAGCGGATGCACGGGGAGGCCGGTCCGACCCAGGGTGCGCGAGAGGAGGGGCGTCTCCGGCTCGGTGGCCAGCGGCGTCGGGTCGGTCACGGAGTCCTCCGGTCGTGGCGGTGCGGCGCGGTCCCGCCACCGTACCCCATGCCCCCGCCGACGACGGACGCCCGCCCCACCGGAGTGGGACGGGCGTCACGGTCGTGCAGGAGGGATCAGCTCTCGGCGGGAGCCTCGGCCTCGGCCTCCTCGGCCACGACGGGCGCGAGGGACAGCTTGCCGCGGTCGTCGATCTTGGTGATCTGGACGAGCAGCTTCTGGCCGACTCCGAGGACGTCCTCGACGTTCTCGACGCGCTTGCCGCCGGCGAGCTTGCGGACCTCGCTGATGTGCAGCAGTCCGTCCTTGCCGGGGAGGAGCGAGACGAACGCGCCGAAGGTCGCGAGCTTGACGACGGTTCCGAGGAACTGCTCGCCGACCTCGGGGTTGGTCGGGTTCGCGATGGCGTTGACCTGCGCACGCGCGGCCTCGGCCGACGGACCGTCGACGGCCCCGATGTAGACGGTGCCGTCCTCCTCGATGGAGATGTCGGCGCCGGTCTCGTCCTGGATCGCGTTGATCGTCTTGCCCTTGGGGCCGATCAGCTCGCCGATCTTGTCGACGGGGATCTGCACCGAGATCACGCGGGGCGCGGTCGGGGCCATCTCGTCGGGCTGGTCGATGGCCGCCGTGAGCACCGCGAGGATCGTGGTGCGGGCGTCCTTGGCCTGCTTGAGCGCGGCGTCGAGCACCGACGACGGGATGCCGTCGAGCTTGGTGTCGAGCTGGATGGCCGTGACGAACTCGGCGGTTCCGGCGACCTTGAAGTCCATGTCGCCGAGCGCGTCCTCGGCGCCCAGGATGTCGGTCAGCGCCGCGTAGCGGGTCTGGCCGTCGACGACGTCGGACACGAGGCCCATCGCGATGCCCGCGACCGGGGCGCGCAGCGGCACTCCGGCGTTGAGGAGCGACAGGGTCGACGCGCAGACCGAGCCCATCGAGGTCGAGCCGTTGGAGCTCAGCGCCTCGGAGACCTGGCGGATCGCGTAGGGGAACTCCTCGCGGCTCGGCAGCACCGGCACGAGGGCGCGCTCGGCGAGGAAGCCGTGCCCGATCTCGCGACGCTTCGGCGATCCGACGCGGCCGGTCTCACCGGTCGAGTAGGGCGGGAAGTTGTAGTGGTGCAGGTACCGCTTCTTGGTGACGGGCGACAGCGAGTCGATCTGCTGCTCCATCTTGAGCATGTTCAGCGTGGTGACGCCCAGGATCTGGGTCTCGCCGCGCTGGAAGATGGCCGAGCCGTGGACGCGCGGGATGACCTGCACCTCGGCGTCGAGCGGGCGGATGTCGGCGAGGCCGCGTCCGTCGATGCGCACGCCGTCGCGAAGGATGCGGCCGCGGACGACCACCTTCGTGACGGACTTGTACGCCGCTCCGACCTGGTTGTAGGCCTCGGCCGACAGCTGACCCGAGGCGATGCGCTCGGCGATCTGCTCCTTGACGCGCGCCTTGAGGGCGTCGTCGGCGTCCTGCCGCTCGACCTTGTCGGCGATCTGGTACACGCGGACGAGCTCGTCGTAGCTGAGCTCGGCGACGTTGTCGTAGGTCTCCTGCGCGTAGGGCAGGAACACCGGGTAGTCCTTGACCGGCTTCGCGGTCTCGGCGGCGAGCTTCGCCTGCGCCTCGACGAGTGCGCGGAGGAAGGGCTTGGCGGCCTCGAGGCCCTCGGCGACGACGTCCTCGCTGGGCTTGGTCGCACCCGCCTTGATGAGGTTCCAGGAGGACTCCGTGGCCTCGGCCTCGACCATCATGATGGCGACGTCCGAGGAGCCGTCCTCGTTGGTGACGACGCGGCCCGCGACGGTGAGGTCGAAGACGGCGTTCTCCAGCTGGGAGGCCTTGGGGAAGGCGACCCACTGGTCGTTGCCGGAGCCGTCGGACATGAGCGCCAGGCGGACGCCGGCGACCGGGCCGGAGAACGGCAGGCCGGAGATCTGCGTGGACGCGCTCGCGGCGTTGATCGCGAGGGCGTCGTAGAACTCGTCCGGCGCGATGCTGAGGACCGTGATGACGATCTGGACCTCGTTGCGCAGGCCCTCGACGAACGAGGGGCGCAGCGGCCGGTCGATCAGACGGCAGACCAGGATCGCCTCGGTGGAGGGGCGGCCCTCGCGGCGGAAGAACGAGCCGGGGATCTTGCCGGCGGCGTAGGAGCGCTCCTCGACGTCGACGGTCAGCGGGAAGAAGTCGAAGTTGTCCTTCGGGTTCTTCGAGGCCGACGTGGCCGAGAGGAGCATGGTGTCCTCGTCGAGGTAGGCGGCGACGGCGCCCTGAGCCTGCTGCGCGAGGCGGCCGGTCTCGAAGCGGACGGTGCGGGTGCCGTACGAGCCGTTGTCGAGAACGGCTTCGGCGAATGTGATTTCAGGACCTTCCAAGAGGTCTGTCTCCTTAACGTCTGCAGCGGCGCCCCTTCTGGGCGCCGGCGTTCGTCGGAGCAGCGGTCCGGTCAGGAATCGAGACGATCCCACGGCAGGGCTTCGCGCCGTGCCGTCGTGTGGAGGGCGTTCGTGCTGGCCACCAGTAGAAGAGCTCCGGGCTGTCGCGACCTGTGCCGCGAGCGGGACGTGCCGCCTGCGACTCGTGCCGCGGCGGCCCGCGCTCTGTCGCACGCTGCCGCCGTCCGGGACTCCACCACCGAGGACCAGCTTCCTGCCGGCCTGCTCCGTGGCTCGAATCCTGGGTCGACCGGCGGTCGCTTTCGGATTCGGAACCGGTTCATGCTATCAGCCGCGGTGCGGTTCCTCCATGGACCGCGCCGACCCGGCGGGCCCTCCGCCCGTCAGCCCCGCGTCTCGTGCATCAGCAGCTCGACGCGCAGCCCGCCCCTCACCGTCACGATGCGGGCCGGCACGCGGGGCGACCTCCCCGCCTCCGAGAGCCGGGCGAGGGCGGCCTCGACCACGTTCTCGAGACCGCGCGGCACCTGGCCGACGAGCCCCGAGGGGCGCTGGGCCGCGAACAGGCGGACCGGCATCGGAGCGTCCACGCGCTCCTCCTCCGCGGTGCGGCGCGGGATCACGGCCGTGACCTCGTCCTCGCCGAGGGCGAGCACCCGCGCGATCTCGTCCTGGTGCGGCCGGGAGTCGGCGAGGCGGAGGAGGGTGTCGCCGCGCCGCGACTTCGGACGCAGCTCGTAGTCGTAGTCGTCGAGCTTGCCCGAGCCGCGGTCGTCGGAGGGGAGGGGGTTCGCGTCGCCGCGTCCGAACGGGAAGAGCTTCATGCCTCCATTGTCCAGCGCGCGGCCCCTCCCCCGCTCGCGTCAGGCGGTGCGCCGCATCCGGGCGATCGCCGCGAGCACCAGGACGAGCACGACGGCGACGAAGCCGAGCAGGACCGGGACGGCCGGCAGGAGCGCGAGCGCGGCACCGATCGCCAGGACCGGCACCGCGAGGCCGAGATAGGCGGCGAGGAACACGGCCGCGAGCACCTCGCCGCGGGTCTCGTCGGTGGCGAGCGAGCCGGCGACTCCGAGCGCCAGGCGGAAGAGCAGGCCCACGCCCGCTCCCGCGAGCACCCCGCCGATGATGAAGGCGGACACCGAGACGATCACGGCGCCGGTCGCGACCAGCAGCAGCCCGGCCGTCAGCGCCACGGCCGCGAGGCGGAGCGCCGTCTGCGAGGACAGCCGGATCGAGACCAGCTGCGCGACGGCTCCGGCGGCGAAGACCCCGAAGGAGACCGCGCCCGCCTCGAGGTGGGAGGTCTCGCCGAAGCGCCCGGCGAGGAAGGTCGGCGCCAGCGAGGTGAAGAGGCCGAACACGGCGAACCCGGCGAACGCGCCGACCGCGGCCGAGAGGAAGACGCCGCGGGAGGCGGCCGGCACGGCCAGGCGCTGCGGACGGTAGGCCGGGAGGACCTCGCGCCGCTCGACCGTCTCGGGGACGAGCGCGACGCCGATCCCGAGGACGACCAGGAGGACGAGGAACACGGCGTACGGGACGACCAGGGGCTCGCGCACCGTCACGGCGAACACCCCGCCGACGAGCGGGCCGAGCGCCAGCCCGCCCATGTTGACGAGGGCGGAGACGGCGCGGGAGGTGCCGGGGCCCTCCTCCGGGCGGGCGACGGCGCGCAGCTCCGAGAGGTGGGCGGCGGCCGTCGCGGTGAGCGCGCCGACGCCGAGCCCGGTCAGCAGGCGGGCGAGGATCAGCCCGGGCACGTCCGGCCAGAGCAGGAACACGGCGGCCGCCAGGACCTCGACGAGGATCGACGCGAGCAGGATCCGGCGGCGGCCGAGCCAGTCGCTGACGTGCCCGGCGAGGAAGAGGCTCGCCACGACTCCGACCGCGTACGCGGCGAAGACCACGGTGACGACGAAGGCCGGGAACCCGTCGCGCTGCTGGTAGATCGCGTAGAGCGGTGTCGGCACGGTCGAGAACGCCATCACCGTGAGGAAGGCGACGGCGATCACCCAGAAGCCGTGGCGGTGCGGGAGCTCGCGGCGGTGGACGGACGGGAGGGAGCGCTCGGTGGTGGTCACGGTGTCCACAGTGCTCCGCCCCATCATCCGTGTCCAACGGAGGATCTCGGTTGGATTGATCGTCCCTGCTGGATAATGGGCGGATGGACGACCGCCAGCTCGCCGCCTTCGTCGCCGTCGCCGAGGAGCTCAGCTTCACTCGGGCGGCCGCGCGCCTGTTCGTCGTGCAGTCGACCCTCTCGGCGAGCATCCGCTCGCTCGAGCAGGAGCTCGGCTCGCCGCTGTTCGCCCGCTCGACCCGGCGGGTGGCGCTCACCGCGGTCGGCGAGGCGCTCCTGCCCTCGGCCCGATCGGCGATCGACAGCCTCGACCGGATGCGCTCGCTCGCGGCCGACGACGCGGCGGGGCTCCGCGGGCGGGTGCGGGTGGGCACCTTCTCCGCCCTCGACCTCGTCGACCTGCCCGGCGCGCTCGGCGTCTTCCGCACTCGGCACCCGCTGGTGGACCTGCTCCTGCGCACCTCGACCACCGGCTCCACCGGTCTCGCCGAGGACCTGCGCCGCGGCCTGCTCGACGCCGCTCTGCTGGCACTGCCGGCGACGCAGCTGCGGGGCCTGGCGGTGACGCGGCTCGTGCGCAGCGACTACGTCCTGCTGGTGGCGAGCGCGCATCCGCTCGCCGCGGCGGGACCGCCCTCCCCGCAGGACCTCGACGGGCTCACCTTCGTGGACACGCCCGCCGGCTTCGGCAACAGGGTCGCCGTCGACCTCGCCTTCCGCGAGGCCGGGGCGTCGCGCCGGGTGGCCACCGAGGTCGCCGATCTGCCGGGGATCCCCCGCTTCGTGCAGGCGGGGCTGGGTCCGGCGATCGTGCCGCGCGCGGGCGTCGAGCCGCTGGAGGGCGTCACGGCCCTCGCGCTCGACTGGCCGGGGCTGGTCTGGGAGCTCTCGGTCTGCACGGCGCCGCGCCCCTCCGCCGCGGTGCAGGCGCTCACGGCCGTGCTGGCGGAGCGCTCGGCCTAGGCCTCAGCCCTCGCGCAGGGGGCCGCGGACGATCGAGTCGCCGGAGTGCTCCGGGTCGTCGTCGAACGGCTCCTGGGAGACGTCCACGAGCGGGAACTCGGCGAGGTCGACGTCATCGGGCACGGCGAAGACGCCGTCGGTCCCGTCGAGCACGCCGAGCCCGACCAGCCCGGAGGCGTCGGCGGCGAGGAGCCAGACCTCCCGGTACGAGTCGTCCGCGCTCTGCGCATCGAGGTGCACGTGCAGGCGGCGGGTGCCGTCGGCGTCCTCCAGCTCGGCGGTTCCGCTCGCTCCCTGCCAGTCGGGGAGAGCGGCGAGATCAGCGCGCGCCACGACGGCGGCGGTGTCGTCGCTCCGCGAGGCCTGCCACCAGGCTCCGCCCGCGACCCCGATGACGAGCGCGCCGAGAGCTGCCAGAACGGCGCTCAGAGCGCGGGGCCGGCGGCGGCGCGCGGGACGGTGCCGTCCCCGGGGAAGTGCGAGCGGAGGCGGCACGGCAGCCGCCGACGACGGAAGGGCGCCGGGCCCGAGGTCGCCGAGGGCGAGCTCCTCGCGGATGCGGTCCCAGACGATCGCGGGCGGCGCCTCCAGCTCGACAGCACGGCTCGCACGGCCCAGGCCCGCGGCGTGGCCGAGCTCGACCAGCTGCCGGGCGCAGTCGGGGCAGTCGCGCAGGTGGGCCTGCTCGGCGTCGCTCGAGTGCTCGCCGAGGGCGAGCAGGGCGAGCTCGTCGGGATCGAGGTGGGTCATGTGCTGCTCACCTCCAGGCGGGAGCGGAGCCGGTCGAGGCTGCGGCGGATGTGGCTCTTGACGGTACCGAGCGGCAGGCCGGTGCGCTCGGCGATCTCGGTGTGGGTGAGGTCCTCGTAGAAGGCGAGGCCGATCACCCGCCGGGGGACGGGATCCAGGCGGGCCAGCTCGTCGGCGATCAGGATCCGCGCCTCGAGGTCGACAGGGGCCTCCCCCTCCTCGACCGGGGTGACGGCGACGAGGGCCTCGGTGAGCCTCCGCTCGCGCGCCCGGGCCTCGTGCGCGTCCGCGATCCTCCTCCGGGAGATCCCGACCAGCCAGGCTCCGAGAGCCGCCCGTCCGGGGTCGAAGCCCGAGCGCGAGGTCCAGGCCGAGACGAACACGCGCTGCACCACGTCCTCCGCGTCGCCGCGGTCGCCGAGCGAGCGCAGCGCCAGCGTGAAGACCAGCGGCGACCAGCGCGAGTACGCCTCGGCGAGCGCCGCCTCCTCCCCTGCGGCGAAGCGGCGGCCGAGCCGGGCCACGAGAGCGCTGTCGGCCTCGGCGCCGTCGGCGGGCTCGATGGTCTCGATCAGGGGATCCCTCCAGGGCTGCGGGGAGCGCTGCCGCCCGGGGGCGTGCGGCGCTGCGAGGCTCATCGTACGTCGCTGAGGCTCGGGCGGGCGGATCAGCCGGCCGGGACGGCCGTGACCACCACGTTGCTGAGGTAGTGGCGGGTGTCGTAGTCGAAGTCGCCGCCGCAGGTGATCAGGACCAGCCGCGGCGGTCCGTCGGCGGCGAACACGGCCGAGAGGTCGACCGTGGTCTTCTCCGTGGTCTCCACCGTCGAGACGGTGTACGCGCTCTCCGCGCCGTCCGCGCCGGTGAGGGTCACGGTCTGGCCCGGGACCGCCTTCTTCAGCTCGACGAACGGCCCGAGGCCGTAGGCGAGGGAGTCGACGTGCGCGGCGATCACGACCGTGCCCTCCGGCTCGTCGAGGCCGGCGCCGAAGCGGTACCAGCCGGCGACCTGCGTGTCGGGCACGAGCTCCATCGTGCCGTCGTCCGCGACTCCGACCGGCTCGACGGCCATGTCGACGGGGAGCCCCTCGACGACGAGCCGCTCGGGAGCGAGCGCGGTGGGGGCGGGGGTCGCGCCGAGCCGGGCGTCCGCCACCGGGACGGACGGCACCGCTTCCGGCGGGGCCGCCGTGGGCGAGGAGGGGACCGTGGCCGGCACCGGCTGCTGGGGCGCCGAGGAGACGGCGGCGGGAGCGGGCTCCACCCGGGACTCCTGCGCCGCGCATCCGGCGAGACCGGCACCGGCCACGATCAGCCCGACCACGGCGAGGACGCGCAGAGGGAAGGGGCTCCGGCTCATGGCGTCCTCCTGGGTCGTGGTCGGGGGTGCCGGGACGGCCGCGCTCCAGCACGGCCGACCCGGCGGTCGGTTCCTCGGGTCAGCGACGCGAGGCGGCGGTGCGGCGGCCGATCAGCACGGCGCCGGCGGCGGCGAGGGCGGCGAGCAGTGCTCCGCCCCACCAGCCCGCGGCGGCGTCGGGGCGGTTGTCCGCGGCGAGGCCGGCCTCACCGGCGGGGACGCCCGACGGCGAGGAGTGCAGTCCGTCGATGGTCTGCGTCGCGAGAGCGAGGTTGCCCTTCTCCAGGCTGCCCCAGGCGTAGACGATCGTGTTCACGCCCTCCTGGACCTGCACGTCGGCCGGGCCGATGACCGGCGCGGTGGTCCCGGTCGCGGCGACCACGGTCGAGATCGTGGCCGGGGCGAGGTTCAGCACGCCCTCGTTCGGGTTCGTCACGTTCGTCAGGACGGGCGACCCTCCGGCGAGGATGTCCACGGCCGGAGCGGCGGCGATGTGGCGGACCGTGAGCCGGCCCTCGCCCGCGGCGGTCTTCGAGATGTCGTTGGTGAAGAGGGTCGCGGTGGGGGTGTTGTCGGGCTTGAGGTGCGCCGCGACGGTGTAGCTCTTCCCCGCCTCGAGGCTGATGTCGATCGGGCCGATCACGGGGGCGCTGGCGTCCGCGGCGGTGGAGGCCGTGATGGCGACCTTGTAGGTGCCGGTGGGGAGGTCGAGCGGGCCGGCGAGCGAGCCGGGGGTGAAGTCGTCGAGCGTCAGCTTGCCGTCGACGTAGACGTCGACCGGGGTGTCGGGGACGGCGTGCAGGACCGAGAGGTCGGCCGAGTCGGCGTCGGCGGCGGCGGCGGGCGTGGCGGCGATGCCGACGACGGCCAGGGTTCCGATGCAGGCACCGGCGAGCAGGCTGCGGGAGAAGCGGGAGGTGGTCACGGTGTTCCTCTTTCACGATGGGACCCGCGAGGGGTCGGGGGGTGGTCGAGAAGGGCCTTCACCACTACTTCCGCCCGAGGCGCCTCCTCGGATGCACCCGGTCTGAGATTCCTCGAAAGAATTCCTGCCGGACGCTTCGAGGGCCCCTCGCGGCGCTGGCCCGAGCGCCCGTGCCGGGCTAGCCTCCGACCAGGAGGTGCGGAGGATGGGCAGGCGCGGCGTGGTCCTCCTCCTCGCCGCCGCGGCGCTCACCACGGCGGCGGTCGCGGGCGTGCACGGCTCCCTCGCCCCCTGGGCGCCGGTCGCCGACCAGGCCGCCGCCGCCTCCGACGCCCCCGCCCAGTGCGACGACGCCCGGGAGCTGCTGGCCGCCTCGTCCGCCTTCGAGGGCGGAGCGGGCGTGCCGGCCGGCCACCTCGTGGCCTGCCTCGACGAGGACCACCGGCGCCTCACGATCCACAACCGCACCCCCGTCGTCTGGAGTCTCGGCGACTCCTCGGTGCGGGGCGTGACGAGCGGGACGGACGGAGTGACGGGTCTGCTGAGCCTGCACGCGTCGCAGTCCTCCTCCGGGCTGCTCCTCGCACCCGGATCGGCGGCCTCGGTCTCCGCCGGCGAGGGGAGGATCCGACCGCGGCCCGACGAGCCCTCGACCCGGCTGCAGCTCGCGCTCACCGCGGTGGTCGCGGCTCAGGATCAGGCGATCGGCCCCTCCGCCGGTCCCGACAGCATCATCCGCGGCGCCGCGCTCACCTGCGCGGTCGTGGTCGCGGAGTCGGACACCGGCTGGCGGGTGACCTCGCCGCGGGCTCTCGCCGCGGCGGCCGAGGACCCGGTGTGCGCGCGCGACTGGGGCCGCGCCCAGCGCAGCGCGGCGGCCTGGCGGATCGCCCTGCCCGGGCTCGTCGACGCCGTGGAGGCTCCCGGCCGCCCCGAGGAGGACACGGCGCTCCAGCGGGCCGCGGCCGACTGGTTCTCGGCCTCGAGCGGCTACTCGTGGGGCGGGGTCGACCGCCCCGCTCCCCTGCCCTGACCGGCGCCGCGCGCCTCGTCCGCCCGGGAACGCGAACGGGCCGCCCTCCGCGAGGAGGACGGCCCGTTCGGCAAGAAGTTCGCGGTGTCATCGAGACCGCGCCCTGCTCCGGGAGGAGCTAGCGGCGCAGACCGAGACGCTCGATCAGCGAGCGGTAGCGGTTGATGTCCACATCCGACAGGTAGCCGAGGAGTCGACGACGCTGACCCACGAGCAGCAGCAGACCACGACGCGAGTGGTGGTCGTGCTTGTGCTCCTTGAGGTGCTCGGTGAGGTCCTTGATCCGCTTGGTCAGGACGGCCACCTGCACCTCGGGGGATCCGGTGTCACCGGGGTGGGTCGCGTACTCTTCGATGATCGCCTTCTTGACATCTGCTTCGAGTGCCATATATGGGATCCCCTCTCTCTCGTTGCGCGGTGCCCGGCGCCTGATGCGTGGGCTCTCTTGATCCGCGGCCGTCGAACGGCAACCGGACGACTCTACCAGAGGGAGGGCGGTATCAGGAGCCGGTGGCCCGGTTCCAGAGTACGACGAGCCACGGCGAGACCAGCAGCTGCCAGTAGACGAGCACGAGGACGTTGAGGACCACGCCGATCCAGCCGGCGATCGGCGGGCGCTTCTCGCGACGCCGGGCGCGGAGGGTGGAGACGGCGAGCAGGATCCCGGCGAGCAGGACCGCGTGCACGAGCGCGGTGTAGAGCACGCCGACCAGCAGGTCGCTGACGGCCTGGTCGCCCGGGTAGGCGCCGAGCGAGATCAGGGCGTACCAGACGAAGAACGACAGCGGGACCGCGAGGACGGCCAGGAGGACCGAGACGATCCCGGCTCCGTAGCGGCGGAGGAACCCGCGAGCTCCCGAGGCCGTGGCACCGGTCCGAGCGGCTCCGGCGCGGACGCCGCCCGTGGAGCTGCGCCGACCGCCCGTGGCGGCCGCCGCGCGACGCGCGCCCGCCTCGGCGGCGGTGCGGATCGAGCGTCGCGAGGGGGCGGCTCCGGCTGCTCGCGGGGCAGGAGGACCCTGACGCCCGGGCGCGCCGTCGGATGACGTGCTCATGCCTCTCACCCTAGGGGATGACCCCTGAGCCCCCGGATCGGCGCGACGCGGCCCGCCGGGGCGGCGGAGTCAGCAGAATGGAGCGAGTGAGCCAGACCCCCCGCGCCCCCCGGCGCAGCCACGTCCTCGACGTCTCCCCCCTCCGCGAGTCCCCGGCTTTCGCCCGGCTCTGGGCCGGCAACGTGGTCTCGGGCATCGGCGGCCAGATGACGATCGTCGCGGTCGGCCTGCACATCTACGAGCTCACCGGATCGACCCTCGCGGTCGCGCTGGTCGGCGTGGTGGCGCTGGTCCCGACCGTGATCGCCGGCCTCTACGGCGGGATGCTCGCCGACGCGTTCGACCGCCGCCTGGTGCTCCTGCTCGCCGCGGTCGTGGCCTGGGGCTCGACCGCGGGGATCGCGGCCCTCGCCTGGCTCGGCGCCGAGACCCCGCTCTCCCTCTACGTGCTCACCGCCGTGAACGCGGTGGCGACGACGGTGATCGTGACCACCCGGATGACGCTGGCTCCGCGGCTGCTCCGCACCGAGCTGGTCCCCGCCGCCGCCGCGCTGGGCGGCATCGCGAGCGGAGTCGAGGTGACCGTGGGGCCCGCCCTCGCCGGCGTGCTGGTCGCCTCCTCCGGCTTCGCGATCACGTACACGATCGACGTCGTGCTGTTCCTCGCCGCGTTTCTCGGCATCGCGGGGCTGCCGGCGCTCGTGCCCGAGGGCGAGCGGCAGCGGCCGGGGCTGGAGTCCCTCCGCTACGGCCTGGGCTTCCTGAAGGGCGCCCCGAACATCCGGATGTCCTTCCTGGTCGACATCGTGGCCATGACCTTCGGACAGCCGCGCGTGGTCTTCCCGGCCGCCGCCGCCGTGCTGCTCGGCGGAGGCGCGGTGACGGTGGGCGCCCTCACGGCCGCGTTCGCGGTCGGGGCGCTGATCAGCGGCGTCTTCTCCGGCCGGCTCACCGGGGTCCGCCGACAGGGCCTCGCGATCGGCCGCTCGATCCAGGTGTACGGAGCGTTCGTGGTCGCGTTCGGCGCGGTCCTGCTCGGTGCCGCATTCGTGCAGCACGACGCGTCGGCGCCGAACGCGGTGCTCATCGCGCTGGCGGCGGTCGCCCTGGCCGGCGCGGGCGCCTCCGACAACGTCAGCTCGATCTTCCGGCAGACGATGCTGCAGACCGCGGTCCCCGACAACATGCGGGGTCGGCTCCAGGGCGTGTTCATCGTCGTGGTGACGGGCGGCCCGCGGGTCGGCGACCTCTACACGGGACTGCTCGCCTCGCTCGCGCTGCTCTGGCTGCCGCCGCTCGCGGGCGGGCTCGCGATCATCGCGATCCTCGCCGCGGTGCTGCGACTCCGACCGGGGTTCCGTGGGTACGACGCCCTGCACCCGACGGCCTGAGCGGAGGGGCGTCTCCCTCGAGCCGGATGGGACAGCGCGCCCGCCCGCTCGGCTCAGGCCGGCGGACGGGCGCGCCGGGGATCAGTCGCCGGAGGCCGCGTCGGCGCCGCCGCCGTCGGTCAGCCGGTCGTCCGAGACCAGTCCGCTGTCGTCGTCGCGGCCCTCGACCCGCACCGGGCGGTAGACGTGGAAGCCGTCGTCGTCGGGCTCCAGCTCCCAGACCACCTCGACCTCCTCGCCGTCGATGTCGGCCAGGCGGGTGAAGGAGCGCTGCGGGGAGCCGTCGATCATCTCGAGGCGGATGCTCTCCTGCTCCGCTCCGCTGTCGAGGATGGCGGTGTACGTCGATTCGGTGTCCATGCCTCGACGCTAGACACGCGCGGGGAGGCGTCGCCACCCCTTGCGGCGGCGCACGGTCCGCGTAGCGTCGGCACCATGACCGACACCGACATCACTCCCGCCGACTCCGACGACCGCGAGCAGATCACCGAGATGGTGAAGAGCGCCGGGATCGGGCTCCTCACCACCGTCAACGCCACCGGGCAGCTCGTCAGCCGTCCGCTCAAGGCCCAGGACATCGACTTCGACGGCGAACTGTGGTTCTTCACGCAGGACCCGTCGCCCAAGGTCGACGACATCCGCGCGAACCCGAGCGTCAACGTCGCGTTCGAGTCGAAGAAGGGCTACCTGTCGGTGGCCGGCTCGGCGACCGTCGTGCACGACCCGGCGAAGGTGGACGAGCTGTGGTCCCCGGCCGTCGCCGGCTGGTTCCCCGACGGCAAGGACGACCCGACCGTCGCGCTGATCCGCGTCGAGGCCGAGACCGTCGAGCTGTGGGCGACCGACGAGCCGCGTCCGGTCGTGCTGTTCAAGGTCCTCAAGGCCGCCGTCACCGGCGGACAGCCCGACATCGGCGAGAACCGCACCGTCTCCTTCGAGTGATCCCTCCCCCCGGGGCGCCGCCGGGGCGCGGCGCCTCGCGGGGAATGGCGTCAGGCGCCGCCGAAGCGCTCGGTGCGGACGCGCTCGGGCGCGTGGCCCTGCTCGACCAGGGCGGTGGCGACGGCCTCGACGAACGAGGTCGGGCCGCACACGTAGACGGTCGGCTCGAGCGAGGCCGGCAGAGCCGCCTCGGCGAGCAGCTCCGGAGTGACGCGGCCGGCCGGACGCGCCGCTCCCGCCGGCGCCACCCGGGTGAAGACGTGGTCCACCGCGACTCCGCCCGTCGCGGCCGGCAGCTCGGCGAGCGCCGCCAGCTCCTCGCGGTAGTAGGCGAAGACGGGCGAGCGGACCGAGTAGAGCAGCTGCATCCGCGCCGCGCTCCCGGACCGGGCGTGCTCGCGCGCCATCGCCATCAGCGGCACCACGCCGCTCCCGCCCGCGATCAGCTGCACCGGCTCCGCCTGCTCCGGACGCCAGACGAACCAGCCGCCGATCGGACCGCGGATCTCGAGCCGGTCGCCCGCTTCGAGGCCGTCGACCAGGTACGGGGAGACCTCCCCGTCGTCCAGCCGCTCGACCGCGAGCTCGACCCGCTCCCCGTCGGCCGGGGCGCCGATCGAGTAGGAGCGGCTCGCCTGGTAGCCGTCTGGCGCGGTGAGGCGCACGTCGAGGTGCTGCCCCGCCAGGTGGCCCGGCCACCCGGGCACGCGGAGCACCAGGAGGCGCGACGTGGGCGTGAGCGGCGCGACCGACTCGGCCACCGCCTCCGTCCACATCACCAGTAGCGCTCCTCTTTCCAGGGGTCCCCGTGCATGTGGTAGCCGTTCTGCTCCCAGAAGCCGGGCTCGTCGCCGGGCATCAGAAGGAGCGTCCGCACCCACTTCGCGCTCTTCCAGAAGTAGAGGTGCGGCACCAGGAGCCGGGCGGGGCCGCCGTGCTCGGCCGCGAGGGGCTTCCCCTCGAACTCGGTGACGACCCAGGCCCTGCCGCCTCGGATCTCGGCGAGCGGGAGGTTCGTCGTGTAGCCGCCGAAGCTCTGCGCCATGACGAAGCCGGCGTCCGTCTCCAGGCCCTCCAGCAGCGTGTCGACCGAGACGCCGCGCCAGCTGGTGCCGAGCTTCGACCACCGGGTCACGCAGTGGATGTCGGTGTGCACGTCCTCGTGCGGAAGCGCGTCGAACTCCTCCCGGTTCCAGCGGCGGACGCCCGCGGGGCCGCCGTCGATGGAGAAGGCCCACTCGTGGATGTTCGGGGTGGGCCCGATCGAGAGGACGGGGAAGCCGTTCTCGAGGTGCTGGCCCGGCGGGAGGTCCGGGTCCGTCTCCCTCTTGCCGAAGAAGCCCCGCGTGATGATGCCCATGTCCGCCCTCGTCGTCCTCGGGGCCTGGCCCCGGATCGCTGGAAACCGCTCGTCGCGCTCACGCTACCGCTCGGCGCTACCGCATGCGGGCCCGCCGGGCGAGCCCGGGACCGTGTCGGACGTCGGTGCCAGGATCGGGGCATGAGACGAACCGTCGTGCCGCCGTACCTCCTCGTCCGCATCGCCCGCCTCGACGATCCGGCCTTCGCCCGGGCCGCGCGGGCCGCGAGCCGCTCGCTCGAGCAGGACGTGCCGTTCCGGCGCGTCCGGCCCGGAGAGCCCGCGCCCGACCGCGGGGCGCCGACCGCCGCCGCGACGTCCTCGCCGCGCACCCGCGTGCAGTCCCTCCAGCGCACCATCGCGGACGCGCGGACCGAGGAGACCCTGCCCGGCACGGTCGTCCGCCGCGAGGGCGAGGCGGCCACGGGGGACGCGGCCGTCGACGAGGCGTACGACGGCCTCGGCGCGATGTCGGCCTTCCTGCAGGGTGCGTACGGCCGCGACTCGATCGACGACGCCTGGCTCCCGCTCGACGCGACCGTGCACTTCGGCGACGACTACGACAACGCCTTCTGGGACGGCTCGCGGATGGTCTTCGGCGACGGGGACGGCCAGGTGTTCCGCCGCTTCACCGTCTCGCAGAGCGTGATCGGCCACGAGCTCGCCCACGGCATCACCGAGTACACGGCGAACCTCGTCTACCGCGGCCAGTCCGGAGCGCTCAACGAGTCGGTCTCGGACGTGTTCGGAGCCCTGCTGGAGCAGTACGGCGCGGGCCAGAGCGCCGACGAGGCGAGCTGGCTGATCGGCGAGGGGCTCTTCACCGACGAGGTGCAGGGCACGGCCCTGCGGTCGATGATCGCCCCCGGCACCGCCTACGACGACGACGTCCTCGGCTCCGACCCGCAGCCGGGCTCGATGGCCGACTACGTCGAGACCGACGACGACAACGGCGGAGTGCACATCAACTCGGGGATCCCCAACCGCGCGTTCGCCGTGGCGGCGACGACCCTCGGCGGGAAGGCGTGGGAGCGCGCTGGGCAGGTCTGGTACGACGTGCTGACCGGGGGCGTCCTCACCGCGACGGCCGACTTCGAGGCGTTCGCGGCGCTCACCGTGCGGGCCGCCGCCGAGCGCTACGGATCCGGCTCCGAGGTCGAGGCCGCCGTGCGCACCGGCTGGACGACGGTCGGCGTGACGCTGTCCGCCTGAGCCGGTCCGCTCGAGGGCGGAGGCGGGTAGCATCGCGCGCATGGACGTCATCGTGTCGCGCAGCGGCGGAGTCGCCGGCCTCCGCCGGGTGTGGCGGGTCGACGTCGAGCAGCAGCCCGACGAGCGCGCCTGGCGCGACCTGCTCGGCTCGCTCCCCTGGGACGCCGCCGACGGCGAGTCCCCCGGCCGGGCCGACCGCTTCGTCTACGAGATCCGTGTGCAGACGCACCATGTCCGCCTCGGCGAGACCGAGCTCGACGGAGCCTGGCGCGAGCTGGTCGACCGCGTGAAGAAGGCGCAGCCCCGTTAGGAGCTGCGCCTTCGTCGTGTGCTCGGAGCTACTCGGTGCCGAGCAGGTCGATCACGAAGATCAGGGTCTTGCCGGAGAGCGGGTGCCCTCCACCGGCCGGGCCGTACGCCAGCGCGGGCGGGCAGATCAGCTTGCGGCGGCCGCCGACCTTCATCCCCGGGATGCCCTGCTGCCAGGCGCGGATGAGGTTGTTGAGGGGGAAGTTGATCGACTGGTCGCGGCTCCAGGAGGAGTCGAACTCCTCGCCGGTGTCGTACTCGACGCCGAGGTAGTGGACCTCGACGGTCGAGCCGGGCTGCGCCTCGGCGCCGTCGCCGACGACGATGTCCTCGACGACGAGGGTGTCGGGGGCCGGGCCCTCAGGGGCGTCGACCTCGGGCTTGGTCAGGTTCTCGCTGCTCATGCCTCGATCCTACGGCGCTCGGGAGCGGAGTCTGGGAGCGGGCTGCGAGCACTCACTCCACGAGCGTGAGGCGCTGCGTCGGCCGGGTCATCGCGACGTAAAGCGATGCGGCGCCGCGCTCGCCGGTCTGCGCGATGAGGCGCGGCCGGGCGATGATCACGGAGTCGAACTCGAGCCCCTTGGCGTCGTTCGTCGACAGCACGGCGATCGCGCGGTCGAGCCCGGTCGCTCCGCGGCCCACCTCCCGGCCGAACCGCTCCTCGAGGCGCTCGGCGATCGGGGCGAGGTCGTCGTCGGGCGCGATGACCGCGAGCGTCCCCTCCGCCTCGATCGCCCGGTCCTCGACGACGGCCCCCAGCACCCGCTCGGCGAGGCTCGCGTCGCCGCGGTCGCGGATCGTCTGCACCGGCCACTCGGTGGAGCGCACGGCCTCCCCCGGCGTGATCTCCAGCCCGTTCTCGCGCGCCGTCCGCTCGGCGAAGGCGACGATCTGCGCGGGCGTGCGGTAGTTGACCGTCAGCTCCTCCAGGCGCCACGGCGCCGCCTCCACTCCCCGGCCCTGGCGGCCGAAGGTGTCGCGGAGCGCGGCGTCCCAGCTCGAGGCGGCGGAGGCGCCGGACGCCTGCGCGACGTCGCCCACGATCGTGAACGAGCGCATCGGGCAGCGGCGCAGCAGCACCCGCCACTGCATCGGCGAGAGCTCCTGCGCCTCGTCGACCACGACGTGCCCGTAGGTCCAGGTGCGGTCGGCCGCGGCCCGCTCGGCGGTGGTGCCGAGCACCGAGCGCTCGGCGAAGCCGGCCGCGAGGTCCTTGGCATTGACGAGGCCGTCGACGCCCATGTTGCGGATGGCGGCCTCCGCGTTCTCGACGTCGCGCTTGCGCTGCTCCTTCTCGGCCTTCTTCGAGGCGTCGGCGTGGTCGTCGTAGGCGCCGAGCAGCTCCGCGGCCTCGTCGAGCAGCGGTACGTCGGAGACCGTGAACGGAGCGTCGCGGTCGCGGCGGAGGAGGGAGCGCTGCGCGGCGTTCCAGCGCGGCGTGAGCGTCGCGAACCAGTTCGGACGGGCGTAGAGGTCCTGCAGCAGCTTCTCGGGGGTCAGCGGGATCCACGCGGTGTTGAGAGCGACGCGGACGTCGTGGGCGGTCCGCACGTCCTCGCGCAGCACCGCCTCGTCGGCCTCGTCGACCGTGCTGCCGTGGCTCCGCAGCTGATCGGCGAGCTGGCGGGTGAGCTGCGAGAGCAGCGTCTTGACGAAGGAGACGCGCGCCTCGTTGTGCGGCTTGCGGGTGTCGCGCGCCCGGGTGATCGCGCGCTCCACGTCCTGCGGCTCCAGACGGAGCTTCTCGCCGTTGACGTCGAGCACCTGGGTCTCGGCCGGGACGGTCTGGCGGGAGCGGACCGCGCGCTTGAGCAGCTCCGCCATCCGCGCCGAGCCCTTCACGCGGGCGACCGCGGGCACGTCCTCCTCGACGAGGTCGAGGCCCGGGTAGAGCTGGCCGAGCGTCGAGAGGACGACGCCCGTCTCACCGAGCGAGGGCAGCACCGCCTCGATGTAGCGGAGGAAGGAGCGTGAGGGGCCGACCACGAGCACGCCGGAGGAGGCGATGCGGTCTCGGTAGGAGTACAGGAGGTAGGCGGCCCGGTGCAGGGCGACGGCGGTCTTGCCGGTGCCCGGCCCGCCCTGCACGACGAGCACGCCGCGCAGCTCGGACCGGATGATGCGGTCCTGCTCGCTCTGGATGGTCGCGACGATGTCGTGCATCCGGCCGGTGCGCTGCGCACCGAGGGCCGCCATGAGCGCGCCCTCGCCCTGCAGCACGGTGCCCTCGCGCAGCAGCTCCTCGTCGAAGACCTCGTCCTCGAAGCGGAGGACCTCGCGGCCCCGAGTGGTGAGGTGGCGCCGGGCGCGCGTCCCCATCGGCCGGGCGGCGGTGGCCTGGTAGAACGCGGCCGACTGCGGGGCGCGCCAGTCGAGCAGCAGCGTGTCCTGCTCCTCGTCCCTCAGGCCGATCCGGCCGATGTAGCGGTGCTCGGCGTCGGCGTCCGCGAGCGTCAGCCGGCCGAAGGCGAGCCGGTCGTCGGCGCCGGTGAGCGAGCGGATGCGGTCCTCGTAGAGCCGCGCGTACGCGTCGCGCTCGGAGCGGCTCTGGTGGTTGCCGCCGACGCTCTCGATGCGAACGGTGTCCAGAGCCTCGCGGGCCTGGGCGATCAGCTCGTCGAGGCGGGCGTAGAGCGCCGCCACGTAGTCGCGCTCCCGAGAGAGCTCGGTGGCCTGCACAGTGCTGCCGTCCGTCATCGTCCGCCTTCCGAGGGTCCGCCGCCGCGGGCCGGGAGGCGCGGGATGCGCTCCGGGGGCCGCGGGAAAACAGGCGGTCCAGTCTACCGAGCGATCCGAAGCGGCCCGTCCCGACAGCGGGATCCGGATGCCTCTTGCGCTCGGCGCCGCGGAGGAGCATCCTCTCTCTCACGAAGAGCTCGACGCCCCGTCCGAGCAGCCGGCCCTGCCGCTGCCGCAGGGCGTCGAGCTCTTTCTCGCGGGAGCCGTCCGCCGTCCGGTCATCGACCGGGAAGAGAACCGGACGGCCCCGCGTTGCACGCTCCATGGCCACTCCGAGCAGCAGCGTCACCGCCCCCTCCCGCGCCTCGATCGACCTCACGGAGTCGGCGCGCGCCGGCTGGGAGTCGTGGCTCGCCCGACGCGTCGAGCGCGTCACCGGACCCCGGGGCGATCTCGCCCTCGTCGAGACGCGCTGGCTCGAGCCCGCCGAGAGCATCGACGACGAGCAGGCGCTGGCCGGCTACGGCCCCTCGGCGACCCTGACGCGGATGCGCCGCGAGAACCTCGACACCGGCGAGCCGGAGTACGGCTACCGCGTCTGGGACGCGGCCTCCGACGGCATCCGCTCCTTCGACGCCATCGAGACCTTCCCGTTCGACGCCGCCTGGGTGCTCGAGGCGTGGTTCGAGCCGGTCGCCGAGGACCGCACCGTCCCGTTCGAGCACCTGCGCGACAACGGCGCCACCCGCGAGCTCGTCGTGCCCGGCGACATCACCTTCTCGCTCGTGGACGACGGGCGCGCCCGCGAGTACACGGTCGCGGCGTTCGACGACGGCGGCACGCTCCTCGTCCCGTTCGGCGATCCGACCAACCGCAGCGACGACCCGGAGCTCGCGAGCTACCCCGTCGGCCGCTTCCTCGTCGTGCAGCGGATCGGCGGCGCGGCCGACGCGGGCACCCCCGGTCCGGTGCTCCTGGACTTCAACCGGGCCTACATCCCGCCGTGCGGCTTCTCGCCCCACTACAACTGCCCGCTGCCGCCCGCGCAGAACCGGCTCGGCGTGCCCGTGACGGCCGGCGAGCGCCGCGTGCGCAGCGCCTCCGCCTAGCGCGCCGGGGCTGAGCGGGGGCGGCCCCGGCTCAGCGGGTGAGCACCGCCCGGCGGGCGACGAGCTCGTCGAGCAGGACCTGCTCGTCGACCGCTCCGGTGCGTCCGCCGCGGCCGAGCAGGAGGTGCTGCCGGTGGTGCGCGAGCCGCGTCGCCGAGCGGAGGAAGTCCCGCATCGCCCGCGGCCGGTCCCCTCCCGCGCTCCGGGCCCAGCGGGCGGCGGTGCGGCGCCCCTCCGCGGTGCCGATCATCCGCACCTCGGCCGGCGAGAGCCAGCCGGCGACGGCGTAGTCGTCGAGCCGCTGGAGCGTCACGCGCCGCTCCTGCCGGCGCAGCAGCACCACCACGACCACGGCGACCGCGAACAGCGGCACCTGGACCACGCCGTAGAAGCCGAACCAGTCGGACACCAGGAACGACGAGCCGTTCCAGAGCGCGTGCAGGAACGCGGCGAGCGCCAGCCCGAGCAGGGCGATGGGCAGCCGCGCAACGGCGGGCCGGTTCGAGGCGAAGCCGAGGGCCGCGCCCGTGCAGGCGGTGAAGAGCACGTGCGCGAAGGGCGAGAGCACCCCACGGAGGAAGAAGGTCACGGCGAGCGAGCCGAGACCGCCCTCCACCAGCGCGCTGCCGAAGTAGAGGATGTTCTCGACGAAGGCGAACCCGGAGGCGACGACGGCCGCGTAGACGATGCCGTCGACGGGTCCGTCGAAGGTCCGGCGCCAGATCAGCAGGACGAGGAGGACGCCGATCCCCTTGGCCGTCTCCTCGACCAGCGGCGCCTGGATCACGGCGCCGACGAAGTCGGATCCGCTCGGCTGCTGCCCGGACGCGTAGACGGCGATCTGCACGCCGAGGTCGACCAGGAGCGCGATCGCGACGGATCCGGCCGCACCCCAGAGGAACGCGAACCACAGGCCCAGCGCGGGCTCCGGCTCCCACCGGTCGACCCAGCGGACGCCCAGCAGAACCACGGTCAGCGGGACGAGGGCGATGACCGCGCAGATCCCCGCGGCGCTGACGCCGAGTCCGAGGACCACGTAGGCGAGCACGAGCAGCAGCAGGATCCCGAGGAGCGCCACGCCGATCGAGCCGAGCACGGTCGGCACGACGGAGGGGCGGGCGGTGGCGGGCGGTGCGGGCGGCGGATAGGCGCTCATGGGGCCGACAGTAGGGCACGGGCGGGGTGCGCTGTCGGCGGTTGACACGCGCCGGGCGCGTGGAGGAGGGCCGGGGTGCGGACGCCCGTGTCCGATTCCCGCTCCTGCTCGACGTCGCCGCGTGCGAGGCTCGAGGCGTGCCCGACTCCGATCCGCTCTTCGAGGAGCGCTACCGCGCCGTCGCCTCCCGCGACTCCCGGTTCGACGGGCGGTTCCTGACCGGCGTGCACTCCACCGGCATCTACTGCCGTCCGAGCTGCCCCGCCATCACGCCGCGGCGCGCGAACGTGCGCTTCTACCCGACGGCCGCCGCCGCGCACGAGGCGGGGCTCCGCGCCTGCAAGCGCTGCCTGCCGGACGCCGTCCCCGGCTCCCCCGAGTGGAACCTGCGCGACGACACGGCGGCGCGCGCCATGCGTTTGATCGCCGACGGAGTGGTCGACCGCGAGGGGGTCGAGGGGCTGGCCGCCCGGCTCGGCTACGGCGCGCGCCACCTCGGCCGCATCCTGCGCGAGGAGCTGGGCGCGCCTCCGCTGGCCCTCGCTCGCGCCCAGCGCGCCCAGACCGCCCGGCTCCTGCTCACGAGCACCGACCTGCCCGTGTCCGACGTCGCCTTCGCCGCCGGCTTCACGAGCATCCGGCAGTTCAACGCGACCCTGGCGGAGGTGTACGAGCGGACCCCGACGGCCCTGCGCGCCTCGGCCCGCGGCACGCGCTCCGAGGCGAGCGTCCACGACGGCGCGACCACGCTGGAGCTCCGGCTGGCAGTGCGGGCTCCGTTCGATCCCGGGGTGCTCGACGTGCTCGGCGGCACCGCGCTCCCGGGCATCGAGGAGGCGTCCCCCGGCGGCTACGCGCGCTCGCTCGTCCTGCCCGGGGGCGCGGCGCTGATCCGGCTGGCGGCGGACGGGGAGAGCGTCCGCTGCAGCGCGACGCTCGTCTCCGTCGCCGACGTCGGGCCGCTGGTCGCCCGGGTGAGGCGGCTGCTCGACCTGGACGCGGACGCCCGCGCCGTGGACGAGGCCCTCGCGGCCGATCCCGCACTCGCTCCGAGCGTCGCCGCCCGCCCCGGTGTCCGCGTGCCCGGCTCCGTCGATCCGGCCGAGACGCTGGTGCGCGCGCTGCTCGGCCGGCGGGAGGCCGCACGGCTGGTCGCGGCGCTCGGCGCGACGCTCCCGGAGTCCGTGGCGAGCGGATCGATCGCACGCGCCTTCCCCTCCCCCGCGGTGATCGCCGAGCACGCCGCCGACGTGCTCCGCGGATCCGCCGACGTGCTGGTGCGGACCTGCACGCTGCTCGCCGAGGGAGCCCTGCGGCTCGACGCCGACCGGGAGGAGCTCGCCGAGCAGCTGCTGGCGGTCCCCGGGATCGACGCGGCCACGGCGGCCGAGGTGGCGCAGCGGGCGACCGGAGATCCGGACGTCCTGCTCACAGGGGATCCCGTGCTCCGGCGGGGCGCGGCGGCGCTCGGCCTGCCCGCCGGCGAACGCGGGCTGGCCGAGGCCGGGCGCCGCTGGGCGCCCTGGCGCAGCTACGCCGGGGCGCGCCTCGCGGCCGCGGTCACGCCTCCGGCGCGGGGTCGATGATCGGGAGCGCCGCGGTCATCGCCTCGATGCCCGAGAGCCGCGCCGGCGAGATCAGCCGCATGACCTCCTCGCGGGACATGAGCCCCGCCTCGACGACGAGGTCGGCGATGTTGCGGCCGGTCGCGAGGGCGGCCTTCGCGAGGGCGGCGGACGCGGTGTAGCCGATGCTCGGCGTGAGCGCCGTCACGACCCCGACCGAGGAGGCGACCATGGCCTCGAGCCGGTCGACGTTCGCGGTGATGCCGTCGATGCAGTTTTCGCGGAGCGTCCTGCAGGCCTGCGTCATCCAGGTGATGCTCTGCAGCAGCGAGTGCGCGATCACCGGCTCGAAGGCGTTGAGCTGGAGCTGACCCGCCTCGGCCGCCATCGTGACCGTGACGTCGGCCCCGGCCACCGAGTAGGCGACCTGGTTGACCACCTCGGGGATGACCGGGTTCACCTTGCCGGGCATGATGCTGGATCCCGCCTGGCGCGGAGGCAGGTTGATCTCGCCGAAGCCGGCCTGAGGGCCCGAGGAGAGGAGCCTCAGGTCGTTGCAGATCTTGGACAGCTTGATCGCGGAGCGCTTGAGCGCGCTCGAGAACGACATGAAGACGCCGGTGTCGCTCGTCGCCTCGACGAGGTCCTGCGCCATCTCGAGGTCGAGGTCGGTGATCTCGTTGAGGTGGCGGACCGCGGCTGCGCCGTAGCGCGGATCGGCGGTGATGCCGGTGCCGATCGCGGTGGCTCCGATGTTGACCTCGGCGAGCAGCCAGATGGTCTCGGAGAGGCGGGCGTGGTCCTCGCCGAGGGTCGTCGCGAAGCCGTGGAACTCCTGGCCGAGCGTCATCGGCACCGCGTCCTGCAGCTGCGTGCGGCCGACCTTCAGGACGCTTCCGAACTCGACCGCCTTGCGGGAGAACGACTCGCGCAGCAGCGCCAGCTCGTCGAGCAGGCGGCGCAGCGACCAGGTCATCGCGATCTTGATCGCGGTCGGGTAGACGTCGTTGGTGGACTGGCTGCGGTTGACGTCGTCGAGCGGGTGCAGGTGGGCGTAGTCGCCCCGCTCGAAGCCGCCGATCTCGAGTGCGACGTTGGCGACGACCTCGTTCGCGTTCATGTTCGTCGAGGTGCCGGCGCCGCCCTGGATCACGCCGACCACGAACTGGTCGTGGAACTCGCCGTCGATGATGCGGCGGCACGCGGCGTCGATCAGCTCGGCCTTGGCGGGGGCGAGGCTGCCGAGCTCGGTGTTCGCCCGGGCGGCCGCGAGCTTGACCGTGGCGAGGGACCGGACGAGATCGGGGTAGATCGAGATGGGGCGCTTCGAGATCGGGAAGTTGTCGAGGGCCCGCGCCGTGTGGATGCCCCAGTAGGCCTCGGCGGGGATCTCCATCGAGCCGAGGGAGTCGCTCTCGGTGCGCGTGGCGGGGGTCTCGGTGTCGTCCAGGGCTCTGCCTTCCGGGTCGCGGTCGGGGAGGGTGCTCGGTTCGAGGGTCACGTCCAGCTCCGTTGCTGTCGTCGTGCGGCCCCGGAGGGTGCAGGGGGCTCGCGAACTGCGCGGCCAGCCTATCGCCGGGGCACGGGGCGGCGGCGGACGCGGGCGCGGAGCGTCCGCTCGGCGGGCGCGGAACGACCGCGCCTCCCGCCGCCGGAGCGGACAGGAGGCGCGGGACGCGGGAAGCGGCGGATCAGCGGTAGTCGCTGCCCGACGCGAGGGCCGCGAGCGGAACGAGCACGACCACGACGAGCACGGCGATCGCGAACAGCAGGACGAGGCCGAGCATGACGGAGTTGAGCACGATGCCCCAGATCGAGAGCGTGCGGCCGGTCGGCTCCCTCCGCAGGCCCAGGATGCCGAAGACGAGGCCCGCGGCCGGAGCGATCACGGTCAGTCCGAAGAAGACGGAGGTGACGCCGAGGATCAGGCTGGTGAGCGAGAACGGGGTCGAGGGCGCCGGGGCGAGCGCCGAGAGCCCGGCGAACCAGACGGCCCGGGCGCCCTTGCGGTCCCGGGTGCGGTGC